>JAISTG010000087.1 GCA_031272705.1 Bacteroidales bacterium | reverse complement strand
GGCGAAGGAGTCAATTCCACCAATATGATAACGCAAGACTTTGTTGACCAACTGAATTATAATCTTTCAAGTCCTGTTTGGCGTATGGATTACGACCAACCAATAAATAATGGCTTTCCAATTCTTATTTGGCAACAGGCTAACGATAATAATCTGCACACCGCATCAAAATCAGAAAGCAACATAGCGTTGTACCCAAATCCAACTCATAATGAATTGAACATTGTCAGCGACAATAACATCAAATCAATAGAAATGTTTAACATCTTTGGGCAGAGGGTTTATCTGTCTAATGTCGGCAAAACGGATATTAAAATAAGCGTTTCAACACTGCCAAAAGGTAATTACTTAGTAAGGATTTATACCGACAACGGCACAATAACGAGGAAAGTAATTGTAGAGTAGTGCAGCATTCTTTTAATATGCTACCACGAAACAAGCCCGACAAAAATTTAATTTGTCGGGCTTTTGTTTATTTTGTTCATTTAATTTTTGTACCTTTGCAACCGCTATTATAACATTTTTTTAGAAATATATGGTTAATTTAGAAAATATGCTTGACGAAGAATTAGATATAACACCAATTTTAACTGATGGTCAAAAACAATTAAATGAAACAAATATGCCGCCAACAATTCCTATCCTGCCTTTCAGGGGGAATGTGCTGTTTCCCTTTGTTTCCATTCCAATCGCCGCAGGAAGAGACAAATCCATCAAACTGATAGAAGACGCCTTTAGAAAGAAACTCCTCATTGGAGTTGTGGCTCAACGTTCCAACGCAAATGAACCACAGGAAAAGGATATGTACAATGTAGGTTGTATTGTGCAGGTTAAGAACATTCTAACAATAAATGACGGTAACAGAGTGGTCTTTGTGGATAGCATAGAACGCTTTATGCTCACCAAAATAGTATCCGATGACCCATATTGGACAGGAGAATACACCGTTTATCCCGATAATGCACGCCAACTGCCTAAAAACCATTCCGCACTGACAGAATCCATCCGCGATAACTATATTAAACTAATACAGATGATGGGTTACACCAATGGAGGGAATATGATAAATGTGCGGGACATTAAAGATCCTTACCAACTTGTTAATTATGTAGCCTCGCTGTTTGATTTGCCGGTCAGCGACAAGCAAAAACTTCTTGAGATGAATGACTTTACCAAACGTGCAACAAAAATTCTGAGTTATTTAATTAAGGAAGTGAAGTTGCAGGAAGTGAAGCAGCAGATTCAAAATAAGGTCTTTTCCGATATGGACAAACAACAGCGTGATTATTTGCTTACTCAGCAACTTAAAACTATTCAGGAAGAACTTGGAGGTTCGCCATCGGAAAAGGCTGTTGAGGAATTGAAATCCAAAGCCAAACATAAAAAATGGACAAAAGAAGTAAGTGATATTTTCAAAAAAGAATTGCACAAGTTAGAAAGTATGCACAATGCTTCACCTGAGTATTCCGTGCAACTGAACTATCTGTCCTTTATGGTAGAATTACCATGGAACGAATACTCTTCTGATAATTTCGACTTGAATAAGGCTAAGGAAGTACTGGATACCGACCATTATGGATTGGAAAAGGTTAAGGAACGCATAATAGAATATCTTGCCGTTCTAAAATTAAAAGGTGATATGAAGAGTCCTATTATCTGTCTTGTAGGTCCTCCGGGTGTGGGCAAAACTTCTTTGGGTAAGTCTATTGCAGCAGCAATCGGCAGAAAGTATGTAAGGATTGCTTTGGGCGGATTGAGTGATGAATCGGAGATAAGAGGGCATCGCCGCACGTATATAGGAGCAATGCCGGGGAGAATATTAACATCTATAAATAAAGCAAAGACATCAAATCCTGTATTTGTACTTGACGAGATAGATAAAATAACAGGAATGACCATAAATGGCGACCCATCGTCTGCAATGCTGGAAGTATTAGATCCGGAACAAAACACTGCTTTTCATGATAACTTTTTAGACATTGATTATGACTTGTCAAAGGTGATGTTTATTGCAACTGCCAACACTTTATCTTCTATTCATCCTGCATTATTGGACAGAATGGAAATAATAGATATTTCCGGCTATATAGAAGAAGAAAAATTGCAGATAGCAAAGCGTCATCTTATACGGAAACAATTAAAGGAACATGGCTTAAAGAAGAAACAGATAACCATAAATGATTCTGTGTTGAAAGTTCTTATCAATGAGTATACAAGAGAGTCGGGAGTGAGGGAATTGGAGCGCACGATAACTAAACTAATACGTTATCGTGCGGTACAGATAGCAAAAGAAGAGAAATATAACACAACAATAGCAATAAATGAATTGCAGAAGATACTTGGCTTACCTCGTGCTGCTCACGAATTACAGTTGGAAAGTGATACGGTTGGAGTTGTTACGGGCTTGGCTTGGACTGCTGTAGGAGGAGAAATTCTGTTTGTAGAAGCATCGTTATCAAAAGGCAAAGGGTCTATAAATCTAACGGGTAATCTTGGAGAAGTAATGAAAGAGTCTGCAACCCTTGCATATCAGTATCTTAAAGCAAATAGCGAAAGTTTAGGCATAAAACAGGATTTTGAACAGTATAATCTGCATATCCATGTTCCGGAAGGAGCAACACCAAAAGATGGTCCAAGTGCAGGAGTTACTATTTTTACGGCTATTTTAAGCATTTTCACCAATAGAAAAGTAAAACGCAATGTTGCAATGACTGGAGAAATAACGTTAAGAGGTAAGGTACTGCCTGTGGGAGGTATCAAGGAAAAAATTCTTGCGGCAAAACGCTCAAAAATAACAGAAATCATCCTTTCCGAACAAAATAAAAAAGATATTGAAGACATTCCTGCTCTTTATCTTGAAGGTTTAAAGTTTCATTATATCAAGACAATTCAGGAGATTCCAGCCATTGCGATGACTAAATAAAAAAATAAATTTGGTAATTCAAAAAAAAGTTGTACCTTTGCACCCTCAAAAACGTAAGGTCTCTTGACCGAGTGGTTAGGTGCCGGTCTGCAAAACCGTTTACTCCAGTTCGAATCTGGAAGAGACCTCAAAAAACAATTCAAAAAAGCCACTTTGTCAGTGGCTTTTTCATTAAAATTAAGATGAAAAGAGTATTGAACGGCATATTATTTTATTTTTTACTCATTCCCTTATCGCTATTGCCGATGAGAGTTTTGTATTGTATTGCAGATTTTCTTGCTTTTGTGCTTCGTGATGTGCTTAAATATCGTCGAAAGGTTGTAAAAACCAATCTGCAAAAGTCATTTACCAATCTGTCATCAAAAGAGATTTCTATTATTGAAAGAAAATTTTACTCACATCTTGCGGATATTTTTTTGGAAGCAATTAAGGCTCTCACCATATCAAAAAAACAGGTAATGAAACGCTATAAATGCTTAAATCCTGAGTTATTACAGACTTATTTTGAAAAGAATCAGAGTGTCATATTGGTTTCCGCACATTATAATAATTGGGAATATATGGTTCTTTCGCTTGGAATGCAGTTTCGGCATCACGGAATTGGCGTTGGAAAGGCTATGAGCAACAAGGTTTTTGAGGTATTGATGCACCAAAAACGTACAAGATACGGCACGGAGGTTGTTTATGCAAACAATGTTCGTCAATGCTTTGAAGGGTACGAAAAAAAACATATTCCATGTGCTTATATGATGCTCTTCGACCAGTCTCCCAATGACGTAAAACGCAGTTATATTACAGATTTTCTTAATCAACGGACGGCTGTTATTTTTGGTCCTGAACATTATGCGAAAAAATATAACTATCCTGTTTTGTTTTATGGCGTACAGAAAGTCAAACGGGGCTACTATACCTTTGAAATACAATCCGTCAATGATTTTCCGCAAAACACCAAATACGGAGAAATCACGGAGAAATGTTTGCAAGAACTTACCAAACTCATAAATAATGCTCCACAATTCTGGCTTTGGAGTCATCGCCGCTGGAAACATCAACCGGCATAAATCTCATAATTTTTTCAAAATAATTTGGTGATATTAACCCTTTTTGTACTTTTGTCGCCGTTAAAAACACTAATTTTTTAACAAAATGAACAAAAAGACAAATCAAATAAAACAAAATTTCTTTGCAAAATACAGGGTTTTGGGATACGTATTCCAAACTTTCGAATACGTATCCCAAAACTTCAGATACGTATCGCAAAACTTCGGATACGTATCCCAAAGTTGGAATTGGCATTTTGTCCCTGACGGATATATCACAAAATCAAATAAATATAAATAATAATAATAATTAAAAAAAACAAAAAACATTATGGGTAGAGATTATATACCACATGCGGAATTGGCATTTAAGGCGTTTGCCGTGAATTTTAACGCAAGGTGTTATAAAAAAAAGGAATAAAAAAAATGAAATCAAGTTATAATTTTTTAGAATCAAGAGATTTATTTCTAAAAAATTATAACCCAAATTGCACTTTTGCAATCATTAATTAAGAGAATATTTTCTATTAAAGTATCTTGAACCTTTATTATTTCTTATCCGTTTCGTAACATAAAAGACAACGAGTTGTAACAACTGCTTTATATTTGTGCAAAACAAAAAAACCGGTCTATGATAGAAACTCAGAACGTTAATTTTTACTATGGCTCTTTTCAGGCATTAAAAGACATCTGCATTTACATAGAAAGTAAGTCCGTAACGGCTTTTATAGGACCTTCGGGCTGCGGAAAGAGTACATTCCTGCGACTTTTCAACCGAATGAATGACCTGATTGACGGTTCTCGCCTTGAAGGTAAATGTCTGATTGACGGCAGGGATATATATCAAAAGAACTCCGATGTTGATGCTTTGCGAAAGGAAGTCGGTATGGTTTTTCAAAAGCCTAATCCGTTTCCCAAAAGCATATTTGAGAATGTGGCTTACGGTTTGCGAATTAACGGAATAAAGGACAAAAACGCCATAATACAAAAGGTGGAAGAGTCTTTGCAGGCGGCGGCTTTATGGGACGAAGTGAAGGATAACTCAAAGAAGTCGGCTTTTAACCTGTCCGGCGGGCAGCAGCAGCGCTTATGTATCGCCAGAGCCTTGGCAGTTGAGCCGTCAGTACTGCTTATGGACGAGCCTGCTTCGGCTTTAGACCCCATTTCTACGACAAGAATAGAAGAATTGATTAACAGGCTGAAGCATAACTACACCATACTGATTGTAACTCACAATATGCAGCAGGCAGCAAGGATAAGCGACCATACAGCCTTCTTTATGCTTGGCGAATTGATAGAGTTCGGCGACACAAATAAAATTTTTACCTGTCCTGATAAGATTCAAACACAGAATTACGTGAAAGGAAAATTCGGATGATACATTTTGGAAATTTATTACTTTTGCAGATGTTATTTAATTATTAAAAACAATGAACTATGAGCAGCATTCTTATTGTTGATGACGACTTCTGTATTTGTGAAATACTGGAATTTAATCTTAAAAGCGAAGGATTTGATGTTACTTGTGCCTATTCAGCCGAAGAAGCCTTAACAATGTTAAAGCCCGAAACGGATCTTATCCTGTTAGATGTAATGATGGGAGGAATGAGTGGCTATAAGATGGCAGAAAAATTAAGAAAGGACAACAATCCTGTGCCGATTATATTTCTTACGGCGAAGGATACCGAAAACGAAATGCTTACAGGCTTTTCCGTAGGGGGCGATGACTATATTGCAAAGCCCTTTTCCATAAAAGAAGTTACAGCAAGAATAAAAGCAGTGCTGAAAAGAGTTGCCGAAAAACCTTCTAAAAAACTCATACAATTAGAAGACCTTGTGATAGACCTTGAATTGAAGGAAGTAAGGATAAACAATGAAAAGATAATACTTACAAAAACTGAATTTGAACTCTTTTCCTTTCTCATACAACACTCTAACCGATTCTTACAACGACAGGAACTGATAGATATTCTTTGGAAAGACACTCCGTATATAACGGAAAGAACCGTTGATGTGCATATTACACGTTTGCGAAAGAAACTTGGAACATATGCTTCTACGATTGTAAATCGCTCAGGTTTCGGTTACAGGTTTGATATTGATGGTTTGGAACATTAAAAGCAGGAAAGAACAAAATGTGGCATCTGTTCAATAATCCGTCAAGGCACAAAAGCAAGATAGAAACAGAACGGGAGAAACTGCTTCAGCACGTTCATAGTCTGGAAGAGGGAATTTGTTTCTACTCTTGTGCCAAACAGGTGGAATTTTACAACGCTTTGTTCCTCCAACACATTGATACAATTACCGACAGGTCAAGTAACCCGCTGGCAGTGTTTTATGATACGGCATTTGAAGAGGTTCAGACCTTCCTGAAACAAAATGAACATACATCCGAAAACAACTATTTGGAAACCCAAATTAAAAAACAGGGTAAAATTTTTTCACTTCGTATGAATATCTTTGAGGATAAGAGTTTTGAAATCATATTAAACGACATCACAAAGCAGGAAAAAAACCGTCTTCTCAAACAGGAACTCACCGGAAACATTGCTCACGAATTACGAACTCCCGTTACAAGCATACGAGGTTACCTTGAAACATTGCTCGAACAGCCTTTGGATGAGGATAAACGCAGATATTTCATTCGTCAGGCGTACGAAAAAGCCGTCGTTCTTTCGGAATTGATAAGCGATATGAGCCTTATAACCAAGATAGAAGACGCTCCGCAGTCCTTTAACCTTGAAAGCGTTTCGCTTTTTAACCTTCTTACCGAATTGAAAACCGATATTGCTCTTCCGTTGCAGGATAAACATATTGACATGCAATGGAATATAAGTGATAATCTGCTGCTACAGGGCAACAAAAATTTGCTTTACTCCATTTTTCGCAACCTCGCCGACAACACTATACGATATGCTGGTGAGGGAATAACCATTCATATAACCAAATACAACGAAGACAATGACTTTTACTACTTTTCGTATTACGATACGGGCAAAGGAATAGCCGATGAGAGCCATTTAAGCCGTCTTTTTGAGCGTTTCTATTGCATAAATGAAGGTCGTACCCGCAACACAGGAGGTTCCGGACTTGGCTTGTCTATTGTGCGTAACGCCGTTGCTTTTCATCACGGGACAATCGTTGCCAAAAACAGAACGGAAGGCGGTTTGGAGTTCCTCTTTTCGCTAAAAAAATAAATTTTATAACTATTTCATTTTTACGTAATCAAATAACCCGTTCCTGAAATCAAATTATAGAGTATTAGAATCAAGTTATAGAATTCTATAATCAAATTATAGAACGTTAGAATTTGATTCTAATTTTCTATAATCAAATTACAGTTACGCAAAAATAAAGACCTATAAAATTTTATTTGATTATGTGTCAATCAAATGATTATAAAGCGATTTATGTGTTGATTTTTGCGAAGCGAAATAAAAAAAAATACAATTAAAATAAAATTTTTAGGTGAAAAGTGTTTATTTAATCAAATAATTTATACCTTTGCAAAAAAATAAAATGGCTTTTTGTACGTTATAAAAGCAGTAAAATGCTTACTATTTACGGAAAGTAACAGATTGAAACAATATAAAAGAAATATAATATAATTGAATAATTAAAGGAAAACAGTCATGAGAAAGTACTTATTAGCATTAGGAATTATTGCAGTTGCAATTACCTCCTGCGGAAAGAAAGAGTTAGAGGAACAACTTATAACTCAACAGGCATTAAACGACTCTATACAGGCAGCATTGAACAAAAGAAATGCCGAAGTTGAGGATTTATTCGCTCAACTTAATGAAATAGAGCAAAGTTTGGACGAAATGTCTGCAAAGTATGTTGATGTCAATAAAATGAAAAACGCTTCGGGAGAAATGACTGCCGACAAGCGTAACAAGATTAAGGCACAATTAGCAAGCATAAACCAAGTTTTGAACGCCAATAAGGCAAAAGTAGATGCGTTAAGCCGTAAAGTGAATACTCTAAACAAGGATAATGATGCTATGAAACAGTTTGTAACCAACTTACAGGCTAAAATCTTTGAACAGGAACAGCAAATCCAAGCCCTAACAAATGAATTGGAGCAAAAGAAAGCAACAATCACCAATTTGAATAAGGATATTGAGGATTTGAATCGTCAAAACACTTCTAAGGATAAGCACATTATGCAGATAGAAGACGAAAAGAATACGGCTTATGTCTTTATCGGGACAAGGAAAGAACTGATAGAGCAGGGTGTAATCACGAGGTCTGGCGGCTTTTTGGGCATCGGACGCAAGAGTTTGGTAAGTAGCGATGCTACATTGGCAGAAAACCACAAGGTTGATATAAGAAGAATTGAAGACATCAGCCTTCCAGGTAAAAAAATAGCCTTTATAACTCCGCAACCTGAAAATTCGTATCGCTTAAATGGTGATGAGAAAAAACCAACCGGGATTACAATTACCGATCCTGCGAAATTCTGGGAAAAGAGTCGTGTTTTAATAATAGAAGTTAAGTAATTACAATAACAAAACAGGCGGTGCAGGGCGTAAAGCGTTGCACCGCTTTTTCTTGATATTGATTTGATGTATTGAACTAAACATTCAGGCTAATGAAGTATTATTTCTGTCTATTCATTCTGCTTTTCCTTTCAATCATATTACAGGCTCAAAACACTCAAACAGCCATATCTTCCCTTGTTACTTCCATTGAGGATGCCGAAATTGAAGATCAGACCAAGCAAACAATGATAGAAGACCTTTATAATATGCTTGAAACACCCTGCAACCTCAATACGGCAACCGATTATCAACTTTCGCTTCTCGGATTGTCCCCAACACAAATCCGTAACCTCAAAATATACATCCGAACCTCAGGTCAAATGTTTTCTATCTTTGAATTGCAAGTCATTAACGGCTTTACCGATGATATAATTCAACAAATAACTCCATTTATATGTGCTTTCCCTGTAGAGAAACAGCCTTCGCTGAGATTTGATTCAATTTTCAAAAAGGCAAAACACCAGTTCCGTATTCAGGGACGGCAAGTTGTTGAAGACTCTTATGGTTTCACGAGGGAAGAAAAAGGTTATATCGGCTCAAAACTTGCAACAAATTTTCGTTATAACTTAGATTATTTTGACAGAGTTTCATTTTCGCTCACGGCAGACAAGGATGCGGGCGAGCCTTTCTTTGATTCTTTGCAACGATATGGCTTTGACGCATATTCTATGCAACTTACGCTGAAACATTTGGGCATTGTGGAGCAACTAACCGTTGGAGATTATCAACTGAACTTTGGAGAAGGCTTGACTATGGGGCAATTCTTTGACCTTGGATACTTCAATCCCGATGCTAAAAGTAAGAGACGCAGCAAGGGAATAAAACCTTACCGTTCCGTAACCGAGTATGGATTCAGTAGAGGTTTGGCTACACAGATACGCATTAAGGATTTTGACCTTTATCTCTTTGGTTCGTATAACTATGTTGATTATTCGGGAAGTATATTAACAACAGGTAATCATCGGACATTAAGTGAAATAAGTCGCAAGGACAGCAATACGGAAACAATGCTTGGTATCCATCTTTCCTATGCTTCAAAAGGATTTGAGGCAGGTGCGACTTGGCTCGGTTATGGCTACAAATACCCCATCTCTCATCAAAATTCGGCGTATCAAAGCGACTATTTCACAGGCTATAATAACAATGTGGCAGGCTTAAACCTTAATTACAACTGGCGAAAAGTACTTCTGTTTACCGAAATGGCTATGAGTGCTAATCAGGCTCTCGCTTCAATCTTCGGAATTGAAATAGATTTCAATTATAAGACCACATTATCAGTAACTTATCGTGATTATGCAAAAGCCTTTCAAAATTTCTACGCATCGGCAATAGGAATTCAATCTCAAAATGCTAACGAAAAGGGCGTTTATGCCGCCTTTACCCACCGTATAAATAAGCATTGGCATTACTATACGGGCTTTGACCTGTTTCATTTTCCTCATATAAGTTATCGGGCTAATGAATCGGTGCTTGGTTACAAAGCAAGAGCAGAGGTGGTCTTTGAACCGAACATAGCAAACTCTGTTTCATTTATTTACAGGTTTAATAACCGTCCATACAACGCCACTCACGAGGACGGAAGTATTTATCCGGAGGACAATTTCTTTAATCAAATTCAGTTAAAATATAATGTAAGTCTGTTGCAATGGCTTTCGGTCTATGCCAGAGGTGGTTACGGCTTTACAAATTCCTACGAAAGCGACACTGCATCGGGCTTTTTCGTTTCTGTGGAGGCTCTTTGTTCATTTTTTACCAACAAACTGAAAATCAATATGCGATATGCCTTCTTCCAAACAGACGATTATGATAACAGATTTAGTATCTACGAATATAATCTGCCGTTAAATTACAGTACTGCAACGTTATATGACAAGGGACATCGTGCTTACGTTTATTGTTTGTGGCAAATAACAAAGCATATTCAGGTTTCTGCCCGTTATGCCGTCACTGTATATACTGAAAAAGAGGAAATAGGTTCGGGAAATGACCTTATTGCGGATAACAAACGACAGGACATTGGCTTGCAACTGCACTTGAAATTTTGATAATGCGGTCTCCGTTTCCTGAAATCAAATTCCAGCGTACCGGAATCAAATTATAGAACGCTGTAATTTGATTCTAGCATTCTATAATCAAATTACAGAAATGTGAGAGGTTTTTCTATTGGAACAAATCATGAAAAGGATTATTCCAAATCCTCTAAACGATTGCTGATGTATGCGTCCCATTTGTCAATGACGGCTTTCATATCATTGGGAAGGGGAGAAGAGAAAAATACTCTCTCAAAGGAAGTAGGATGAACAAAGCCTAACGTAGTGGCATGCAAGGCTTGACGTGGCAAAAGTTGAAAACAGTTAAGTATAAACTGACGATACTTGCTTGAAGTATTGCCTTTGAGAATCCTGTCGCCGCCATAGGTCATATCATTAAAGAGAGGATGTCCCATATGTTTGAAATGTATGCGTATCTGGTGCGTTCTGCCTGTTTCCAATCTGCATTCAACAAGCGTAACGTAACCATAACGCTTGATAACTCTCCAATGTGTTATAGCGTGTTTGCCATGTGAGCCATCAGGAAATACATCCATGATTTTCCTATCTTTTAAGTTCCTGCCAACATGCCCTTCTATTGTCCCTTCTTCTTCTTTTAAGTCGCCCCAAACGAGTGCCGTGTAGGTTCTTTCGCACAAATGTTCGGCGAATTGCTGAGCAAGAAAGAACTGAGCAGGCTCATTTTTGGTTACAACCAACAATCCCGTGGTGTCTTTGTCTATTCTATGAACCAAAAGCGGTATTGAAGAATTGCCTTCGGGGATTTCCTGTTGCTGAAAGTGGTATGTAAGGGCATTAAGGAGTGTTCCGTCCCAGTTTCCGTAAGCAGGATGAACCACCATTTGAGAAGACTTGTTCACGATAAGCACATCCCTATCCTCATAAATTATATCTAACGGAATATCTTGAGGAATTATCTCATCTTCTCTCGGAGGAGCAGGCAGGTAAATTTGTATCAGGTCATTGGGTTTAATCTTGTAGTTTGATGTTTGGCTCTTGTCATTCACTTTAACCAAATCTGCCTTCACTGCCTGTTGAATTTTGTTGCGTGTTGTACCTTCTATGTGCGTTGAAAGGTACTTGTCAAGTCGCATTGTACTCTGTCCGCCATCTACAATTATGCGATAATTTTCAAAAAGGGTATCATTAGTGTCGTCTGTAAGGTTTTCTTCCGGTGTTTCTTCTTCCTGATTTATTATTTCGTCTAACATGATATTTTATAATGCTTTCAATGTTTCTTTTAACTGTTCAAAAGTCATAAGGGATTGCGTTCCGCTTTGCATATCTTTGAGTGTAATTTTTCCTTCTTTCATTTCGGTTTCACCAACAAGGGCAACATAACGGATATTACGGTCATTGGCATAAATCATTTGCTTTTTGATTTTTGTATTATCGGGATATACTTCGCAGCAAATACCTTCCTGTCTTAGTTTTTGAGCAACGGAAAGGCAGTAAGTAGCCTCCTGTTCGCCGAAATTAGCAAATAATAATTGTGTAGTCTGGCTTATATCCTGTGGAAAGAGATTCAGTTGTTCCAAACAGTCATAAATGCGGTCTGCACCGAAGGAAATACCTACGCCACTAACGTTCGGCAAGCCGAAAATACCCGTAAGGTTGTCGTATCTGCCGCCTCCGACTATTGAACCGATAGAAACGTCCTGTGCTTTCACTTCTATAATCGTTCCTGTGTAGTAGTTAAGCCCGCGAGCAAGGGTAAGGTCAAGTTCAAGATTACTTATCTGTAACGTTTTTGCAAAATTTAACAGGGCAGACAGTTCTTCCAATCCTTTTTTACCTTCTTCTATATTATTAAATAAGGAGTACAGGGTTGTAATTTTTTCTTCGTTTGTGCCGGAAAGCAGCAATATGGGTTTCAAACGCTCTATGTCAGCGGTGGAAAAGCCTTTGAGGATAAGTTCTTCTATTACAGCGTCCAATCCAATTTTATCTAATTTGTCTATTGCAGTAGTTATGTCAATTAGATGTTCATTTTTGTTGAGCATTGTGGCTATTGCCGAAAGTATTTTGCGATTATTGATTTTTATTACAACGTTAAGATTCAGTGTGGAAAAGACTTCACAAATCATATCCAACAATTCTGCTTCGTTTAACAGGCTTTCGCTACCTATAATGTCAGCATCACACTGATAAAACTCACGATAGCGTCCTTTTTGTGGTTTATCTGCACGCCAAACAGGCTGAATCTGATAACGTTTGAAAGGGAAACAAATATCGTTACGGTGATTTACAACAAATCTTGCAAAGGGAACGGTTAAATCATATCGCAATCCCTTTTCACAAATCTGCGTGGTAAAATGTTTATAATCGGTTTCGGACGAAGTGAAATCGGCTTTTTCAAGAAAGTTTCCTGAATTAAGTATTTTGAAAAGCAGTTTGTCTCCTTCTTCTCCGTATTTTCCCATTAGTGTAGAAAGATTTTCCAAAGCCGGAGTTTCTATCGGAAGGAAACCATGCTTCCTGTAAATATGTTTAATTGTGTCAAAGATAAAATTCCTTTTTGTCATTTGATTTGGCAAGAAGTCTCTTGTCCCTTTTACAGTATTGTAATTCATATAGTTTTTATAATTTTGCTTTGTTTGAATTTGCAAAGATAGTAATTTTTTTGCTTTTTGATGTAACCAAAAGGCAAAAAGAATTGTTTATGTTGGTGTAAAAGAGAAAAAAATTAAGAAACATGATGTTGATATTAAAAAAATGTGTAATTTTGTAACCTTAAAATTCAAAGAATATGAAAAAAATCTTTTTAATTATTTCGTTGTTATTACTTGGTTGGACAAGTAATTTAATGGGACAGGGCGGTTCTCAACTTAGTATTAAATACATTGATGCTTTAGCAGGACAAACTTCTGTTATATGTGATTGGTATTTTTCCGATGATGGCACAGGAGATGGAGCAACCGGTCAATTTGGAAATTATCAGAATAACAAAGAGTATGTTGCTACTTTGTGTGCAAATTCCGCAATTTCTGAAAGATTGTCATTGCGATTTGATACATTTGATATTCATCCTTCCGATACATTGTGGATACATGAGGGTCAAAGCGTAACATCTCCTTTATTTACTCTTAATGGAGCAAATGCTTTCACAGGTAATATGCTTGCGGGCAAAACTGTACGAAGTCCTCTTACAGGAATAGGTTGTCTTACATTAAGATTCAAAGCGGATGCAGTAAATAATGCAAAAGGATTTTTTGCTTATGTGAGTTGTGATGCACGATGTCAATATCCTGTTCCTTCATTAGATACTTTCTTTTTGCGATACGCTCCCGATGGAACAGTTTCACGTAAACAGATAAGGTTTGATATAGATGTTGATTCCATATTTGACATAAACATAATAGGATATGATACATTAATATCAGAAACTACGTCTGACGACGGAACAATTAGAATTGATACTATTTTGCAGAACCCACAATATGGACCGCAAGTGCTTATTAGAATAGATTCCGTTCCTTTTGCGGCAATAGATATTTGTGCAGGGGATTCTGTTGCATTGATAGCAAAGGCTACATTTCCTGAAAATGATATGCTTTATCACCAATCGGATTCTACATGCTGGTTTTACTGGTCACCGGGAGACAGAGATGATAATGGGCTTCAAGTAAAAGATTCTATTTTAGGAAGTCCGTATTTTGGATATAAATGGGCAAAACCATGGGGATACAATCTAACTCTTACAATGAAAGATACAACCAACATAGGAAATTTGGGAGGTTGCACAAGCCCTGTACCTGCTGGCTACAGAGTACGGATTTCGGAAAACCCTGTTCGCGCCATAGCAAACCCTGCGGATATGTGTTCGGGAACTACCCAGTATTTGATAGCAAATTATTCAGGTAACTCTAATATTCAGGTAGATTCCATTACTCACCCTATTTCTCAAAGAGAAAGATACGAACAGTTAACATTTATTCCTGATGGACCAAGTTGTGACGGTGCAAATCCTTGTTATAGAGCTCCTGTTACATTTGATAAATTTACCGATGGAGCAACCTTATTAGACCCAACGTGCTTAAATACTATATGTATAAATATGGAACACTCCTTTATTGGAGACTTTACTATGGAGATATTTTGTCCGAATGGGCAGAGCGCTATGTTAAAACCTAAAGGTGGTGGTGGAACGTATTTGGGACTTCCTGCTGACTATTATGGAGCAGATCCGAGTGATTACACTAATCCATGTACAGCACCACCAAATATACCAGGAACAGGTTGGACTTATTGTTTCTCTGAAAATCTTTATTGGGACGATACAACTTGTGTAGGAATAAATGGAATAAAATACTTTAATTGTAATTCTCCATTATCAAGAACAATAACAACAGACACCAACATTGTTTCGTCAAATGAAGAAGAATGCTATATGTTCGTTATTTCATATGATTCGGGAAGTGTAAAAGCTGGGCAAAGTACCAGCTCAAATCCCAACCTTGTATTATTGAATAATTTTGACACCGTATATTTGCATTCGGATAATGTTTGGGTTAATTACACTACAGATTCAATTCTTATTAAATTTGACACAGCTTTAACAAGAACGATATATGCGGATACTGTTTATGTAAATTACAATAACAATAATTTTACTATTGTTTCCGATACTGTTTTAGGTAATGATATTCCTGTTAATTTTACAATAAACTACAATAATAACAATACGGATGTTATTGTAGCCGATACTCTTAACTTTAATTTTCAGGTAAATCCTGATGCATTGCTCATTAGTTATGATACTACCATCACATACAGATTTGCTATTAGAGATTCTATTACTGTTAAGAGGCGTTTCTATATGAATGATATGGCTTCTGCTCCTATTGGTCTCAATCCAAATACACCTCCAACTGTTTCAACAAATGGAGCAAATAATACATCGGGTAGTACAATAGATTCTACAAGTATGATAACAGATACTTCACATTACATTTTACCTTGGCAGGATTACAGTTCATTGGTTGGCTGCCCTCTTAATGGAACATGGATAATACAGGTTTGTGATACGTGGGCAGCAGATAATGGTTTTATATTCTGGTGGGATATGGAATTGGGTAACTGTCCCGGTTCAGGAGTTTGGGATTACACCACATACTTGGACAGTGTGCTTTGGGACGGACCATTTATGAGCAGAATTAATGAAACTACGTTAAAAATAGCCCCTCCTGTTGATACCGGCGGCTTCTTCCGATACTCTTTACATTTGGTTGATAATTTAGGTTGTGTATGGGATACGGCTACGTTTATCAATATCATTGAACGTCCTGTTATTGACCTCGGTCCTGATGTAAATCTTTGCGAAGGAGAGACCTTTGTATTGAATGCAACCCATCGTAATGCCACAGACTATCTCTGGTCTAACGGTTCAACAAATGCAACCTTGTCTGTAACTGCGGGAGTTAATGATCCTGCACGTCTGTATAGCGTTTCACTTACCAACAACAGCGGTGCTATACCTTGTACGTACAACGATTCTATAAAGGTTACAGTCAAGCCGCAGGCTCTTGCAAGCATTGACAATAACCCTAACCCGCTTGAAGGCTGCGAACCTTTCACTTTTCAACTCTTTAACACCTCTTCCAATGTGGAAACATTTGAATGGCGGGTTGGAGACGAAATTTCTACGGAACTGAACCCTACTTTCACTTTCCCTTATGGCAATTATGACGTAACATTAAAGGTTACATCGGCAGACGGCTGTCAGGATTCCGTGAAATTAGACAGTACTGCAAACGGAGATAACAGGATACACGTTTATGCTCATCCTCTGCCTGACTTCGCATGGGAGCCAAACAATCCGTATGCTACCGCTCCATCGGCTCAAATGATAAATTTAACTCAACCCGATTTTCCAACCAACACTTACAGATGGATATATCAAACCGATAGAAACAACCCTAATAATGTTCAGGTTATAGATGGCAAAGAGCCTATTATCACTTGGCAAGCAGCAAGCAGTAGTTCGCTCGTTGGAGATTACGATATAACGCTCTATGCTTACACAAACAGCACAGGCACAGGCGGTCATCATTATCAATGTGTTGATTCCATTAAGCGGACAATAACTATTGTAAATGATAATCTGATATTCCCTAACGTTGTAACGCCAAACGGAGATGGTATAAACGACATATTTATAATCACAAACCTCATTGGCGGACAGGCTTTTCCGGATAACGAACTGACAATCTACAATCGCTACGGCAGAATGATTTATATTAAAGAAGACTTACGAGTTAATGAGGACGGCTGGGACCCTAATAAAACCAACACTCCTGATGGTACGTACTTCTTCCGTTTCATTGGTCGCGGTCCTGTTAGAGATGTGGAATACACAGGGACAATAGAAGTTCTTAGAGGCAAATAAAATAAACAAAAAGTATTAAGTTATGATTTTAGAGATGTTCTTTAACGGGACATCTCTTTTTTTTTATCAATATAAGACTTGATTCTAATTTTCTGAAATCAAATTATAGCGTGCTAGAATTTGATTATAGAATTCTGTAATTTGATTCTAGCACGCTATAATTTGATTTCAGAAAATTAGAATCAAATCTTAAAAAATTATTGTTTTCTTTTGTTAAAACAGAAGTTTTTTATGAACATTGTTTGTAATTGAAAAAAAAGTTGTACCTTTGCAAACTGAAATTGGAATGTGTATGGAGGGACGCTATGCGTTCCTTTTATTATACTTGCCACGTTCTTAAAGATTTAGAAGTAATGATTAACAAGGAAAAAGTACAGGAAGCGGCTGCCAAAGCCTGCGAATTATCAAGAGAAAATGGCGATGAAAGCCTGTCGGTTGCTAAAATTACGGTAAATAAAGCAAATAATATCGTAATTTATCTTACAAAACTGACAGGTGTTACCATTGAGGACTGTTCCAGGGTGTCAAAAACCTTTGAGCAATTAGTTGATAGAGAGGAAGAAGATTACTCATTGATGGTTTCATCTTTGGGTTGCAGATAATGAATTAAAATAAAATAAAAATATAACAAAATGGAACTGAATTTAATAGATAGTTTTGCAGAATTTAAGGATTCAAAGAACATTGACAGAGAAACCCTTATGAATATATTAGAAGAGGTCTATCGGGCAACTCTTACCAAGAAATACGGGAATGCAGATAATTTTGATATTATTATCAATCCCGACCGTGGTGACTTTGATATTTATCGTAACAGAGAAATTGTTGATGACAACAAAATTGAGAATCCGAATACTCAAATAGCCTATTCCGAAGCCATAAAGATAGCACCGGATTTGGAAGTAGGGGAAGATTTATCGGAATTAGTACCTTTTTCCGAGTTTGGTCGCAGAGAGATACTTACAATCAGGCAAACCCTTGTTGCAAAGGTGCAGGAATATGAACGTGCCGCCGTATTAAAGAAATATACCGATAAAAAAGGAGAGATTATTATTGCTGAAATCCATCAGGTTTGGAAGAAAGAAATTATGCTTTTGGACGATGACGGAGTTGAATTATCCTTACCGAAAGAGGAGCAAATACCCGGCGATTATTTTAAGAAGGGAGATCATGTAAAATCTGTAATCCAATCGGTTACAATGAAAAATGGAGTGCCTAAAATCATTGTTTCACGCGTTTCTCCTATTTTTTTGGAACGTTTGTTTGAGCAGGAAGTTCCCGAAATCTACGATGGACTGATTACAATTAAGGATATAGTACGTCAACCGGGCGAAAGAGCAAAAGTAGTTGTTGAAACCTATGACGACAGAATAGATCCTGTGGGAACGTGTGTTGGTATGAAAGGATCACGTATTCATGGTATAGTTCGCGAATTGCGGAACGAAAACATTGATGTAATGATGTATACTTCCAATATGGAGTTGTATATAAAACGTGCTTTGAATCCTGCCAAGGTTGATGAGGTTAAACTTTATCCCGATGAGAAAAGGGCGGATGTGAGTATGAATCCCGACCAAGTATCACTTGCTATTGGTAAAGGAGGGTATAATATCCGTCTGGCAAGCCGACTGACCGGATACAATATAGAGATTTATCGTAATGAACTTGCAGCAGATTATTATGACGATGTGTTGCTTGACGAATTTGCAGATGAAATAGAACAATGGATTATAGATGTTTTGAAATCCATAGGATGCGATACCGCAAAAGATGTATTAGCCATTTCTGCTGCCGACTTGGAGCAGAGAACAGACCTTGAGCCTGAAACAATCAAGGAGGTTATTGCTATCTTGGGTGCGGAATTTGAATAATAATAACATAAAAATTATATATGGCGGAAGAAAAACAAACATACAGATTGGGGAAAGTTGCCAAAGAGTTCAATGTAAGTATATCTACTATTGCAGATTACTTACAAAAGAAGGGTCGTGTCATAGAACGCAATCCTAATTTGAAAATTGAACAAAGCGATTATGACCTTATTGCCTCTCAATTCAAAACTGATAGTCAGGTAAAGCAGGAGGCGGAAAAAATAAAACTGATTGTTGAAAAGCCTGTTAAGGAGAAAAAAACAGAAAAGCCTCAACAAATTCAGCAACAGGAAAAAATAATTACAATAAAGTCTGTTACAATAGAGTCTGAACAGGAAGAAGAACCGCCAATGCAAGAAAGTGTAACAATAGAAGTGCAGGAAAGTGAAACAAAACCTCAACCTTCTAAAGTACAAGTGAATGAGCCTGTTGTATTGGGCAAGATAGATTTGTCTGCCGTACAGAATAACAAGCCTAAAAAGGAAAAAACAAAAGAGGAAAAAGAGAAAGCATTACAGGCTATTAGACGACAGGAGCGTAAAGTAAATGAGCAGTTTTCACGTAAGCAAAATCAAGAAAAAAAACAGGAACGAAAACAGGAACAAAAGCCCGAACCTGAAAAACCAAAAGAATTTATCAAGACCCAATACGTAAAACTTACAGGACCTGTTGTTTTAGAAGAAAAAATAGACCTTAATTCTTTAGTTGAAAAACCCAAAACACCTTTCAATAAAGATAAATCTGCAAAAAAAGAAAAACGGAAACGACAAAAGATAAGTAAGGTAGAACTTTCTACTAAGCCTGTGCAGATTCCTGTAATAGACAAGAAAAATGATAAAAACAAAAACGATAAGGATTTTCACAAAACAAAACACAATAAAAAGAAAAAACCAGAACATAAGGAAATAGACAGCAACGAAATAGAGCGTTTAGTAAAAGAGAATTTGGCTCGTTTGTCTGCTTCCGGTGGGAAATCCAAAACATCTAAACATAAAAGAGAGAAACGTAAGGAAGTTCAGCAACATCTGCATGAAGAGATGCAGGCTGAAATGGAAAGTCGTAATATATTAAAGGTAACGGAGTTTGTAACCGCAAATGAATTGGCTACAATGATGTCTGTTGATGTTACAAAAGTTATTGCAGCCTGTATGAGTCTTGGTATGTTTGTTTCCATAAATCAAAGACTTGATGCGGAAACAATACAACTTATTGCTGATGAATTTGGTTATACAATAGAGTTTGTGAGTGCCGATGTTGTTGAAGCATTGAGTGAAGAAAATGAAGATAAACCTGAAGATCTCATATTGAGAACACCTGTCGTTACTGTGATGGGACATGTTGATCATGGAAAAACATCATTGCTTGATTATATAAGAAATACCCACGTTATTGCTTCCGAAGCAGGCGGTATCACACAACATATTGGTGCTTACGAAGTAACCTTACCTAAATCCGGTAAAAAGATAACTTTCCTTGATACTCCTGGGCATTCCGCTTTTACCGCAATGCGTGCCAGAGGTGCTAAAATTACAGACTTGGCAATTATTGTTATAGCCTGTGATGACAAAATAATGCCGCAAACCATTGAAGCTATCAATCATGCACAAGCAGCAGGAGTACCAATAATATTTGCGTTGAACAAAATAGACAAACCGGGTGCCGACCCTGACCGCATAAAAACAGAACTTGCCAATATGAATCTGCTTGTGGAAGAATGGGGAGGTAAATATCAATCACAGGAAATATCTGCAAAGAAGGGAACAAACGTAGAAGAATTATTGGAAAAAGTATTATTAGAATCGGAGATATTAGAATTAAAAGCGAATCCTAATAAACGTGCAAAAGGAACAATAATAGAATCTTCTCTTGATAAAGGGCGAGGTTATGTTGCGAAAATTCTTGTTCAGGACGGAACTATTTCACAGGGGGATATGGTGCTTGCAGGCTCTACTTATGGAAAAGTAAAGGCTATGTATAACGAACGGAATCAAATTGTCAAGTCGGCAGGACCTTCAACTCCTGTTTTATTACTGGGATTGAACGGCGCACCACAGGCAGGGGATACTTTTAACGTTATGGAGAATGAAAAAGATGCGAAAGAATTAGCCACAAAACGAATGCAATTACAAAGAGAACAGGGATTACGAACTCAAAAGCATATAACGCTTGATGAAATAGGGCGAAGAATAGCCATTGGTGATTTCAAGGAATTGAATCTCATTGTAAAAGGAGATGTTGATGGTTCGGTTGAGGCTTTATCTGATTCCCTTTTGAAACTTTCTACGGAAGAAGTTTTGGTTAATGTTATCCATAAATCTATTGGACAGATAACCGAAAGTGATGTACTTTTAGCAACGGCTTCAAATGCCATTATTATTGGTTTTCAGGTGCGACCTTCCGTTGCAGCACGCAAACTTGCAGATGCGGAACAGGTAGATATTCGGTTATATTCGGTTATTTATAATGCAATCAATGAACTTTCCGATGCAATAAAGGGAATGCTTGCTCCTGAGATACAGGAAAAAATTGTTGCCAATTTAGAGATAAGGGAAACGTTCAAAATTACAAAAGTAGGTACTATTGCGGGTTGTATGTGTTTGGACGGCAAAATAAATCGCAATACAAAAGTAAGAATAATACGGGACGGCATAGTTGTTTATACCGGCAAACTTGCATCATTGAAGCGGTTTAAGGATGAAGTCAAGGAAGTTGTTGCAGGACAGGATTGCGGACTTAATATAGACAATTTTAACGATATAAAAATAGGGGATATAATTGAGGGTTATGAAGAAATTGAGGTAGCCCGCAAGTAATAATGCTCCCATAGTTCAAGGGATAGAACGGAAGTTTCCTAAACTTTAAATGCAGGTTCGAGTCCTGCTGGGAGTACAAAAGGGGGCTTTCCTCCATTTTTAGGGGAAAGTCCTTTTTTATTTTGTCTGTAATTATCTGATAATTCAAGGTTTACAATAAAAAACAGATTGACTGCTAAAGGTTCAAATATGCCTGTTTTCTTTGTTAAAGTAAAAACCTTGTAGAAACAGTAAATTTTGAAATCTCTTTTATCCCCAATTTTATTTTCTTCCACATTTTCAAAGGGGTAAAATCTAAATCAATGGCATATTTCATAAAATCCGTGAGGTTCAATATGTAAATTTCTATTGTGGCAAGTTCTTGGGTAATTTCAGTTATTTTCTTCTCTGTTTCTTCTATCTGTGTCCACAAAATATTCTGCTTCTTGGGATTTGTTTCTACTGCCCAGTTTGCCTCCATTTGTTTGAGTTGAGTTGTCAGTTTACTTACTTCTGCTTTCATTCTTTGGGCATCCTGTTTGTTACCCTCTGTCAGACCTGCAAACACTTTGGTTAATTGAGTTTCAAAAACCTTTTTATCTATATCTTTTACAGATGTATTGTTCAATGCCTCATGCACATAAACAACCTGATTATTGCTTTTACAGCCCTTTCTGGAACAAACATAATAGTAAACCTCTCTATTACTTCTTTTTCATTTTTGTTGATGCAGAAGCAGTTACATTGTATCCACAACAGGGACATTTCAAAGTACCCAGCAATGGTGCCCATTCTTTTTCCAATTTCTGTTCATAACCTCCTGTGTATTTTGTATTTAAAATTTCATTTGCTTTCAAAAAAGTTTCTTCAGATATAATTGCAGGATGGTTGCCTTTCACTATTTCCCCATTCAAAAAGTTGTGTGCCATAAGTCCACAGTAGAATGGATTTTAAGCATTTCAGACAGTTTTTGTTTGGTAATGTAATAGCCCAATTTTTCAAGCCTCAACCTGATTTCTTCATTGGTAAGTTTTTCATCTGCTTTCCAATGAAATGCCTTTTTAATA
>JAISTG010000051.1 GCA_031272705.1 Bacteroidales bacterium | reverse complement strand
TACGAACAGATTATCCGCCTGCAACTGAACCCCGTACCTGTAAAATCTTAAAATAAACGATTATCGAATAACTTATAAAATGCTGATAAATAAATAGATAGATAGATAGATAGAAAATTTTTCAAAAAAAACGCTTGTCAATAAAAAAAAATACATTAACTTTGCAGGCAAATTGCAGTTTAGTTTTAACGCACCTCTGGCTGAATTGCAAAAAAGTGAAAATTAGAGGTGCCCTAAAGAATAAAATACTAAAAATGCCCTTCCGGTTAATTTGAAAGGGCTTCTTTGTTTTATGGACAGGATAACTGCTGAAATCTATTTCCGTGAGAGGTTAAAATGTTCGGGATATTTTGCTGTTTTATCACTGTAATACGAAAAAATGTATGCCATATCCTTTTCATAATCCCCCGTGGGATAAAATAATTCTCCCGATGATGCCTCTTTTTGTGCATAATCCAAATATGACAGATAGATTGGTACGTTGGCTCTTTGTGCTATTAAATAGAATCCTTTTTTCCATTTATTTGTGCGTTTGCGAGTTCCTTCCGGCGTTATTATTACGGAGAAATCTTTATTGGAAAGCAGATTTTCTACTGCCGTATCTATTGAATTTGCTCCCTTGCGTCTGTCAATCGGTACTCCGCCCAATGATTTCAAAAGCAAACCTAACGGAAAGAAAAATAATTCTTTCTTAATAAAAAAATGAGCATTAACCCCCAAAATCCACAATCCGCAACGTCCCCATACAAAATCCCACATAGAGGTATGAGGTGCTTCAATGAATACACAATTCTTCATTTGAGGTTGCGGCTCACCGATAAAGTGCCATCCGTAAAGACGCATTAGTAGTTTGGCAAATCCTTTTTTCATATATACATTATATTTCCAGAACTATGGGGCAATGGTCGGAATGTACTGCCTCATTAAGAATATCTGCTGATATAATACGCTCCTTCAAGGCTTCATCAACAAGAATATAATCTATCCTCCATCCCTTGTTATTTTTCCTTGCATTGAAACGAAAACTCCACCACGAATATCGGTCGCATACATCCCCATTGCAAAAACGAAAAGTATCAATAAAACCCTTTTCAATGAAATGGTTTATCCATTGTCTTTCTTCCGGCAGGAAGCCGCTGTTTGTTGCGTTACGGACAGGGTCGTGAATGTCTATTTCCCTGTGAGCAATGTTGTAGTCTCCACACAGAATTAACTTTAATCCCTGTTGGCGTAAGGTTTCAACATAAGTCTCAAAATCATCCAACCATTGCATTTTGAAATCCTGACGCTCGTCTCCACTTGTCCCTGAAGGGTGATAAACACTGACAACACTGAAATCGGTAAAGTCGGCACGAATAAACCGTCCCTCATCATCATATTTCTTTATGCCCATTCCGTATTCAATATGTTTGGGTTGCTGTTTGGAGAGAATGGCAACACCACTGTATCCTTTACGTTTGGCAGAAAAAAAATAACATTTGTAACCAATAGCCTCAAATTCTAAAACAGGAATTTGGTCTGGTGTTGCTTTTAATTCCTGAAAACATATAACGTCCGGATTTTCTTTGGAAAGCCAGTCTATTACACCTTTTCCGATAGCGGCTCTTATACCATTAACGTTATAAGAGATTATTTTCATATTCATAGTTTGGATAATGCTTCTGCAACGTTGGACTCTATACGTAATAAGATGTTTCCACTTTCGGCTGGTTTCACAAAAGAAGTTCCTGTTATGTGTTCATACAATTCAATATAGCGATTAGATACGTTGCTTACTATTTCTTCAGTCAGTTCGGGCATTCTTTCACCCTGTTTGCCGGAAAAGCCGTTAGCCATCAGCCATTCACGTAGAAACTCTTTTGACAGTTGCTTTTGTTTTTCACCCTTTGCAAATCGCTGTTCATATCCTTCTGCATAGAAATATCGGGAAGAATCCGGCGTATGTATTTCATCAATAAGGTAAATAGTATCACCGATTTTGCCGAATTCATATTTGGTATCAACAAGCAGAAGTCCCTGCTGTTTTGCTATTTCGGTACCGCGTGCGAAAAGTTTCAAGGTATAATCTTCCAACTGTTCATAATCACTTGCCGAAACCAATCCCTTACGTATTATTTCACTCTTTGATATATTTTCATCGTGTCCAACGTCTGCCTTTGTAGTAGGAGTAATGAGTGGGGTTTCAAACCGTTCATTCTCTTTCAATCCTTCTTTCAAGTAATGTCCGCAAAGTTCTCTGCCTCCTTCCTGATAAAGTCGCCAAGCCGAACCGCAAATATAACCTCTTACCACCATCTCAACCTTAAATGGCTCACAGCGTCTGCCGATTGTAACCATCGGGTCCGGAGTTGCTATTTTCCAGTTAGGGACTAAATCCTGCGTTTTATCTAAAAAAAGACTCGCAACCTGATTTAGCACTTGCCCTTTGAAAGGTATCCCTTTGGGAAATACAAAATCAAATGCCGAAACCCTGTCGGTAACAACTATTGCAAGGAATTCATTATTGATATTGTACACATCACGTACTTTTCCTTCGTATTTGCTAATTTGTCCTGCAAAATTGAAGTTTGTTTTTGTTATTGCATCCATAGAAATATGTTTTTTTTCAGATTGCAAAAATAGTAATAAAATTTGAATTATCTGAACTTTACTCTTTTTAACAGCAGAATAAGTGAGTAATGTTTCATTTATGTGTTATGAATTTAATACTGTTGCTCTTGAACAAGTTTGTCGTAACTTATGTTGAGTAATGTTTCAGATTGGGAGTTATAAAATAAAGGAATAAATAAATGGAATCAAATTATAATTTTTTAGAATCAAGAGATAGAATTTTAGAATCAAGTAATAAATTTCTATGTCTTGATTTCAGGAAAATATTTCTTGACTTTATGAAATTAAAACAAAGTAGTAATGATTTTTTTGTACCTTTGCAGCAAATTTTATTGAAATAATAACAAAGCAGATTAGTATGAAAAAACAACTTACCATTGCGTTAGTGGCACATGATCGCCGTAAAGCCGATATGGTTCAATGGACAATAGAACATTTTGAAGTCCTCGCCAAACATCATTTGGTTTGCACGGGAACAACAGGCAGTTTAATTAGACAGGCTTTTGAAGAGCATGGAATTAACGCAGATATAACCTGTATGCATTCGGGACCTCTCGGCGGCGATGCGGAAATAGCGGCAATGGTTGTACGCAAGGAAATAAACCTTGCCGTATTTCTCATAGACGACCTTAATCCTCAACCCCATGAAGCAGATATACAGATGTTGCTTCGTCAATGTCGCGTTCATAATGTGCCGATAGCCTGCAACCAATACAGCGCTGACCTGATGATAACAAGCAATCTGTGGGATAATGCCGAATACGTGCCTAAAATTCCGCAATATAAGGATTTTGTTCGCAGGTAACCGATATTCATATTGAGCATTCCGCCAATTTTAATTATAAAAATAAACTTATGGAAAACGACAATGTAATCATCGTACGGCATTTATCCAAACATTTTGGGAACTTTAAGGCGGTAGATAACATAAGTTTTGAAGTTAAAAAGGGTGAAGTATTTGGTTTTCTCGGTGCAAACGGAGCAGGGAAAACAACTGCTATGAAGATGCTTTGTGCTTTAAGCAAACCTACTTCGGGTTCGGCATTCGTGGCAGGCTATGACATAAGCACAAATCCTAACAAAATAAAGGCAAGGATTGGTTATATGAGCCAGAAATTTTCTCTTTATGAGGATTTAAGCGTCTTTGAAAACATTAAACTTTTCGGAGGTATTTATGGAATGAAGCGTAAGGATATTGAAAACAATGCCAATATCCTTCTTGAAAGGCTTGAAATGACTGAGGAAAGGAATACTATGGTTAAATCTTTACCTTTGGGCTGGAAACAGAAGTTGGCTTTTTCCGTTGCTGTTTTTCACCAGCCTCAAATAGTCTTCCTTGACGAGCCAACGGGCGGAGTAGATCCCATAACCAGAAGACGTTTTTGGGAAATGATTTGTGAAACGGCTGCAACAGGAATTACAGTTTTTGTTACAACACATTATATGGACGAGGCAGAGTATTGCAATCGGGTTTCTTTGATGGTTGATGGACAGATTGCGGCATTGGATACGCCGAATGCTCTTAAAACACAATTTAATGTTCAATCTATGGAAGAAGTATTTTTTCAAATAGCAGGGAAGGCAAAAAGAGGAGAAGGATTATGAAGCAGTTAAGAAGTTTTATTGCAAAAGAATTCAAACATATCTTTAGAGATGTCCCAACGATGCTTATTCTCTTTATTATGCCTGTTGCTATGATGTTTCTATTTGGTTACGCCCTGAGCAATGATATAAAACACAGCAGTTACGGGATAGTAGATATGTCTCACGACAGTTTTTCTCGCGACTTTATGCACAAGGTAGAAAACAGCGAATTTTTTCGTCTGCACAAGGAATACGCCTCAATATCCGAAGTTATGTCTGCTTTCCGCAAGGGTGAAATACAAGTGGCTGTCATCATTCCTGCCAACTTTAAGCAGGATATGCTTCATCTCAATCGTTCCGCATTACAGATTTATGCCGATGCTTCCAATCCCAATATGGCACAGCAGTTGGTCAGTTATCTTGGCAGTTTCTGCAATCAGGCTCTCGCACAAAGTAAAGAGTTTTCGGCACAATCGCAAAGCAGTGACCTTGTAAGAATGCACCTTCTCTACAATCCGCAAATGAATTCCTCTTATTCAATGGTGCCTGCTGTAATGGGATTGATACTTGCGCTTGTTTGTGCCATGATGACTTCCGTATCTATTGTGCGGGAAAAGGAACGCGGTACTATGGAACTTCTACTTGCTTCACCAATAAAAACAATCTATATAATCATTGCCAAACTCTCTCCATATTTTATGCTATCCTGTATCAATTTTGTTACTATTCTTATTGTTGGGCATTTCGTTATGGGCGTTCCTGTAAATGGTTCGCTGTTTTGGATTGCTGCTTTGGGATTGATTTATATTATTGTGTCTTTATCTTTTGGGCTGTTGGTATCTACCGTCGTTCAATCGCAACTTGCAGCCCTGCTTATATCAGGAATGGTCTTTATGATGCCGTCAATGATATTGAGTGGAATGATGTTTCCTTTGGAAAATATGCCGTTACTTCTACAATTTATTTCGGTAATTACGCCTGCACGATGGTTTATAGGCACAATGAGCAAACTGATGATAATGGGTGTTGAAGTGAAATATATATTGAAAGAAATGGGAGTTCTTTTAATTATGGCAACAGGATTAATAATTATAAGTTTGAAAAACTTTAAACAACGGTTATAAATAAACAATTAAGGTTATGGTAATAAAGTACTTAATAGAAAAAGAGTTCAAACAAATGTTTCGCAATAAGTTTATCCCTAAACTTATTATTGCGTTCCCTTTTATTGCCTTAATTATATTGCCAATGGCTGCCAATATGGAGGTAAAGAATGTAAATTTAGTTGTTATAGATAATGACCACAGTAGTTTTTCACAACAAATAACACAACGGCTTGCGGCAAATCCCTCAATGACTCTTTACGGCATGTGTCAAACCTATGAACAGGCTTTGCATTTGGTTGAAGAAAGTAAGGTTGATGTTATTGTTATAATCAAAAATGATTTGGAAAAAGAGTTATCTATTGCAATGGCTCTCAACGGTCAGGTTTCATTGGGCAAAGATGATGCAAAAATTTTTGTTGCAGCCAATTCGGTAAATTCAGTTAAAGGAACCATGGGGGCAATGTATGTTGTAAATATCATCTCTAACTTTTTAACAGAACAACAACATAACCTTCAACAAACACAAAGTCCTTTGGAAATAAGTTCTTTTTATGCCTTTAATCCACGGTTGGAATATAAATACTTTATGGTGCCTGCACTTATGGTTATGATATTGACTATTATCTGCGGTTTCCTGCCTGCTCTGAATATAGTTGGAGAAAAGGAAAGCGGTAACATAGAACAGATAAATGTTACACCGGTGAAACGTTTTACTTTTATTCTTTCAAAACTCATTCCTTATTGGATAGTTGGTACGATTGTTATTTCAATAGGTTTTTTTGTTGCATGGTTGATTTATGGTATTGTTCCACTGGGTAATTTCTTAACAATTTATGTGTTATCGTGGCTTTTTATTTTATGTGTATCGGGTATGGGATTGTTGATTTCCAATTATTTCAATACATATCAAAAAGCAATGTTCATAATGTTCTTTTTGCTTATGATATTACTGTTGATGAGTGGTATGTTTACGCCGTTTAGTTCAATGCCTGTTTGGGGACAATATATTGGAAGACTCTCGCCTTTGAAGTATTATATAGAATCAATGCGTGCCATTTATCTAAAAGGTAGCACATTTCTTGACCTTATGCCGCAAATTTGCTCACTGATTACCATTTTGCTTGTCCTAAACACTTGGGCAATTTTCTCTTACCATAAAAAGAAATAAAAAAGCCTGCTTTTTACAGGCTCATATTATTTCATTCAAATATGTAAGTTACTTAACGACAAATTGTCGTCTAACAACACCTTTTGAAGTCGTTATTACTGCAATATAATTCCCCGAAACAAACTTTGAAGTGTTGATTTTTACCTCTTTTTTGTTCGGTTCATTGATGTAAATTGTTTGTCCGTTGGAATTTATTACTTCAACCTTTTGTATTGGAACAGCGGTTTCAATGGTAATTTCTTTGTCCGTTGGGTTTGGATAAAGTTTAATTTGAATATCGTTATAAATAGTTGTTATATTATTCGTATCTGCTTCAATACAATCATAAGAAAACGAGTTTATATCACCATAATCAATGTGTGTTAAAGTGTCGCCGTAAGTAGTGTAAATCTTTGTCAAAACAAAACTCCTCATATACAAATC
>JAISTG010000010.1 GCA_031272705.1 Bacteroidales bacterium | reverse complement strand
TTTACTCCCAGATTATTGTAAATTTCAAGCGTTATTACCTTAAAATCACTTTGAATAAACAACTCATTCTTCGCAGGGTTTGGATAAATTTTGCAACTGTTGTCCAAGTCTATTTGCCTTAATGCTCCGTCGCAAGTATCACAACAAGGCGGACAAGTATCACAACCACAATTTTCACAACGACAACTGTCCTCAGGTGGAGGAGTAATTATAATCGTGTCTGACAAAACCATAAGGATTGGCAAAATATCTATACGCATATATTTATAAAGCTCATAAACGCTATCATCCGCAAAACGCACCCATTGCCCATTTTTCATAAAATAAGGGCTATCATCAAAATAACAAAGTATTAAACCATTAGGTAATGTGTCATAATAGCCTTGTTGATTCCAATACCAATGCTTAATACAAGTATCACTAACTCCACCTGATGCCAGATAAAATCTAGGACTTGTGTTACCTGTGTTCATAACACCATTATCGGCTGCTAAATAAAAATCTTGCACTGGAATAGCAGTACCAAAGAAATACATATTATAACCAAATGGGTCTATAATTGCCTGCTGTTGATACATATCATGTCCATATAAGTTAGTTATCCCCAATGAATCTAAATTTGAATCTAAAATATAACCCTTATAACCTGCAGTAATACCAAAACCTTCTCCGATATGGTAAATTGCCATTCCACACACATAAACAGTAGAATCAAAATGCCAGTGTTGTGCATATTTTGTTATTCCATAAGTATTTTGTCCAATGACCCACCCTGTTGCTTCTGATGGTTTGGATGGGTCAAATCCAATATTGTACGGATAGCAATATCTATTTCTTATATCATTATATTCAAAATCAAAATAACTTTTGGGACAATTATCTGGATGATACACATAAAATGTATCAAATGCCGGATACTGTGCTTTACCTGTAAATGCAGCAAAAACTAACACCGATATTAAAATCAATTTTTTCATTTCTTATTTTATTACAAACTTTTTCTTTACTTCGCCTTGTGTGGTTAGGAGTTTCAATGTGTAATTGCCTGATGGTAAATTAGCAATATCTATCTTCGCTTCGTGTCTATTCAACTCCATCTCCTTGACTTTTACACCAAGATTATTGTAAATCTCAAGCGTCATTACCTTAAAATCACTTTGAATAAACAACTCATTCTTCGCAGGGTTTGGATAAATTTTGCAACTGTTGTCCAAGTCTATCTGCTGTAAATCATTTGTGCATTCTATTATAAAATCGTGTGTGCCGCCGTAAGTCGTATCAATTTGTGTTATCACAAACGAACGATAATAATAAGTTTTGTTGCAAGTCAATGAAGAATAAGGCAGGGTTAATGAATAAGTATTATTGTTATTATTGTAATTATACACAACAGCATTTGGATTACTTACAGTAAGATTAGTAAGAATTGTATCATAAACGAAACCAATCTTTTGAGGTAATGGATAACCAAGCGAATCTATCGTAGTTGCTAGTGTAATTGTGCTGTCTATGGTATCATTGGTTGCTGTTGAAGAAAACAAACACGCAGTGATTGGTGTAGTATCAAGGATTGGAAAAATACATAATGTAGCAGGAGGATATGTGGTAACGGTACTAAAAAAATCCCATTTACTATCTATTAATCCGCTTGCAGGTTCTATTACAGGACAATTAGGGTTATCCCAATAACTAACCACATTTAATTCAAGACAACAAAGACCTACGAAAGGAATCATAGTAGGAACTGTTGCTACTGCATAAAATTTCGAAGCCGTAATAAGTATTGTAGAATCAAAAAAAACTTCAAAATACCAATTTTGTCCAGTATTGCTGGATATTCCTGCCCATGTACTATTTGCATTAACACATGTAACTACATCGTCATATCTACCTGAAGCAACTACATTACCCAAACTGCCGCTATGTATTTGTAAATAATATGTTGAGTCCGGATTTGCAGGATGAGAAGAAGAATGAAAATATCGTCCAATGACAGCAACACCTTTTATTGCAATAATAGAATCTGTAAAATAAGGTTGAGCAAATGCCGATAGATTTCCAAAAGAATAGTTACTAATAGGATTTACATACTGTTGTCCTGCAAAAACAGGTAAAGTAACGCAATTTTGTTGTAATGCTTCAGGTAATAACCAAATATTAAAATTGGGTGGAGGTGTTCCTTGTCCCATTACATGAATAGAAAATATTGTTGTTATTACTAATAAAATTATTTTTTTCATATCTCACTTGTTTTTATTAATTGCAATTTACGTTAATTTGTATCTCTAAATTATTATCATTTTCAACATTCCAAAGAATACGATCTGTAAATATTCTAATGAGAGGGTTAATTGGTTGCAATAAATCACCTGTATGCACTGTAATATTTTCGTTTATTAACATGTTACAATTTCCGCCCAATACATTTCTATCTGCATTCCAGATATCTATCTTTGCATTGTTTAGGTTTATACCTGCTGCTAAAAAATTATGATATTGAAAAGTTGATAATGAATTAAAAGGATAATTTATTCCATTTATATCTGAATAAATCATATCTGCCGTATAAGATAAGTATGTGGATATTGGATCGGATAATATATAAATAGAATTTAATGTATTAGATGGTATAAAAGAAATATCTTCCAAGACAAGTAAATTACCGCCTGTATCATTTATTGCATCAAACAATAAATCCCTTATGACAGCTTCTCCTTTGTTATAGTTTCCGTATGTTTGTATAAAAGGAACAAAAAATGCTACAGCACCTGAAGGACCAACAATATCCACAGCAAAGATATTGGTTTCTTCATTTCCTGTTATATTATCTTGTAATATCCCTGCAACAGCAATATGTTTATATATTAAAGAATCTGCAACTAATGGATAGGGTGCCGTCTTATTAAGAGTAGCATTTATATCATAATAATAATCTTCCGTATTAGAGATATTATACATATCAAATTTTCTAACAACAATTTTATTTTCATTATCTACCCTTCCTATAACAAAAACATTTTGAAATGTATGAGATGTACTATAATCATCTTTTAATATAATATCATCAAATACTTCTGTTGGGTCATATATATTTTGATAAATATCATAATTCCAACTATTACCTTCATCACAATGAACAAAAATTGATAGACCACTTGCAATGGCTTTTCCGATACCTACTATTTGAACAAATTGCTTTGAAGTGGTATCTTTATAAACCTGTATTTTGTCTATTGAGCGAGTCGTTTTTATGCTATCCCAATCAAAATTAGAATAAAAAAACAAATCATTCACACTTGCACGAGCAACATAACCACTTGTAACTCGCTCTTGTGTTACTTCGCCACAGAAATACACCATATTATCCAAAATTTTGAAGTCATTAACAACAAAATTGCTTGGAATCGCAGCCTGATTGACAACATTGGAATTTTCATCAACCAAATAGAAATCATAATGACTTCCATTGGCGGCTTGAGACAAAATAATGGTTGTATCGGTGTTTAATACTGCAATTTTTTGAGTGTAAATACTTCCCGTATTATCAATTTCCCTGACAACACTTTGAACTCCGGGTGATTGCCCCAGAACACTTAATGCACTGAGAACTAATACTAATAAAATAATAACTTTCTTCATCTTTTTTTATTTTTTATTGATTACAGAATCACTTTAATTTATGCCGACAAAAGTAAAACTAATTTTTTGATTTTGCAACATTTTACAACCAAAAAATGCAATAAAATTTTACTGTATCATTATAACACATTTATTACAAGACGTTTAAGTAACTCAAATAACTAACATAGTTTCGTTTTTCACGATAAAAATCTATCGTTTATTTTGTTGTGGATGAGTCTCTATTCACTTGATTTGCAGAGAACATTGTTCCGTAAAACTGGAATTTGATTCTAATTTTCTATATTTTGATTTCAGGAAAACCAATGGCTGTTTTGAAAAATTGTAAAGTCGTTTAATAAAATTATTGTATTGCTTGGAAATTACGAAATGATTAAAGGTTAGCCTTATAGTAAGCAAGAACTTTTGCTAACCTTTGATTTATCCCCATAAATAAGGATTTCAATAAATGTAAATTTTGAGAAAAGAATATGGATTTTGGAATAACAAAACGCTTATCAATAAAATTTTACTACTTTTGCAGCCAATAAAAAATTGAATTATGATAAGAACAAACTTATGTGATATATTAGACATTGAATATCCCGTTATATCGGGCGGAATGGTCTGGTGCAGCGGCTGGAAACTCGCTTCGGCAGTCAGTAACGAAGGAGGGCTGGGCTTAATCGGTGCAGGGTCAATGTCGCCTGAGGTTTTGCAGGAACATATTCGCAAAACAAGGGCAGCAACTTCAAAACCTTTTGGTGTCAATCTGCCTTTGATGAGCAGGGATGCCGACAATAACATAAATATAATAGAGCAAGAGCGTGTTCCTGTGGTCTTTACCTCCGCCGGAAACCCGTCAAAATACACTCAAAGGCTGAAAGCACAGGGTATAAGAGTCATTCACGTGATTGCTAACGAAAAATTTGCCGTCAAGGCTCAGGAAGCAGGCGTTGATGCGGTGGTTGCGGAAGGCTTTGAGGCGGGAGGACATAACGGAAAGGAAGAAACAACAACATTAGTCCTCGTTAAACAGATTGCAGACAAGGTTTCGGTACCTGTGATTGCAGCAGGCGGAATAGCAAGCGGAGAACAGATTGCGGCAATGTTATGTCTGGGAGCGGCAGGTGTGCAAATTGGGACGCTGTTTGCTTTAAGCGAAGAGTCATCTGCTCATATCAATTTCAAAAATGCGGCTTTTGCGGCAATGGAAGGCGATACTAAATTGTTCTTTCGCAAACTCTCACCGACACGACTGCTCAAAGGCGGCTTCTTTTCAATGGTTGAAGAGGCTGAAAACAGAGGAGCAACGGCTGAAGAATTGTTAGAAATAATAGGTATCGGGCGTTCAAAACTCGGAATCTTTGATGGAGATTTGCAGAACGGCGAATTGGAAATTGGACAGGCTGTTTCAATGATTAGGAAACTTAAATCGGTGAAAACCATTTTTGAAGAACTTAAAGCAGGATTTGATTTGGCAAAAACACGACTTTAATTTACGGATATGCAACTGCTAACGCTCACAACGGATTGGGGACTCAAGGATTTCTATCTTGGCAAGTTCAAAGGCAAATGCCACAAGGAAATTGCCGATGTGTGCATTGTGGATATTACTCACGAGATTCCAAAATACAAAACGAGAAATGCGGCATTTGTTGCTATGAATGCCTGTTTTGATTTCCCGTCTCGCACCATTCATATCATAGATGTAGCCGCCGATGCAAAGCATGTGATTGTTGAATGGAAGGAACAGTATTTTATATGCCCCGATAACAAAATTCCTGCTATGATGTTTCATCATAAAACAGTCAAAATATACTCCATAGACAAGTATGCCGCCGACCTTTCGTCATTAACCTTTGTTGCAATGGACTTATACATTGACATTGCAAAGAAACTGGGCAGCGGAATGAAACCTGAGGAGATTGGAGAGCCGATACCCGATTTCAGAGAGAAGGAATACATAACCTCTCCCGTCAAATACGCCGATTATATGGAATGTTTTGTGCTTTATACGGACGATTACAGCAATGCCATCCTTAATGTAACGGAGCAGGAGTTCAATGAATTTGTACAAGACAAGAAATTCTACATTCAAATTGACATAACAACAAATGTAATAGCCGCTTCAAGGTCGTATAACCCACAAAAAAATTCGTTTACCACCAAAACAATAATAGATTCCAATGAAGCAATGCCCGCTTTAAGCGTTTCGTCAAGCGGATATATGGAATTGGCACTCTTTAAGTCTAATTATGCAAAACTGACGGCACGATCCCTTATACCGGACTCTAATGAGAAGCAGATAAGGATATGGTTGGGTGAGCCGAAAAGATAATATATTCCGACGGAATATAACTGAAAGTGGGGCAGTTGCATTTTTTATGACGTGTTTTCTTCATTCCGCCCCTTTGCGATGAACATCCGCCGACAAAAAGCACGACAAGAACAACCCAGATTGTCAATATAATTCTCTTTTTCTTCATTTTAACTCTTTAAGACGTTGTTTGCAATTATTTCCATTATACTTTCGCCGTATTTCTCTACCGTTTTCTTGCCTATTCCCTTTATTTTGGCGAGTTCTTTTAAGGTTTCGGGCTTCCCCTTTATGATATTAACCAATGCTTTCTGCGTAAAAATGCTGTAAGCGGGGATTCCAAGTTCCTCACTCGTTTCCGTACGCCACTGACGCAAAGCAATATAGAGGTCTCTCTGCACTATATCCTCTTCATCTTTCTTTTCATTTTCTGCGGACTTGGTTATGGATTGCAATTTCAGTTTTTCGCCCTGTGCAAATAGTTCATTGCGGAGGCTGACGTAAGCAATAACATCAAAATCCTTCTTTTCAATGCTCTTTAACAAGCGATGCTTAATCTCTTTTTCCCTTGCAAGTTCTTGGGTTAAGGATTTAAGATAGGCTTCGGTCTCTTTGTTGTCAAAGTCCGGTGTTTCAAGCGTATGGACAAGCATATTGATACTTTCAAGTGAAGTTATAAAGTACTGCTGTGCCTTTTGAATACGTTCCTGCAAGATATTGTTGTCTCCATTTGTCAATGCGTCAATCTGTCTCCGGAATTTAGCGGATACATTCACGATATTGTCTTTGACGGAGGATGTTATATCACGTATTTTCTTTGCAGTATCGGCATATAAATGCGTTATATCCTCCTCATTCAAACGAAAAATACGTTCCAACATTGCATTCATATCGCTGAAATCAAACAGTTCCTTTATACTTTCAAAAGTGTATTTCTGCTTATCCTGCAACAGTTTGTCATCATCAGGTATCCGTTCCTGCTGTCTTTCATTGAAGGTCGTAACTTTGCCGTCTATCTGCACGGAATAAGGATTGAAACGGGAGGAAAGCACTAAGCCTTCAAGCGAACGACATCTGCTCAACGCTACATAGACCTGTCCGTTGGCGAAAGCCTTATTTGAATCTATTATAGCCTTGTCAAAGGTCAGCCCTTGGCTCTTATGAATGGTTATAGCCCAAGCAAGCTTCAACGGATACTGCTCAAAAGTACCCACTATATCCTGTTCTATGCTGTGGTTAGTGCGATTGAGCCGATAGCGATAGTTTCTCCACGTGTCCTTATGAACATATATTCTTTGCTTTTCCTCATCCTCCACCACAATACGGTCATCGGTCAGTTCAACAATGCGTCCTATTTTGCCGTTATAGTATTGGCGTTTGGTTCCTTGCCCGAAATCGTTCTTTATAAACATTACCTGCGACCCCGTTTTCAACTCTAACACCTTGTCGTTTGGGAAGATAGTTTCGGGAAATTCGCCTTCAACCTTTGCTTTGTAGAAATAGGTTTTGCTTTTTATGGCTTCAAGTTTGGCATCGTTTATTTCCTTTGCCTGATAGTTGTGAGTGCAGAGTTGAATGTAGTTTTCGCTGCTTTTGAAGTCGGGAATATATCTCTCGTTCAAAGCATTAACCACCTCTTGCGTGATTACGTTATCACGAACCGAATTTAGAATGGATATAAAACGCTCATCGCTTTGACGGAAAACCTTTTCCAGCGTGATAGTAACAAAATTGGACTGACACCAAGCGTACGAAGAAAAGAAGTAAGGCGTTGAATAATAATCGGCAAGCAAATTCCATTCGCCTTCTGCCGTTACAGGCGGCAACTGACGCAGGTCTCCAATGACCAACATTTGAACTCCGCCGAAGGGTTTGCCGTTGCGTCTTATCCTTCGCAAGACAGCATCCGTCGCATCAAGCACATCGGCACGCACCATTGAGATTTCGTCAATGATAATCAGGTCTAACGAACGGATAAGATTAAGTTTCTCCTTACGGATAGCCTTTTTCTCCGTTTCATAACTGCTGTTTGGAATGAAGGGAGCAAAATCCAACTGAAAGAAAGAGTGAATGGTTACGCCCTGAGCATTCAACGCCGCAACACCCGTAGGTGCCAACACCACAAAACGCTTAAAAAGTGTCTGCACAAGGTTTTTCAGGAACGTAGTTTTTCCTGTCCCCGCCTTACCCGTAAGGAACACATTTACATTGGTTTGTTCTACATATTTCTTTGCAAGTTCTAATTGATAGTTGGTTTCCATTCGCTTTTTGCATTCCAAATAAGGTGCAAAAGTAATAAAATTTTATTAAATCACATCTACATTATATTTATTCAAAACCTTATTTGGTTCATTCAAAATCAAAGAATAATCATCTGTAATCAAAGAATAATGATATTATGTTGCCAACATAATGCAACTATGTTGGCAACATAATGTAAGTATCTTGGCAACATACTTCAACTATGTTGCCAACATAGTTGCATTATGTTGGCAACATAATATCAACCAAATCAAATTACAGATGATTATTCTTTGATTTTGAATGAACCAAACAGGCTTTGGGGACAATAATACAGCGAATTAGCAAATTAAATGTAAGATTTTACCCGCCGATGCGTCTTATAAGTGAATTTTTATTAAATTTCATAATGACAAAAAAGGCATTCATATTTACTCTTATGGCACTTGCAGCCCTTGCGGCTTACTCACAGAAAACCGTAGAAGGAGTTGTGTATGACGAAAGCACAAAAGAACCCATTCCTTCCGTGAATATATTCTGGTCTGACAACGTTTCAACAGGCGTAGCATCTGATTTGGACGGACGCTTTTCCCTCAAAAACGATTCGCAAAAGGCACGCCGTCTAATTGTTCGTTGCATAGGCTACACTGCCGATACGCTTTTGATAACGCCAAATATGAGAAACATAAAGGCTTATTTGAAATCCGAAACAACATCTCTTGGTACTGCAATAGTGAAGGGGCGTCAAAGCAGTTCTTACGTTGATAAGTTAAGTTTGGAAAATACTTCGGGCATCACCAAAGAAGGTTTGAAGCATCTGGCTTGCTGCAATCTGGGCGAGAGTTTTGAAAACAGTGCCTCTATTGACGTGGGTTACGCTGACGCAGTGAGCGGTGCGAAGCAGATTCAACTGCTTGGCTTAACCGGAGTCTATTCTCAACTCCTGCTTGAAAACGTTTATTTCCTCAGAGGGCTGTCTGCTCCGTTTGGATTGGGATATGTGCCGGGCAGTTGGCTGGATGGCATCTCCATATCAAAGGGTGTGGCGACCGTAAAGCAGGGTTATGAAACCATAACGGGCTTAATCAATCTTGAATATGAGAAACCGCAGAAGGGAGACCCCCTTTTCATAAATTTATATGCCAATTCGGAGGCACGAGGCGAGATAAACGCAAAGGCAAATCATAAATTCAACGACCGTTTAAGTACAGGGCTTTTGGTACATGGCTCTTATAACGGACTGTATTCCTATGACCACGCAGGCATGTCGCATCATGGCACGGGCGATGGCTTTATGGACAATCCAAAACAGGGACAGGTGAATATAGTTAATCGTTGGAATTATGAGATTCCTAATGGGCTGTGTTCTCAAACACTGATAAATTATACCCATGATTACAGACAGGGAGGTCAAATGGACTTCCGTTCAAATATGAGAGGCAACAGTTCGCTTTATGGTTTGGGTGGCAACGTTGATAGGCTATATTTCTTCACTAAAAACGGCGCTCCACTCGGTAAAACGGCATCCTTCGGCACTCAAATAGCCGCTACGTACTTCAAACAGGACGCTTACTACGGCTTAACGAACTATCTGGGACGCGAAGGCGACCTTTACTTTAACGGATTGATAAATCAACAGATACGAGGCGGGCATTACATAGATTATGGTGTCAGTCTGCGTTATTCAAATCAAAGTGAAGACCTGTTCAGTAAGCCTTATCTCACGGCATTACCTTTTATCAGCAATACGGATGCAAACAGGGATAATTTTTTTCGCGAAGAGACGGTGCCGGGGGCTTTTGGGCAATTCACCTTTGTTTATGGTGATAAATTTTTAACAACTCTCGGTGTCCGCTATGACTACAACACTTTCTTCGAACAGCATATCATTACGCCCAGACTTCATTTCCGCTGGACAATAGTAAAAGACCTCATATTGAGAGGGGCTGCCGGTAAAGGTTATCGCACTTCCAACATCATTGCAGACAACTTTGGCTTGCTTGCATCTTCACGGCAGATTATCATAAAGGGCAATGAACTTCTTAAAATGGAGGAAGCGTACAATGCAGGCTTGAATTTGGTTTATTCCTTTAAGGCTTGGGGCGGACGGGACTTCACAATAATGATGGATTATTACCATACTAATTTTGTAAATCAAACGGTTATGGATTTGGAACAGGATGCCAATCAAGCGATATTTTATAACCTTGACGGGAAATCCTATTCCAATGCGGCACAACTTGACATTATGTTCTCACCTTTTGAAAGGTTTGACGTTACTCTTGCAGGGCGTTATAACGATGTGAAGACTACGTACAACGGAATACTGATGGATAAGCCTTATACGAGCAAATTCAAGGGCTTGATTGTCCTTTCGTATCGCACGAAGTTCGATAAATGGACATTTGACCTCACTACGCAATTCAATGGTAAGCAAAGAATTCCGTTGAATGTTGGAGATAAGCAGGGATATTCCGATCCTTATGTGTTTATGCTTGCACAAATCACACGCAAATTCAAATATGTAGATGTTTATATCGGCAGTGAGAACCTTACAAACTACACTCAGGATACCCCTGTCATAGGAGCAGACCAGCCTTTCAGCACTTCGTTTGACGCATCGGTGGTTTATGCTCCCATAATGCGGCGAACATTTTACGCAGGCTTGCGTTGGACGGTGAAATAATTAAATTTAATAAATTATAAAATGAAAAGATTCTTTTTAACAATCATTTTAGCGGCATTAAGCGTTCTTTCCGCAAACGCACAAAAGGCTTCCACGAACGATACGGTTGATATACAACTGCCAAGGTACTGTTGCGCAAGTTTGAATCCGACTATTGAGCGATGTTTGGCTTATGAGAAAGGAGTGAAAGACTTCATTATCAACGGGGAAGATAAATACGTTACGGTAGTGTTTAATTCCGTCAAAACCAATCCGCAAAAGATTGAGGAGGCATTAGCAAAGGCTGGCGTTGAAACTCCAAATTGCAGGGCTAACATCAAGGCAATAGCGAAGTTACCGGCGTGTTGCCAAGGGGCAGCCAAAGGAGAACGGGAAGGTTGCGACCATTCAAAGATGTAAAACGGCATTAAAATTCGGTCAAACCTCTTTAAGATGTTTTAAGTGCAGCAACTAATTTATTGGTTGCTGCTTTTATTTTCATAAAGTGCGTCTTTATTTTCATAAAGTGCGCCTTTATTTCCGTAAAGTGCGCCTTTATTTCCGTAAAGTGCGCCTTTATTAAAATAAAGTGCGTGTTTATTTTTCCGAAGGCACACCTTATATATATAAGGAGTGGTTCGGGAAAAACGGAATCCCCTTCCGTTGTTTCGAAAGGGGATTTCAATAAAACAAATGGAGGTAAAAATTTTTTAATCCCTCGTTATGTCGGAAAACTTCGCCCGCTCCTTCTCAAATTCGCCCAGAACAAAGGAACGGGTTATGGTTATGGTCTTTTCTTTGGTCTCATCGGGCAAATCAAACATCAAATCGGTCATCACACTCTCGATTATGCCTCGCAGACCCCTCGCCCCGAGTTTATATTCCTCGGCAATATCCACAAAAGTCATCAAAGCATCTTCCTCAAATTTCAACTCAATGCCGTCAATACGGAAAAGGGTCTCATATTGCTTAATGACAGCGTTTTGAGGCTCGGTAAGGATGGCTCGTAACGCCTCTCTGCTCAACTCCTCAAGGTGAGTCAGCACGGGGAAACGACCGATGAGTTCGGGGATAAGTCCAAAGGTTTTAAGGTCTTGCGGCTTTATGTATTTTAATACGTTTTCCCTGTCAATCTTTTCACGTTGGGCTGCGGCGGCAAACCCTATTGCATTAGCCTTCAGACGATTACCTATAATACGTTCAATACCGTTAAAAGCACCGGAAGATATGAACAAAATGTTACGCGTATCCACCTGAATGAATTGTTGTTCGGGATGTTTGCGACCTCCCTGCGGCGGAACATTCACAACAGTCCCTTCAAGGAGTTTAAGTAACGCCTGCTGGACTCCTTCACCGCTCACATCACGAGTAATAGACGGCGTATCGCCCTTGCGTGCTATCTTGTCAATCTCGTCAATGAAGACAATGCCTCGTTGAGCCGCCTCAACATTATAATCAGCCTCCTGAAGCAAACGAGTAAGTATCGTTTCTACGTCTTCTCCCACGTAACCCGCTTCGGTTAAGACTGTTGCGTCCGCTATACAGAACGGAACATTAAGCATTTTGGCTATGGTACGAGCAAGCAGAGTTTTACCCGTTCCCGTCTGTCCGACAAGTATAATGTTGCTTTTGTCCAATTCAACCGCCTCTGTGTCAAACGGATGCTGCGAACAGTATTTTACTCTCTTGTAATGATTATACACAGCCACCGACAACACTTTCTTTGCCTCCTGCTGCCCAATTACATACTTGTCAAGATAGGCTTTTATCTCTTTCGGCGTCCCCACATTGAGATTTTGAACCTGTGTATTCTTTACACGATTTTCTTCTTCGTTGATTATGCGTGCCAAATGCTTGCAACAATCGGAACAGATGGCGGCATTACCGCTTTTGATTAAGAATCCTGCTTCACGTTCGCTGCGTCCGCAAAATGAACACGCCTTTTTGTTATCTTTATCCTGCATTATGATTTAATAGTTTCTACTTTGGCAAAAGCGTAGAGTGATTTCCGTTTCCCAAAGCCACAAAATGATATTTTGAAATGTAGTTACTTAATAAGGAAAGTAAATTTGTCGTAATTCTTCAGTGCAATCCCCGTACCTCTTGCCACAGCCTTCAAAGGGTCATCGGCAACATGAACAGCAAGTTTGGTTTTTTGTGAAATGCGTTTGTCCAATCCGCGCAACAGGGAGCCGCCACCCGCCAGATAGATGCCCGTATGGTATATATCGGAAGCAAGTTCGGGCGGAGTTAAAGACAGGGCTTCGAGTATTGCACCCTCAACCTTGGCTATTGATTTGTCCAAAGCATGGGCTATTTCCTTGTAATTGACATACAGTTCCTTTGGAATACCTGTCAGCACATCACGACCCTGTACGGCAAAGTCTTCAGGTGGATTTTCCAGTTCCGAAATCGCTGCACCGCATTCAATTTTTATCCGTTCGGACATACGTTCGCCTATGTTGATATTATGTTGCTTTTTCATATATTCAATGATGTCGCAGTTGAATTCGTCTCCTGCTATACGCACCGACTTGTTGCACACAATACCTCCAAGGGCTATGACAGCAATCTCCGATGTACCGCCACCAATATCAACAATCATATTACCTACCGGTTCCAAAACATTTATACCTATTCCTATTGCAGCAGCCATAGGTTCGTGTATAAGACGCACATCCTTCGCTCCGGCCTGTTCTGCAGAATCCCTTACGGCTCGTTCTTCAACGTTGGTAATACCCGAAGGAATACATATCACCATCTTTAAGGCAGGTGGAATGATACTGTTTTTGGTAGGAATCATTTTTATAAACTCACGAATCATATCATTTGCGACTTCAAAGTCGGCAATTACTCCATCCTTCAACGGACGTACCGTTAGAATGTTTTCATGTGTTCTTCCGTGCATCATCATTGCCTTTTTGCCTACTGCAATGATTCTTCCGCTTTTGCGGTCAATAGCAACTATTGACGGTTCATCAACGACTATTTTATCGTTACAAATTATAACCGTATTGGCTGTGCCTAAATCTATCGCTACTTCTTTGGTTAAAAATGAAAATAAGCCCATATGTTGTTTTTATTATTATTTTAGCGACTGCAAAAGTACAAAAACTTTTATTAAAATCAGGTTTTTTTATTTTTTTTCTTACTTCGTAATTAAAAAATACGGGGTTAAAAAATACAGGAATAAAGATTTGTATTGCTATAATCAAACAATAATTTCACAGAATTTGATTACAAAAAACCGTAATTTGATTATAGCGTGCTGTAATTTGATTATAGAATTTTGTAATCAGGTTTCAGGAAGTTGAAAGGCTGTATTGTCAATTCAAATTAAAACATTTCCAACTGCTGACCAATATCGGGTGCAGGCGATAATTGCTTGCCAAAATATATTTCCATATTTCCAAACTGTTTATCCGTGATGCAAAGAATGCCAATGTGACCTAATTTTGGTAAAAGTTTTTTCACACGAGATATATGGACATTTGCGTTTTCTTTTGTAGGGCAATGTCTTAAATAGATTGAGAATTGAAACATCGTAAAGCCGTCTTTCTGCAAGCCTTTTCTAAATTCGGTATATATTTTTCTTTGAGCCTTTGTTTCGGTTGGCAAATCAAAAAATACCAAAACCCACATAATTCTGTAGGAATTAAATCGTTCCACGATAATTGGTTATAAACAGTTCGTTACCCTTTTGATTGGAATGTTCAGTGAGGTTTCGCATTCCGTAAGTTAAGTTCCATGACTGAATGTTTGCAAAAGAAAATAAATCCCTTATGTATTCGCTGTCGTCATAAGTTATTAACCATTTATGCTTGCAATTTTTCATAACATTGGCAAAACGTTCGTGGTCAAAGGATTTGTGCAAGTTGCCATTCTTTCCGTAAAGTGCGGATTTTGTTG
>JAISTG010000002.1 GCA_031272705.1 Bacteroidales bacterium | reverse complement strand
GATATTAGCAGTATTGGCAAGGACAATAGTCCTATCGGATTTAAGAAAATTAGTCCGTTGCAGGCTTTTTTGCTTTATTCATTTGCTTGTTTTGAATTCATTTATCTCTAAAAAATATATTTATTATCTTGCTTTAATTATCTTCCCGCTCTGCCTTTTCTTTTATAAACATCGTTTTTCATAATACGCAGACTTAGCGATAATTGGCGTGATATTAACAATCAAATTACTTCCGTTAAGCAGGGGAAATGAATTTTATTTTGAGGAGAATGATGACTGCAAGCAAAAAAAGAGTAATTTTGCAGTCGGTTTTTTATTACCATAATATAAAATATATAAGATATGATAAAGATAAATAAATATCTCGTAATGGCATTAGCAATGGTTGCTTTTGCCGGATGTTCAGAAGAGGAAACCTCTCAGAACACAAATAATAATGTACCTGAAAATGCAAAGAAGATAGGTTACGTTGATAGTAAAGGGAATATACAATTATTGTTTTCGCAAGAAAATATAATAAACCGCTATGAGCAAACCAATAAATCCGGATTGCATTTGGAATATGTTGATATTAGGGATAATAAACCTATGTCGTTAGACTCTCAAGCAGATTTATTAATGGGTTTTTACGATGATAAAACGTCCGAATCTTTTTCGGCAGTGCGAGACAATACAAAAATTGTTAAGCAGTTTGAAAATGGTGTGATGTGCTATTATTTGCAAAAAAACACAAATAAACTTGCAGGAGGAGGTAGTGGAACAAATATAGTTAGATGCTACAAGGATGATCGTGAACCTTGTTCAGTCAAATGCAACGCTCCTGTAAAAAATACCAATGACACATACAGTTGTATTTGTCCAGGAACAGGGATTTGTAGAGTTTCCCAAACATACGTAGAGGATGACCCAGGAGATATATTATTAGACCCAATGCCTTAAACGTTTATGAACAAATTTAATTTAGTGAATAAATGTTTGGTTGTTGTTTGCATGTTGTTTATGTCGTGCAATGCAAATAACGAGAAAAACATAGATGATTCAAATGTTATAAATTATAACTTTGATTTTGGACTTGTTTCTAAAGATACTGTATTAAACGGTTTCTTTGTGATAAATAATAGCAGTGAAAGAACAATGAATTACAAAAATATATTTACTTCTTGTGATTGCACTACATTAAATAAGCAGGAAAGCGACAGTATTTTGAAAGGAGAGAAGGACACTGTATTTTTTAAGTTATCTACTTTGAATATGCAAAGCAATGACGAGATAAACCAAGCAATTAGAATAACAACAGATTCAAAGCCTAATTTAATTAGACTCAACATCACAGGTAAAATTAAATAGTTATTACGGCGTATGGAATTTTATTCCATACGCCTTTTATTAAATATAAGATAGTAAGAAAAAAATAATAAAAACAATATACAAAATGAAAAGAACAGTAATTCTATTATCTACTGTCATATTTGTGACAGCGTGTTCTGTAAATCACAGAGCAACCAAGTATTTGGATGAAGTTTATCAACAATACAGAAAAGGTGATTATATAAATATTTATACAGAGAGCCAAAATTATGAATCAAAATTTATTAACTCTGTTGTGTATCGTGCAAAACGAACAAATCCAGTATACTTTGCCGCAGATAATAATGGATTTTGGACAAGAGATTCTATAATTTACACTGTATGCGGAGGGATGAGTAATACGTGTGAATATGATGTTGTACATAAAGCATATTTAGCCAATTATGCAGCAGATACAGCCAAACATTCAGGTTATGATTATTTAACTGCAAGTATCAGTTTCTTTGATGGATTAAAATTTTTTAATAAACTGTTAATGCCGGATAAAATTTTAATGTTTGATAAATATAATACAATAACTTCGTTTAAGAAAGAAACGATTGATGGTAAAAAATATGTAATAATAGGAGGTGATTACAATAAAGAAAATTCACATTATATGATTGATGAAAATGATACGGCTTTTAGAGGACAAATTTATGAGTATTACCGTATGTACATAAATGATTCTTCAAAAATGGTAGATAGTATAAACGTAAAACGAATACATTCTAAAACGGATATATCTACTATTCGTTTTCTAAAAACAACTTTTGAAAATTGTGATTCTGTTGTCTATAATGAATGGAGTAACAAATAAGGAATAATTTAAAACACTAAAACAAAAGCCCGATAATGTAATGTTGTCGGGCTTGTTTATTTAGAAAATTATTTGAAGATTTGAGTTAATAAAAATAAAATATGTACTTTTGCACTCAATTAAAACACAATTCTAATGAGCCGAAAAGCATTCGTATTTTTTTCACTCCTTATTATATATAAGGTATCCTTTGCGCAGAATCTTTCTGATAGCCAAACGAAAGAAATCTCTGACGCATTGGAGAGAAGTATCCGTGAAATTGCATCTCAAAGTACTGAAAATCTTTCCTTGACAGGGGTTTATGTCCTACAAATAGAAAATGCTGAAAAACTTATTGCAAAGTATGAAATATATAAAGACAATGTTAAAATTGCAAGTAAATGGTTGCAGTTGAAAACTTTAGCAAATGCTAATAAAGAAACAATGCGGCAAATTGAACAAACTCTGTCGCAAAGATTTTATGTACAGGGTTTTAATGCTCTTTGCAAAAGACAAAACAAAGAAGCCGCAGAGTTATTTTCAAAAGCCATAAAGTCTAATCCTCAAAATGTTATGGCTAATTATCAAATTGCTTCAATGAAGATTAATTCCAACCGCACAAATGAGGCAATTCTTGTGTTATATAGCATTTTAGACAGTATGAATCCGGATAATGACCAGCGAAATTTGTGTCTCTCTTTGCTGAATTTTGCCTATAACAAAACGATGGTTCAATCCCTTGCGATGATAAAAGAAGGAAAATATGCCGATGCCGATATTATGCTTACCAAACTTCAATCAACTTGCTTAAATGACAGGTATAATGTTTGCAATCAAAGTGCTATCGCTTCAAGCCTTGAAAAATGTCGCACGGGTGTTTATGATGACCATTTGAAAGTTGCTCAGCGAGCAATGGATATGGGGCGTAAGGATGTTGCTTCTGACTTCATAGCCAATACATTTGATTACATAAGTCGCAATCAGGCAGATATAAAATCCACAGAAAGCCTTGATGCAATGGCTCAAACTATCATAGATTCATATTTGCAGGATGCAAAATCTTTGCAGGCAGCCACTCAATACGAAGCACGTGTTGATATATTGAAAAAAGCAAAAGCACTTGCGGAAATGGTAGGAGGCAATGTTGAAGAAAAAACCTTAAAAAACATATCCGCATTAGAGGGTACTATTACTTTAACCGACAGTCGCCTTGACAGCATTGAAGATAACACTCCTGCACAGGGTTATAGTGAAACGTATTCACAATATATAAAAGATACACTCAGTGACAGCCAAAGCGAGATTTCAAAAATAGAGAAAGATTACATAACTTCCTCAAATAACAAACTGCCACCTAAAAGTGTTGCTGTGGAACAGACCAAAACACAATCCATACGCAAGGAAATAGACAACAAATTCTTTGAAGTCCGTTCCTTTATATCGGTTCAAAATTACGATAAAGCGTTAGATGTTTTAGAATCGGCGAATCGTCTTGCTAAAATTGAGGGAGAAAAGAAAGAAGTAGAGAAAATGTATCTTGCAGCCATAAGAGAAATAACTGCAAGACGAATGTCGGCGGCTGAATATGCGATATTTCAAGGTGATATAACCAAAGCCGATAGCCTCGTAGCAAAAACACAAGACCTGCTAACAAATTATAAAATGAGTGAAGACAAAGAAATAAAGCGTATAATGAATTCCTATTTACTGTCGTTGGATAAAAAGGTCTGTGCAAAGAAACAGGAAGAAATTGATGTGTATGTAAGCAATATAATGGCATGTATTGCCCGTAACGATTTCCAAGCAGCAAATCAAAATATTGAGCGTGCAATGCAGATAAAAGGTTCTTCGCAATGCCGTCTTGATAAAAACAAAGTAAGGTCATTAAAACGGCAGATAGACAAACCATTGGAATATGTTGATGCAAAAGAAAAGGTTTATGACGTGCTGGAAGACGAACAAGATACTATGAAGTTTATTTTCGGTTATGCGGGACTTGAACAATTTTATATAGATAATTATCTTGCTGATATGAAGGTTCGTCATGAACCATTGAGAACTATACTTTATGCGTGGAATGATGATAAACTTGTCATAAAATCAATAGAGTATCTGATGAAATATCGTAAATTTGAAGTAGCAGTTTCTCTTGTTGGCACTTTGAAGGACTTCGGTTATAAGAAAAAACATACTAAGGACATACAGCAAAAACTTGGCGAAATGATAGCCTTAGAAAACCTGAAAAATGCAGAGAAAGTAGCACAATATCACCGACTTGACGATATGTATAAAGAGGACAGTTGGTTTAGTTATTTCAACAAATCATACAATAAAAACTATGAAAAATGGAAAAAAGAAAATAAATTTTCATTTGATTAGTTGTGTAATCCAAAAAAAAGTTTTACATTTGCAGCCTGAAAAATATAATAAAAAAACATAAATATTTATCGCTTTATGAAAAGAATAGTATTATCAATTATGGGTTTGACTCTTGCCTTGGGGGCAACGGCTCAAACAATCGTTTCCACCACTCCGGAAAATAGAAAAGTGGTTTTGGAAGAATTTACAGGGATTAATTGCACTTATTGCCCAGATGGACACAAAAGAGCTAATCAGTTGGCAGCAGCAAATCCTGGAAATGTTTCTCTAATAAATATACATCAGGGAAGTTATGCAAATGCAACGCCTGATTATAGAACTCAATGGGGAGATGCTATTGCAAATCAAACAGGTCTTACCGGTTATCCCGCAGGAACAATTAATAGACATGTTTTCTCTGGTTCATCTACAGCATTGGGACGTGGAGATTGGGCAACAAGAGCAGCAACAATTCTTGCTATGCCATCGTTTGTTAACATTGCGGCAACGGCAGAAATTGACGCTCAAACAAGAGTAATGACCGTTCATGTTGAAGTTTATTACACGGGAGATGCTACCGAAGCAAGCAATTTTCTTAATGTTGCTCTCGTACAGGACAATGTTTACGGACCTCAAGTAGGAGCAACAACTTTTTATCCTGAAATGATGACGGCAGATGGACTATATACGCATAATCACATGCTTCGTGATTTGCTTACAGGGCAATGGGGAGAAGAATTAACCGTACAGGGAGAAACCGTCATTCCTGCAACAAGTTATTTTGCAAAAGATTATACTTACACTCTTCCTGCATCAGTAGGACCTGTAAGTGTTGAATTAGGTAATTTAGAATTGGTTGCGTTTGTTGCACAGGGACATCAAGAAATTTATACCGGTGTTACCTTCACTCCAACCTACACAAACATTCCTACGGAAATCAATATGACTTCTGTAAATGGAACTCCTGTTCAACAGGGTAACATAACGGTTCAGCAGGGTGGCGTAACTCTTACGGCAGAATTAGGTTGCAACAATTTGGCTAAACCTTCATTCTCCATAAAAAATATGTGTGGCACGACTATAACTTCAATGACAATAAACTATACAGGTGCTACTCAACCTTATCAATGGACTGGCAACCTTGTTACATTTGCAACAACTACAATAGAATTAAATCCTGTTGAGGTTAGTTTAGGTGTAAGTGATACGATAACCGTAACTATTGACGAAGTAAATGGAGATGCACCACAGGGAACAGCCCCTTATATGACGCTTAACGGCGCTATCAATAAACCAAATCTTCTTGATGGACAGGGACAACCTACTCTTTTGTTGAAACTTGATAAGTATGGCAGCGAAACAACTTGGAAAGTGAAAGATATTAACGGTACGGTTCTTCAATCTGGAGGTCCTTATTCAGATGTATCTACAGCTCCTTCAAAACCTGATACTATTATTTTAACTGGAGTTACTGGTGTTGGTTGCTTCATTTTTGAGATTTATGATGCTTATGGAGACGGTATCAATTCAGGATATGGCACAGGTAATTACAAAATCGTTGATCTTCAAGGAACAATTCTCGTACAATCTAATGGAAAGTTTGGCTCTGGCGAAAAGAGAGATTTCAAAATAGAGAATTTCAATGGCTTGGAAAGAGTTTCGGGTGATGTTTATCAGACATTACTTTATCCTAATCCTGCCGGCAACAGCACTACTTTGGAAATTTCATTGACACAAAACGCTGTAGCAAACGTATCTGTTGTAGATATGTTGGGCAGAGAAGTTATTAGTTTAGACAATCGTGCTTTAGGTTCAGGTTCTAACAAAATTGAATTAAACACTTCCGATTTGTTAAACGGCTTATATTTCGTAAGAGTAACAACAGAAAATGGAACTTCTACCAAGAAGTTGGCTATCAAAAGATAGTTATTTTTATTTAAATTGAATATTTTTATTGACTTGGAATGAAAATTCCAAGTTTTTTTTGTCTTGGTCCTACCTGACGTAATTTTGGAACAAAAGCCAATTTAACTCAACCAAAGAAGCCCGATAATCTAAATTATCGGGCTTTAACCTTTGATAATCACGCTGTTTATTCAGCATAAGGGAGAAAATTTGATGTTTAGTCTTATTTTCCTTCGGCTTCTTTGAGGGCTGCTCGTATCTGTCCTTCCAAATCTTCCTGTAACTCAGGATTATCTATCAGCAGTTGCTTCACTGCATCTCGTCCCTGCCCAAGTTTCGTATCTCCATAACTGAACCACGAACCGCTTTTCTTGATTATGCCTTTCTCAACTCCCAAATCAACAATCTCACCGACCTTTGAAATTCCCTGACCGAACATTAAATCAAACTCAACCTGCCGAAACGGAGGAGCAACCTTGTTTTTTACTATCTTAACCTTCACTCTGTTACCGATATTCTGGTCGCCGTCCTTAATGGTTTCCTTTCTGCGAATGTCAATCCGCACGGAAGCATAAAACTTTAAGGCATTTCCACCCGTAGTTGTTTCGGGGTTACCGAACATAATGCCGATTTTTTCCCGTAACTGGTTGATAAAGATACAACAACACTTGGTTTTACTAATCGTAGAGGTCAGTTTTCGTAATGCTTGCGACATTAAACGAGCCTGTAAGCCCATTTTACTGTCGCCCATCTCGCCATCTATCTCACTTTTAGGCGTTAAGGCTGCAACGGAGTCAATAACAATTATATCAATCGCCCCGGAACGTATAAGATTATCTGCTATTTCCAACGCCTGTTCGCCGTTATCGGGTTGCGAAATGAACAGATTATCAACATCTACGCCGAGTTTTTGAGCATAACTGCTGTCAAAAGCGTGTTCAGCGTCAATAAAAGCCGCAATACCTCCCAGTTTTTGACTCTCGGCAATGGCGTGTATTGCAAGGGTCGTCTTACCTGATGATTCGGGTCCGTAGATTTCTATCACCCTTCCGCGAGGAAATCCGCCGACTCCCAGAGCATTATCCAACGATACTGAGCCTGTGGAAATTACATCCATTTCTTCAATAGCCCTGTCGCCGAGTTTCATCACCGAACCTTTGCCATACATTTTTTCAATCTTGTCTATTGTAGATTGTAAGACCTTCAATTTGTCTCCCTTTACGGGATTTTCTAATTCTTTTGCCATATTTATTTCTTTTTACTTGAATTTCAGGGTGCGAAAGTACTAATTATTTTTCAATCGGTGGGAATTTTCTGTCGAAAAACGGATTTTTACCGCTTATGGACACGGGAATCGCAAAGCAAAAGTCGCAATCGGCAAGCAAATTCAGCCTTTTGGCAGCCAGACCCGCCGAAAACATAATCCTCGTATCCACTCTGTTGTCGGCAGCAACGGAAACGGCACTGCCAATCGCCAGACCTAAGTCGTGGGAAGCAAAGAAACACGGCACGCTTCGGGGTTTTTCGGCACAGGTCGCAAAGCCGCAATATGCACAGTCCAAGCCTGTTGGAACGTTCCTGCAACCTGCCAAAACGATGCACTGAGCCGACAAAATGTTCAGGCTGTCCCGCAAAAGAAATTCCATCTTTTTTTCTTCATAAATGGCTTTTAAGCAGTCGGATAGGCGGATTATGTCGTCTCCGTCCGCTATTGCGAGCATTAAATTGTCAATTCCGCAGGCTTTAGGTGCGGTTCTGGCAGCGGTAATCATTTGTTTTGCAACGGATAACGCCGTTTCTTCTCTTGAAAGTTCTTCTTTTATTATCATAACAACGCGTTTTGAGACGGCAAAAGTACATAAAATTGAAACAAGTACGCAAATGCTGTGAAAAAGAACTGCGATTTCGGGGAAATGAAGGGCGAAAAATTCATCGTTGTAAGTGATTGATTTACAAAGTCGCCGAGTTTTTTTACGGAAACGCCGACTTCTGATAATCAATCACTTATAAAAAATTGATGTTCGCCCGATTTTTTGAAATTTTTCTTGATAAAAAGTTACAAAAAAAGCGAATAATTTACATCATTCGCTCAATAAAATAATAGTATGTTGATTTCTTTGTTATATTCCCCAGCAAACGCCAACGCTAAACGGATAAACAATTTCCTCTCTGCCCGACTTGAATAGAGAAGTGAGGGCATAACGGAAATTTATCCCGAAGTTGTGTATGGTAAAGCCCAGAATGGCGTCCGCTTTCAAAGGGTTAATGTTATTATAATCAGAGAATTTGGCATCTATCTCAACGTCCCCTGCCTCAAAATAGGTTTTGAACGAAGAAAAGTACTTCAATCCGCCGATTACTCCAAGGTTTATGGCAAATTTTTTCCCCGCCGACCACTGAAAAACCAAAGGAACGGTAAAATATTGTGCGTAGAGATTTGCTTCATAGTTGGTTATTCCGTTTTGATTCACCAAGTTACCTGTATTGCAAAGGGCGTAAGTGCCGTCCGAAAGGCGGTCTGCCGAAACGTTTTTCTCAAATGAAAACCGGTTAAACTCCATTCCGATACCGGTATTGAGCGAGAAATGCTGCGAAAAGTTGATTGGGACAATAAAAGTAAAGTACCAACGCGTGCCACCCGCCAGAGCAATATCGGTATTGCCCGTGTTGAGAGAGTTTTCGAAGGACTTGGGATTGTTAGCCCCCGAAAGATACGACAAACCCGCACCAAAACTCAAAGTATTGACGTTTGGATAGGAGGTTTTGCCGCATTTGCTGTCGTTTTTCTCGCTTTTGGAGGATTTTTTATCGGCATCCTTTGCGGTATTTTCCACAGTTGTTGTTGTGATTACCATTTCTTTCCCCGTATTATCCTTTGTATCATAATAATAAGTGCTTTTTTCTGTGGTCTTAAACTCCTTTCCCGGAATTATTACGCTGGAAGACTTTGCTATATCGGCGGAAACTTTGGTCATTTCGCCCAATTCACCACGTTTAACGAGGATATTAGCACCGTCTTCCGCCTTAATACTCACCTTATTAGTCTGTTTTCCGTCAATTTTGTCAATCATTATCACGGCATTCTTTGCGGCTGTCAAATTCATCTCGCCCCAAATAGCCAGATTTGCGACTACTTGAATGACGGAATTAGGCTGTGCATTGATTGAAATGGTACTTAAATCCATCTTTCCGCCCAAATACTCCAAAATTAAAGTGGAGTTTTCGGCGGCATAAAGCGAATTTATCTCCATAGGAGGCGTTAAAGTTATCTTTACGTAAAGGTTTTGAATCTCTTCATTGGGGTTATTGAGTTCCAAAACGTTGTCATTAATTTTGCAAATCGGGTAATTGAGATTGTTTTTCCCGTTTTGACTGATAGAAATGGAGTTTTGTAAGCCCGTTTCCACCTTTACGTTCATTTTTGACAGGACTTTGATATGGTTAATAGTCCCTTTAATTTCCTGAATGGCAGTATAGTTTTCCTGTGCTGCCGTTGTAACGGTGCAAAACGCCGCAACAACATAAATAAGTGTTCGTTTCATTTCTTTTTTTGTTTTATTAAATATTAAAAAGTTTTCGTTTTTCTTCTTTTACTTTGGCATAAAGAAAGTCGTAAGTCTCTTTTCCTTTCTGCGTCAGGGCATTTAGTTGCTGCAACTTCTGCTCTATGAAACTTTCTTTGCCTGTTGTGTCGTATTCAACAAGGTTATCAACTTCATAAACCACCAGATAATTCACATTTTTTACGTATTCTACCAAATTATCCGCCTGATACACAACTAAATTATCCACATTTATTATGCTGTCCTGCCGTTGCGTTGGAAGAATCTCTTCTTTGGCTTTTGCGATGGTTGTTTTCGGTTTAATTATCTTTGCTTTGGGTTGAGTTTCAACGGGTTTTGATGTATCCGAAACGACCTTTGGCTTTTTCGCAAGGGCATTCTGCGATGGCATTATGCTGTTTTCGTTATGATGATTGACGATAAAAATTCCAAAAATCAAGACAGCCGCCGCCGCTAATGCCGTTGCCGTGTAAGTTTTCCAGTAAATAATCACGGGTTTGCGGCGTTTGAGTGCCTGTTTATCCTCATAAACAACAGTCATATCGGGAGAAAAAGTTAGCGAAGGGTCGTATAAATCAGCCTTTTCCCTGTATTGCGGATTGGCATCAAGGAACTGCTCAAGCAAAAGGCTGTCTTCCGCCGACAGATTGCCCTCTGCCTTGTCCAAAAGGAACGCTTCGTAGTTGTTTTTCGTTATTTTCATACCTTATATTACGTTTTCAATTTTACCAATTATCTGTTTGAGAGTCGTTCTCGCCCGAAAAATATAGACTTTCACCTGTTCGTTGCTCAAAGAGAGGATTTTGCCAATCTCTTCGTAGGAATAACCTTCGTAATCTCTCAAAAGAACGGCACTTTTCTGCACTTCGGGCAATCGTGAAAGGGCGTTTTCAAGTACGGATTTCAAGTCCGAATATCCGTTTTCAACCTTTTGACACTGCAAAGTCTCCAAATCATTTTCCCTGACCACAAACTTGCCGTGCCGTTGCCTGTCTATGAACAGGTTATACGCCGTTTTGAAACACCAAGCCTTCATTTTTCTACTATCAATCTCCGTTTTGTTTTCCCAAAGTTTGAGAAACGAATCCTGCGTCAGGTCTTTGGCTGCCTGCGAGTCTCCAATGAGCCGTTGCAGGAAGCGATATATTCCATTGCTATAGTCATT
>JAISTG010000050.1 GCA_031272705.1 Bacteroidales bacterium | reverse complement strand
ACTCTGTAAGTTGTAGGCACATTTGGAGACACCGTTATTGCGGAAGAGGTTTCGCCCGTATTCCAAAGAAAATCACAGCCTTCCGTATCGGTCGTTGCCGTCAGCGTTATTGAACTGCCGAGACACACAGCGTCATCTCCAATAAATACAATAGCAGGAAGCGGTTGCACATTGATATTCACAGAAACCATTGTGTCGCAATACACATGTTTAGAGAATATAAGACCTACCGTTTGCGAATAGTTGGCAACAAAAATGAGCGTATCATCGGTACTATTTGCCCAATTACCGTCAGCATTCATATAAGACCATTGACACGAACCGCTATCCGCAACAAGATTCCAAAGTTTTATCGTATCACCTTCGCATACATTGATTTCGGGAGGAAGTTCGGCAGCAATATCACAAGGTTCAACGGTATATGTAATTTCAAGTTCGGGGCGATAAAGTTCGTTTGGATAATAACTTGTGGCAAAGTGTAGGGCTTTGTCTGCTGTCTCTGATTGCAGTTTTATCATAAATCCATAGTTGCTGGCTGGAGTTGAAACCCACGATTGAACCATATTAACAAGCGATTGCGAACTGTCTGCAAAATTCCAGTTCCATTGTGTTGCCGAATTTGGTATTTCTATGTGATTTTCCGTTGTTGTTGCAGGTTGATTATACCAATTAACACCGGTTCTTGACCATGATTGAGTTATTTTTTCAATCCATGAAGCATTAGCATAATAAGGATAATTATAACCGGGGTAACAACTGTTTCCCCAGCCATAACCCCAATAACTATCTACACCGAATAATCTTAAACGAGCATTCAATATAATTGCATTTGTTGGTATTTGAGTATTTATCTGCTGAAATTTTATCAAAGCGCGAGCATAAGCATAATAATAACCACTTGGTTGAGCATAAATACAATACATTTCATTTAAATGATTTGGAGCAACAACATTATGAATGGTTGCATCGTATCCGTCTATTGAATCGGGTTTAAAAATAATTGTTTGCGTCTGCGAAAACAGAGAAAAGCCTTCGTATAGCAATAAAATAAAGCAAATTATGTGTTTCATAACCTATGATGTTTATAAATTAAACGCTGCAAAAGTATAAATTATTTTTTGAAACTTCATTTTATTTTAATTATTAGTTAAACTTTATTTTTAAATTTTCCGTTTCGTATATTTTAACTATGAATTACAACATTTTTTGTATTTCCGTAACATTACAGAACTCACAAAATGCCCTAAATATGTTTACATTTCAAAAATAGTATCGGATAATTCCAATACTATTATTTTAAGAATAAGGATTGGCAATCAAGTTATTATCTTTTTTTTGCCTTTGCCGCATCACCATAACCAGTTACCTTATAATTATAGCGAACTTTCTGGCTTTTTTTCCCTTTGTACTGATGCATATCTCCTTCCTGTGAAGATGCACAAGAGGTCATTATTCCACTGCCTGACAGCAAGAAAAGACCCATAATAATAAAAAATATCTTCCGTTTCATATTTTGATTATTTATTTTGTAAATTTGTTATTATCGGAGGTGGACTGACGAAAAGCGTAACTATAAGATACGTTCCGAAAACTATTAAAATAATTCCAACAATGCGATTGATGACCGTTAGAACATGGTCTGTCATAAATCGTTTCAGCGTATGAGCAATGGCACATTTGAGTATATCACTGGCAAGGCAGGTAATGAGAATGGAAATGAGAAATATCATTTGCTCTATTTTCTTTGTATATGTAGAAGTTGCAACGCTTATTGGAATAAGCCAGTATATCCAAATACTTGGATTTGCAATGTTAAAAACAAACCCTTTTACCATATACTTAAACCGATATTTTGTTAAATCGGAATAGGCTGCCTTTTCAATATTCTTTTCTTTTGCAGACTTGTGTTTTAATAATGCAGTGTAAATTCCAAAACCTATCAGTACCGCTCCGCCTGCTATGGAAAGAATACGCTGAGCCTGAGTCGTTTCAAAAAGAGCCGATATTCCGTACCAAGCAATGAAAACCATAGCAATGTCACTTAACGAAATGCCCATTGCCAAGCGACTACCAGAACGAAATCCACGTGTGATACTCGTTTGAATAAGGGAAAAGAAGGCTGGACCTATCATAAGTGAAAGGGTTAAACCGAATAAGATTCCTCTTGTCATTGCGTGAAAAGTCAGCATACTGTTAAATTTAAGTTTGCAAAGATAATACTTTTTTTAATATGCACGTCCTTTTTTACCTTCATAGAAGTTAATAAATGCTGTATTAACCACTTTATTACCGCCGGGCGTTGGGTATTTTCCGGTAAAATACCAGTCTCCCGTATTGTCCGGACAGGCTCTGTGCAAGTCTTCAATGGTTTGATAAATAATATGTACTTCGGCATTTATATCTTTGGGAGTGAGCAGTTGAGTGATTTTTGCTGAAATCTCTTCCTGTAAAAACGGAGCATAAATATCACGCACATAATTCACAATTTCTTCCTTAGGTAATTTCTCCTGAGCCTTACATTTTCTATATACTTCATCAATGAGTTTGCCTTCACCTCTTTCTTTCAGGAGAGTAATGGCTGCAGTGAAGGCAATCAAATCTCCAAGATTGGACATATCTATTCCATAACAGTCAGGGTAACGAATTTGAGGAGCAGAAGAGACAATGATTATCTTCTTTGGTCCAAGTCTGTCAAGAATACGAATTATGGATTGCCTCAAAGTAGTTCCTCTTACAATGCTATCGTCAATCACAACGAGATTATCAACAAATTCCCGTACCTGTCCGTAAGTTACATCATAAACGTGAGCCACCATATCGTCTCTATCCTCATCCTGAGTGATAAATGTACGCATTTTAACGTCCTTAACGGCTATATACTCTCTGCGAGCGTGATTGGAAAATATACTTCTCAGTTTTTCAGCAGTCAAATTATCTTTTTGGTTGAGTATTTCCTTTATGTGGAGGTCCTGTGCGTAATTGGCAAAGGCTTCAGCCATCCCTTGAAAGGCAACGGAGGCTGTGTTGGGAATATAAGATATAACCGTATTTCTCAAGTCTCCGTCTATGGCTTTGAGGATTTGCGGCAGAATAAAACGTCCAAGATTTTTGCGCTCTTCATATATAATTTTGTCTGTTCCGCGAGAAAAATAAATTCTTTCAAAAGAACATTTGGCGGGAGTTGCAGGTTCTTTACAACATTCAACGGATACTTCGCCGTTATTTCTTATAATTATGGCGTGTCCGGGTTGAAGTTCATGCACATCTTCAATCATTGTGTTGAATGCAGTCATAATTACAGGGCGTTCCGATGTAACAACAACCAATTCATCATTTTTGTAATAGTAACAAGGGCGTATTCCATGCTCATCTCTCAAAACAAAAGCGTCTCCGCTGCCTATTAAACCCGCCATTACATAGCCTCCGTCCCAATGTTTGCAGGCTGAACTCAAAACTTTGTTAATGTCAATTTCATTAGCAACTTTTTCGGTTATACTTCTGTTATCTTCGCCTTCTTTTTTATACTTTGCAAACAACCTTTCAACCTCATCGTCAAGGAATTTACCTATCTTTTCCAAAGCAATAGCCGTATCGGATATTTTAACCGGATGCTGACCGAGAGAAATAAGTTTATCCAACAATTCGTCAATGTTTGTGAGGTTAAAGTTACCTGCCAAAACGAGATTTCTGGTTTTCCAGTTGTTTTCCCTGACGAACGGATGCAGATTTTCCATTTCGTTGCGACCGAAAGTACCATATCGCAGGTGTCCCAAATAAAGTTCGGCTCCGAATTTGCTGTTGTTGGCGAAGGCTTTGGTGAATACATCCCGAATTGCCTTTGAACTGTTACTTTTTGCTATATTTATATATTTTTCGCCGGGGGGAGTATTAAATTTTATACATGCGAGACCTGCTCCGTCCTGACCTCTGTTGTGTTGTTTTTCCATTAGGAGGTACATTCTGTTTAATCCCCAGAGGCTGCTACCGTACTTGTTTTCGTAGTACTCCAACGGCTTTAGAAGCCTTAAAAGTGCAATGCCGCATTCGTGTTTTATGTTCTCGCTCATATAAAATTTATCCGTTTTTTCGGCTGCAAAGATACAATTTTTTAATTATATGTATTATATTATAAACCGTAAATCTTAATATTCGGGGTTTCTGTCTCTTCCCCCAGAACTTCTGTCTCTTTCCCCAGGATTTCTGTCTCTTCCCCCAGAACTTCTGTCTCTTTCCCCAGAACTTCTGTCTCTTCCCCCAGGATTTCTGTCTCTTCCTCCGGAACTTCAAAAGAAATGATTGACAGAGCCGGAGCCATGTCCCAAATTCATATCGCAAGCGGTAGAAATTGCATTGGTTAAGTATTGTTTTGCGTTAGCATATGCGGATTTAATATCCTGTCCCATAGCAACATAAGCCGCAAGTGCGGATGACAGAGTGCAACCCGTACCATGTGTATTGCGGGAGTTAATTTTCGGAATCGTATTCAACAAAACCTCGTCTCCAACAAGTAAAACATCGGTTATTTCATTGGTTTTCAGGTGTCCGCCCTTAATTAAAATATCTTTCAAGGCATATTTCTTACGCATTTTTTCCGCCGCCCGTATCATATCCTCAACATTTTCAACGGTCATATCCGATAATGCTTCTGCCTCGTCAATGTTCGGGGTTATGAGGTCTGCAAACGGGAAAAGATGTTCGCAAATTGCGGATATACATTCGGCAGTTATGAGGTTATTTCCGCGAGTTGAAATCATAACAGGGTCTAATATGAGACTGTTAGCGTAATTGTTATTGATGAGACTTTCTTTTATGGCTAAGGCGTTTTCCTTTGTGAAAATCATACCTGTTTTTATAGCCTTAACGTCAAAATCCTGCAACACGGCATCAATCTGTGCAGACACCACATCGGGGTTTATAGCCTGTATATCACGAACTCCGAGCGTATTTTGAGCCGTTACAGCCGTTACAGCCGTGCAGCCAAAGACCCCCAATGCGGAAAAGGTCTTTAAGTCCGCCTGAATGCCCGCACCCCCTCCCGAATCAGAGCCTGCAATACTTAATACAAAAATTGTTTCTTTCATTTCGGTTCTTTTATTTTGCTGCAAAGATACAACTTCATTTTCAATAAACGGCTATCTTTCCTTTGAATAAGCAATATTGCGGAAAAAGTTGTACCTTTGCACCCTCAAAAAAAGTTTTATTTTATTTATTTAATAACATATTAAAAGATGAACAAAGTATTTATAGTATCTGCTAAACGTACAGCAGTAGGAAAATTTTTGGGAACGCTGGAGAAAGTACCCGTAGTGGAACTTGGCGTTGCCGTAGTGAAAAATATGCTGGAGGAAACCAAAATAGACCCTTCCAAAATAGACGAATTGATATGCGGAAATATCCTTATGGCTGGTCAGGGTCAGGGTATTGCACGCCAGATTGCTGTTAAAGCGGGTATCCCTGTTGAAGTCCCTGCATACGGATTAAATATGATTTGCGGCTCAGGCTTAAAGGCTGTAATGAATGCTTATAATGCCATTCGTGCAGGAGAAGCCAACCTAATAATAGCAGGAGGTGCGGAATCTATGTCAGGAGCGGGATTTATAATACCTGCAACGGCTCGCAGCGGATTTAAGATGGGTGACTTCAAAGTTACAGACCACATGATTTATGACTCTTTAACCGATGCTTTTAGCGGTTTGCACATGGGCATAACGGCAGAAAATGTTGCCGAAAAACTGAATATAACCCGTGAAGAGCAGGATAAATTAGCCATAACTTCACAACAACGGGCTATAGCGGCTATTGATGGTGGTAAATTCAAGGAGGAGATTGTTCCTGTGGAAATTGCGACAAAGAAAGCGACCGTTACATTTGCCGAAGATGAGTTTGTGAACCGTACGACTTCATTGGAAAAACTTGCAACCTTAAAACCCGCTTTCAAAAAGGACGGAACGGTTACGGCAGGCAACGCTTCGGGTATCAATGACGGTGCTGCGTTTGTTATGATTGCATCCGAACAGGCTGTTAAGGACTTTAACCTTACGCCTATGGCTGAAATAGTAGCCGTTGGTCAAGGGGGAGTAGAGCCAAGCGTAATGGGACTTGGACCTGTTGAGGCTGTGAAGAATGCCTTAAAGAAAACAGACTTGCAATTAAATGATATGGACGTTTTGGAATTGAATGAAGCCTTTGCTGCACAAGCATTGGGAGTTCAAAAACAACTTGCCGAACAGCACAATGTAACAAAAGAATGGCTTAACGAAAAGACAAATAAAAATGGTGGTGCTATAGCCATCGGTCATCCTGTTGGGGCTTCGGGTTGTCGCATTTTGGTTACGTTACTTCACGAGATGAAACGTGAGAACAATACTTACGGACTTGCCTCTCTTTGTATTGGCGGCGGTATGGGAACTTGCGTTATAGTTAAGCGTGCATAAAGCAAACGGTAAATAGTTATGCCTATTACAAAATGGCGTTTCAAAAAATTGAAACGCCATTTTAATTTATTAGAATTTGATTACGGTTTTCTGAAATCAAATTATAGAAGTCTTAAATCAAATTACATCGTGCTATAATTTGATTATATCACGCTGTAATTTGATTTCAGAAATGCGGAACATAATTTATATGATACAAAAATAAATCCTGTATGTTTATTTTACAGGATTTATTTTTGTTATACTTCATTTCTAATCGTGTGCTTCCTGAAAGCCTACCTTGTCCATAGCACAACGGAAACCAATCCAGCAAGCCGATTTGCTCTGGTCAAGAAAACGTCTTTCTCCGGGACTTAAATAAAATGCTCTGTCTTTCCAAGAACCACCTTTAACTACTCTTGCCTTATCACTTACAAGAGAAGAATTTCCGTAAGCGTACATTCCGTCAGTTACAGTCTTTGGAGCAGTACCCTCTTCCAAGTCTTCGCCGCTGCTTGCAATATCTATATCCCCTGCTTCTTCTGCTGCACCCTTCCAATTAGAAGTAATCTGAGATGCCAAATCACCATCAAGATAATTGATATTATCAGCCTGTTTGTAATTGTTACGATTTATGTTTTCCGCAACGGTAACTTCGCGGTATGCAATGCGACCTAACGAATCCTTTTCCGAAATCAATCCATCAGCATCAAGTACTTTGGTCATATAAACATTACCTCTGAAAGGATTGATGTCGTAAGCGTCCTGCGTAGTCTCGGCACGATAAACGTCCATAACCCATTCCGCTACATTACCTGCCATATTGTACAAGCCATAATCATTAGGGAAGAAGAACGTAACGGGATTCGTATAAACCCAATGGTCATTCAAAGCACCTGCAACACCCATAGCATCACCTCTTCCACGTTTGAAATTAGCCAACATCTGTCCATAATACTTTTTGTCATCGCTACGGGTAACGTATCCGTTCCAAGGATATACTCTACGGTCTATCTGGCGTTCCTCTATGGTATTGCCTATCAATCCCCACGCCGCAAATTCCCATTCTGCTTCGGTTGGCAGACGGAATTTAGGTAAAAGAATGCCGTCTTCCATTCTTGCAACACGCTCTCCCTGTGAATTAGGGTCAAGGTCAGGGATAGGCTCATTCACTATTCCTTCATACAAACCAGCCATATACGCATCGGTAGTGAATACATTGTCATTGTTTTGTTCTTCAACGTTCAATTCCAATATCCCCGCGTCAATCAATATCGCTTCATTTACACGGTCTGTTCTCCAAGCACAATAATCATTTGCCTGTAACCACGACACGCCTACCACAGGAAATTCCGCATATTCGGGATGACGGAAATAATAATCAACCATCTTTTCATCTTCCGACAGTTTGTTTCTCCAGCAAAGTGTATCAGGCAAAGCACGGCGATAAACTTCAGGATAATCCGGATATACACGGCGTAACCAATCCAAATATTCTCTGTAAGCAATGTTAGTAACTTCGCATTCGTCCATAAAGAACGATGAAACAGTAACCTTACGGGCTACATTATTCCAGTCATAAGTTACCTGATCCTGCTGGCTACCCATAGTAAAATTACCTCCTTCTACAAATACCATTCCCGGAGGGGTTTGCTGCTCATCTGCAGACGCCGATTCAAAACCTCCCCACGCAGGGTCATCATAAGCCCAACCTGTCGTTGGAGATACTCCACTACCACTACCGCAACTTGCTAACAAGACTACGGAAGCAAATGTGAAAACAATTCTTTTAACTAATCTGATTTTCATACTCTACAATTTATTATATACTTATTACGTTTATTTTTCTATTTTATTGTTTTTACGCGTGCAAAATTACAACTTATTTTTTTATTATTACCAATTTATTTGATTTAATTATTTTCTTATCGTTTTCAACTCTATAAATAATTCATTCTAATATTGAAATTGAGTTAATTTTTACTTGACAAGGCAGACCAAAATATAATTGCGGATATAAAGTATTGCAAGGAAAAGCAATCCATTCTTCTTCCGTTAAAGGTTCACATATAATACGTATTTTGTAAACATATCTATATTCGTCAGGGAAGAAACCTATTCCTGCGGCAAGCATAGCAACAATGACCATAAATAAACTTGTTTTAAATGTCTTTTTCATATCACATTATTTATTATTTGTTAAATCTATTACCAATGTATCTTTTCTTAATACAATAAATTCTATTCTGTTATAAACTCCATTATCATCATCATAAGCCAATGCTCCATTCGTCGCTGGAACTTTATATAAAGTTTCTTTATATGTTGAAAATGCTCTTTCATATAATAATTCTTTCCATCTTAAAATAGGAAATTCAAACGAACTACTCCCGTATGAAGATAAATAATAATTTAATTCCAATGGAACAATAACTTTAAGGTATCCATTAGGCATTGCTCGTACATCTATCCTATAAGATTGATGTTTTACATCGTACCAATCATAATCTATTCGTTTACCTGCATAGTCAAAACAATAATTTGGATTGTTGTTTTTGGGGAAGATATTTGTTATCTTCATTACATCACCATTTATTGTTTTAGGAAGTTGTATCCTGTAATACCCCTGACTATTTGTGTGAGCAACATCTGGTATTTCATAAAATCCGGAAGAGCCTCCTCCTGAATACCCCATACCTCCTACTTCATTATAATCAGCACATGTAATATCAAACAAAACATCAGTTATTGGCTCGTCTGTATGATAATCGGTGATATACCCATCTATGTAAGTATCATAATACTCAATGTCTAATTTGTCATCTTCACACGAAACAAAGAAAACTCCTACGACAAGCATAGCAACAATGGCTATAAATAAACCTTTTTGAATTTGTGTTTTCATAATTTAACACGCGTGTGTTAGAACGAAGGACATTTTATAGCCTTTACCTTATGGCGTTTTTCTGGACAAGGGAATAGATAAGATACTGAAATTTCGTGCGCCCCACCGGAAGCATTAGCCAAGCCTGATACCGTTATATCATAAGAATAACCTATCTTGAACTGTTCCCATTGCGCCCCGAAAAGAAGTACTAATGCATCAGGGTCTATAGATTCTGCTCCCTCGTAACCCGTGAGCGGATGACGTAACCAAGCCCCTACAATAAACGGACTCCAATCCAAATACAATCCAACGTTCAATTTCTGAAAGCCATTCTGATAATCATATATTATATTAGGAGAAATGATAGGCGCTCCGAAGAAAGCATTGGTTCTTCTTTTGTCTCTGCTGATGTTGAAGTTCATTCCTGCGTGAGCCGTTAAACGAATAGGGATCTGGTTATAAGATATGTAACCGTCATTTGGTTGAGTTAGATTGTGTGCTGCAAAACCTGCATACCACTGTTCCCCATAAATCAATAAACCTGCCGCTACATCAAAATACGTTTTTGACATTGAAGCGGGACGGTTAGCCATAGTAGAATAGATAAATCCATAACGGGGGTCAATCTCATCTCCAAAATGCAGTCTGTCCCAGTCAAGCGAACGACTGGTAAGACTTCCCTGTGCCGCAAGATTTAAGAAAACATCATCTGTAAGTTTCAATCGCAATGAATACATCAAAGCAGCCATGTACGAATTATAGTACTCGCTTTGTGCATCGTTCATTACAAACACACCTATACCACCTGCTAGAGCATCAAAATACTGATCGTAACTCGCAGCAGGAGTTCTGAAGGCTCTCTGTATTGAAGGCCACTGATTACGATAAATTAAGGTTACTCTTGGGCAAATCATTGAGCCTGCAAGTGCCGGATTTGTGTAAAGCGGACTTGCATAAAATTGCGAGAAATGAGGATCCTGCCCCTGTACTTTAATTGTGCAGAAAGTCAATGCTGCAAAGGTTATCAATATACTTTTCTTCATCTTATTTTATATCTAATTTCGTTACAAATTAACTATTTTTTCGCCTGCAATATTACAAAAAAAAACTAAAACTCGCAGCGTTTGACAATTTTTTTTTATTTTTCACCTGTTTTTTATTTTGTTGCTCCAACGTTAAAACTCAAAAAAAGTTACACTTCGGCGATAATATTTTTTTAGAAATGTATTTCCTTTTCTTCAACCATCGGAACAAACTTACAATCGCCAAAATTAAGTTTTTCAAACGAATTTTCCGACTTTTTAATTATTTTATACATTGTCTGCTGTTTTTCTCCTATGGGTATGACCATTGTTCCGCCGACTTTCAACTGCTGAATCAATGCGTCAGGTATTTGAGGGGCGCCACAGGTAACAAGTATGCGGTCAAAGGGTGCAAATGCCGACAAACCCTGATAGCCATCGGCAAAGAAACATTTGGCTTTGTAGCCGAGCGTATGCAGCAGAGATTTTGCCGAAAGAAAGAGTTCCTGCTGGCGTTCAATGGTATAGACATTGGCTTTCATATAAGAAAGAACGGCTGTTTGATAACCCGAACCTGTTCCTACCTCTAAAACGCTCTCTTTCTTGCCAATATCAAGGAGTTGTGTTTGAAAGGCAACCGTAAAAGGACGAGATATGGTTTGCATCCTTCCTATATCCATAGCGGTATCCATATACGCTATGACAGGGTCAAGAGACTGATTCATAAATAAATGTCTCGGTACATTATTCATTGCTTCCAGCACTTTGGAATCGGTAATTCCTTTTGCGGCAAGTTCTTTTACAAGTTTGTTTCTCAATCCTTTATGTCTTAAAGTTTCGTTTGGCATATTCTAATGTATGATTTTGGGGTTGCGAAATTATAAATAATTCTTCAAATACGACATTTCAACCCCATATAAAAATGTTTTATTAACCCAAAATGCCATCTCATTTTTCCGAAATTAGATTTGGTTCATCTAAAATCAAATTATATTTGTCTAAAATCAAGTTTTATTCATCTATAATCAAATAATAATGATTGTTTCCTGCGGGGAAACGCTCAACCTTATTTGATTCCAGATGAATATTATTTGATTATAAATGAATAAAACTTGGGGTTAATCTATTAGAATCAAATTATAAATAAACTGTAATTCGGTTTCAGCAAAATGTTGTTTATTGTCCCATTGTTGGAATGCCGCCTGTCCCCTGTCCGGATGAACTTTTGGCTCTCTCATCCATATCATCGCTCTCTATATGTTTCAAACGCTCACCCTCATACATCTTTCCAAAGTTGTAACGTATCGTTATACCAATACGGCGTTGGTTTGTGAAAAATCCAACCTTTGCATCAAAGTAATCGGTTTTGTATCCGCCGGTCATTTTAGACGGATGCAGTAAATCATCTGAGCTAATAGAGATGTTAAGTTGCTTTTTCAGGAAATCCTTCGAAACACTGCACCCTATAGTATAGTAATCCTCGTAGGTGTAAAGTCCCTGCATACCGCCGGAAAGATAAAAACCGCTAACGGAAATTTTCCAATCCTTAGGCAGATTGAAGTTTAACGCTCCGTAACCCATAAAGCCCCAGCGTGAAAAATTATTTTCTGCTCCCGGAATGTCGGAAACAGATTTCCAATAGTTCTCACTTGCCCACAGAATCAACGCAAACCATTTGCCAAGCGGCACATAAGTAGATAGATTGAAGTTGAGATTATGCGATTGTGCCAAATTCTCAGGTCTATTCAACATTGAGAGAGAGTTAGGCTTGAACATGGCAAGTTCTAACACGTTGTCCTTTGTGTATCCGTAAGAAACGTTGAGGAAAAGCATATA
>JAISTG010000038.1 GCA_031272705.1 Bacteroidales bacterium | reverse complement strand
AGCACAGATTGAATATTAGGATTACCCATTATTGTTCGATAAAACTCATATTCTCCTGTTGCTTGGTGTTGTGTGAATGAAATTGTGGTTTGAGGGTCTTCTGTAATAACTTTCTGTGTGTATTGAAAGTCTTGTTGCTGTGTAACCTCCCAAACCTCACTTTGAATAGAATTTTGTGCAAATGCACTTGTAGCATCAAAAACCATCACTGCAAAAAACAATACTACTAACCTTTTTTGTTCTTTAAATTTAAGCATATTTAAATTTGTTATTTTTTAGGCTGCAAAGATACAAACATTTTTTCAATTAAAACAAATTTCTGAGAAAAAAAGTTATTGTATTAAAAACATTTAGTAAATAATCAATAACTCCTGTACAGTATTTACTTACATTCAGCAACCATACACTTGCAGGAATTGTAACGCTAAATATATAGATAATTTTCTCCTGCAATAATAAAAAATAATTTAATTTGTAACATTTTTTTATTCAAAGCCTTGTTTTTAGAATAAATTTTGTACCTTTGCTGCCACGTTTCAGAGCATTTTGTTAAAAGATAAACTGTCTGAAAACGTTATGTAGGTTATTGAAATAATAGAATTTACCAATATTTGAAAGGAATATGAACGTAAAAAATGTTTTTGTTTTTTTGATTGCAGGGCTTGTTGCTTTTAATGTTTCTGCTCAAAAACGTAGCCTTACCGAACAGGCTGATGATGCTTTTGTATCTCAACAATACACTAAGGCTGTAGAATTATATAAGAAAGCATACTCAAAAGTAAAGGCTAACAGACAGGAAAAAGACCGAATTTTATGGCAAACAGCGGAATGTTACAGACTTATGGACGACAAAGAACAGGGTATCAAAACGTATAAGCGATTGGTTACAGCAGGATATTATTCGGTTCAACCAAAAGTTTTTCTACACCTTGCCGATATGCAACGTTTTGAAGCGGACTGGGATAACGCAGAAACAAATTACAGAGAATACCTGAAACTTGTCCCCAATGACGGACTTGCACAGCGGCGACTGCAATCCATTGCTCTTGCCAAAGATTGGGTAAATCACCCTACCATGCATCAAATTCGCAATGAAAAATCTATCAATACGGAATGGAATGACTGGGGACCACATTTTGCAAATAATGAGGACAAAAACACCATTACATTTACATCGTCACGGGAAGGTGAAGAAAATAGTGAAAAGGACGCATGGACTGGTCAATACTTTTCCAATATTTACACAGCAACTAAAATGAAAGACGGAACTCTTGGTAATGTTGTTATTTATGGCGTAAATGATGTAAATACGGCGGTAAATGAAGGTGAGTTGGTTTGCATTACCAACGGTAAAACGCAAAATATTTATTTTTCTCGCTGTAATGTAAAGGACAAAACCCATCAAACATGTGCTATTTATATGACTCCGATAGTACAGAATACCAAAGGTAAAGGTAAGAAAACACAAAGCAAATCAACACAAAATAAAAGCAACGCCACAAAAGACAATACAAAAACAGACACAATAAAATCCACTACAACAGACGATAATTCTGCATTTATGAAAGTGGATTTGGGAGATACGGCTTATAATTATCTACATCCTGCTGTGTCATCAGACGAACTTACCCTTTATTTTTCGTCCGACAGACCCGGAGGAGAAGGAGATTATGATTTATGGAAGGCAACCCGTAAATCACTTGACGAGCCTTTTGGCAATGTTATAAATCTTGGAAAGCAAATAAATACGGAAGGAAAAGAACAATTTCCTATTTTAAGAACCGATACCCGTATGTATTTCTCCTCTGATGGACTTGCAGGACTTGGTGGTTTTGACATCTTTTACTCAGATTTGGTTAATGGAGAATGGTCTGAACCTGTTAATCTAAAATATCCTATCAACAGTCCTTCCGATGAAATAAGCATCATTTTCAATGAAAGTATCAGTGCCAACTCCGCATCGGAAGAATCGGGCTATTTCTCTTCCAATCGTGCAGGAGGTGTTGGCGGAGACGATATCTATTCTTTTTATCGCTCACCTTTGTTATTCACTCTCAAGGGAAAGGTGCATGATGAGAAATCCATGCAACCTATTGAAGCCGCTAAAGTTAAGTTAATAGGTGATGACAAAAGCAGTATAGAAACCCGTACCAACAGAAAAGGCGAATACGAATTCAATGTAGAACAAGTAAAATACAATGTCAATTATCGCATTCAGGTTTCGCAAATTGATTACTTTAATAATGAAGGAAACGAAAGCACAGTGGGCTTAACAACCAGCAAAGACCTTGTTCACGACTTCAAACTCACTCCAATACCGAAAGAACCTGTTGTTTTACCGGAGATACGTTATGATTTGGCACGCTGGGAGTTGAAAGACCAGTATCAGGATTCTCTTTCAGACCTGTTAATCATTCTTGTAAATAATCCAAACTATGTTATAGAATTGGCTTCTCATACAGACAGTCGTCCGTTTCCTAATGTTACAAACGACACTCTTTCACAGCGAAGAGCAGAATCCGTAGTTGATTTTCTGCATAAAAGAGGTGTTGATTATGAACGCCTTGTTGCCAAAGGCTATGGAGAACGCGTACCTCGCACTCTTAAAAATGCGGTAACTATTGAATACAACAAAAAAAACTTTACCTTCCCTAAAGGTATCACATTGACCGATGATTATATTAACAGTCTGAGAACCAAAGATGAACGTGAGGCTGCACATCAGTTAAATCGCCGTACGGAATTTCGAGTTCTGCGTTCGGATTACATTTCTCGTGAAGTGCGGGATTCTTTGGCTGATGCGGCACTCAACGGTCAGGTTGTCAATATGGTAGAAAAGCAAGACCCAACTATTGATATTCCTATCATTTATACCGATAATCGTATCAAACTGACAATGATAAATGGCAAACTCTCACAACTTTACATCATTTTGAACGGAAAGGCAATCCCTGCTATTTATGACGAAAGATACAAGGATGTTGCCGTAATGGATTGGGACGTTGCTATGGATTTGTTGCTCAAAGGCAGGATTAACAAAAATGATTTTCGTGATAAAGACAAGGCTTTTGACGCAGAAGGCAACATCTTGGATAATTCCGTTCTCACTTTCCAAAGTGCCTATATCGGCAAATACTGGACAGACAAGTTCGAAGTGCTTGTCCGTAAAGGTATGCCTCAACAGATGATTATCAATCGCAATGGGCTGAAAGACTTTGGAAATTTCACGTTCAATAAACAAACAGGCGAAATTATATTTGATAAATAAGGTGCGATAAAAGATTGAAAGAAGGATACTTAAATAAAGTATCCTTCTTTTTACATTATTTCATTTTCATCAATTCTTATCTTAACGTACTGAAACTTGATTACAAAAATTTAGAATCAAATTCCAGCATTCTATAATCAAATTATAGCGTTCTATAATCAAATTACAGAAATCTATAATCAAGTTTCAGGATTCTATAAATTGATTCCGTATTATTGTGATGGATTTCAAATGGTTTATAACCAAAGGATAGAAAGTAAAAACAGGATGTTGATAACTCGAAACAAAGAAAAAGGAAGTTATTCGTTGTGATACGGCTCGTTTTTTAGGATTGTGAATGCCCGATACAGTTGCTCAACAAACAGGATGCGTATTAACTGATGCGAAAAGGTCATTTTGGAAAGCGATAACCGCTCATTAGCAACGTCATACACCGCTTCACCAAATCCAAATGCCCCTCCGATGACAAAAATAAGCGTTTTAACAGACTGATTCATCATTCGTTGCAGATAATCGGCAAATTCCACAGAGCGAAATTCCTTTCCTCTTTCGTCAAGCAGCACAAGCCTCGCCCCATTTTTTAATTCCTTACTTAAATACTTCATTATCAATTCGCTTTCTGTCTGTTTGCTGCTATTTTTAGGTGGATTTATAACAATAGTTTCAAACTTCACATAATGCGAAAGACGTTTGGTGTAATCCGTAATAGCGTCCTGTACGTACGGGATGTCGGTTTGACCTGTCAAAATTAGTTTTATGTTCATTTTTTCAGTATTTTGATGCCGTAAATGCTTTTTTTTTAATTTTGCAAAGGTATAAAAAATCATTTTAATAGGTTTTTTGGGGATTTTTATCGGGAATTGTGGTCGGTTTTATCGGTTTTGTTGCTGCGGAATGTGTAAAAAGATATATCTTTGCAATCAAAAATAAACATAAAATGTGTAACAAAAAATGTGAAACGTGCATAAAAAAATGCAGAAATGAATTAAAAATAAATCAAAACAATATAAAAATGGAACAGAACAAAACAAAAAAACACGGAAATCACACTCCTGCAATAGGATTTGCGGTGTTGATTATTTTATTTGGAGTAATTATGTTGCTAACACGAACAATGGGATGGTCGCAAATAAATCCGATAGTATTCTCATGGGAAATGCTGTTGTTCGTAGCAGGTGTAATAATGCTATTTAACCGACATCTCTTTTCGGGACTTGCTTTCTTGGGAACGGGTGTATTTTTTATCCTGCCGAAACTTGCCAACCTATTCCCGCAAATAGTGTTACCCGATGATTTTATAAGTAATTATTGGGGTGCATTGGTAATATACATTGGTATTTTGCTGTTACTTGCCATCACAACGAAGCATCGCAGAGGTTTTACGCAGACTCGTCATTTCAAACCTTACGGAAGAGAACTCAAATGGAAACGGTACGGCGATGAAATTCGCAGACGTGCCGAAGAAAGTAAGTCTCGCAACGGCAGATGGTTTTCTCATTCGGTTGCTTTCAGCGATAATGAGCATATTTTCCTTGAACCGCAGTTTGATGGGGGCGAAACGAATGTTGCCTTTGGGGATTCAGCCATTGATTTGCGGAAAACGGAAATTGCAGACGGCGTTACGGATATTTTTATCAACGTTGCCTTTGGTAATTGTTCGCTTTTCGTACCTCAGGACTGGGTTATACTGACGGGAGATACGAAGGTGATTTGCGGAAAAATTACCGACAAACGCATCTTTTTGGATAAAAAAACACAGGAAGATGCAACAAAAACCTTAAACGTGATAGGCAGTATCGTATTTGGCAATCTTGATTTAAGGAATTAGTTGATGAAACGCCTGAATTTGCTTTTGCTTGCCGTTTTGCTTATTGCAACGGGCTTTTGCGAACTTATGCACTGGGACATTGCCGCTTACATATTATTAGGAAGTTTTTGTGGCGGCATTGTCTCCGAGTTTATTATGCCCCGCTTAGCCAAACGTTTAGCCAAAACGCCTCCCGAACCGTTGCCTGTGAGAAATGAAGAAACCAAAAGGGAAATTTGCGAACGTATAAGCGTAAAAACGGGACAAAAAATAGACATTATAGAGATTGGAGACATTGTTTTTTTTGCTGCAAACGGCGATTATGTATCAATTTATACCGAAAAAGGCGTATGGTTAAAGGAAATGACTATGAAGGAATTAGAAACGATGCTGCCGCAGGAACGTTTTGTGAGGGTACATCGCAGTTATATTGTCAATATCCTTTGTATCAAAGCCATAGACAGATATAAAAAAGGACAGTATATGCTGACTTTATCCAATAAGGAGAAGATAAAAATGTCTGATAATGGCTATCTTATTCTTAAAAATCGTTTATCATTGTAACCTAATTTGGTGCAAGCCGCACAGACAAAACAGGCTGATGCGTAGAAACTTTTTTTTAGAAAATGAAAAAAAATTACAATAAAACATACCTGTATGAAAGGTTTCCATAGTGTTATGAAACGTCTTCATAATGTTATGAACGGTCTTCATAGTGTTATGAAACGTCTTCATAATGTTATGAAACGTTTTCGTAATGTTACGGATGATTTTCGTAATGTTACGAAAATGAAAAAAAACACGTGAGAATGTAAATTAATTTCTATGGTACTTGAGCAGTTTTATCTTTTAGAACGTGGCATTCTTTGGAAATCTTGGGAAAGGGATAACGTCTCTAATGTTACTCATACCACTGACAAACAGCAACAAACGCTCAAATCCCAAACCAAAACCGCTGTGAGGAGCAGAGCCAAATCGCCTTGTATCCAAATACCAGTCCATATCCGCAGGGTCAATTCCCACTTCCTTCATTCTGGCAACAAGTTTTGTCATATCGTCCTCACGTTGAGAGCCTCCAATTATTTCACCAATGGCAGGGAAAAGCACATCCATCGCCCTTACTGTGCGATTATCGTCATTTTGTTTCATATAAAATGCCTTTATTTCGCGAGGATAATCAATCAAAATGACAGGGCATTTGAAGTGTTTCTCAACTAAATAACGCTCATGTTCCGATTGTAAATCCGTACCCCAACCAACAGGAAATTCAAACTTCTGTTTTGCAGATTGCAAAATGTTCACAGCCTCCTCGTAACGCAGTCTGATGAATTGATTATCAATTACAAAACGCAGTCTTTCAATCAAAGAGTTGTCATACATATCATTTAGAAACCGTATATCGTCCATGCAGTTTTCCAAAGCATAGGAAATGAGGTATTTAATAAAATCTTCAGCCAGATTCATATTATCTTCCAAATCATAGAATGCCATTTCCGGTTCAATCATCCAAAATTCCGATAAATGTCGAGGCGTATTGCTGTTTTCCGCACGGAAAGTAGGACCGAACGTATAAATTTTTCCCAATGCCATTGCCCCCAATTCACCTTCCAACTGCCCGCTTACCGTAAGCGAAGTCTCTCTTCCAAAGAAATCTTCACTGAAATCAACTTTACCATCCCTTTGAGGTATATTCTGTAAATCAAGAGTCGTAACACGAAACATTTCACCCGCACCTTCGGCATCGGAAGCCGTAATCAATGGAGAATGCCAATAGAAGAAACCTTTGTCGTTAAAGTATTTATGAATAGCAAAAGCCATTGCATGCCGTAAGCGAAAAATTGCTCCAAATGTGTTCGTACGAGGTCGCAAGTGGGCTATTTCTCTGAGAAATTCAAGACTATGTCCTTTCTTTTGCAAAGGATAGGTTTCCGCATCAGCCATACCGTATATTTCAATGCTATCCGCTAACATCTCAACACATTGTCCCTTTCCCATACTTTCAACAAGTTGTCCGCAGACACAAAGACAAGCCCCTGTTGTGATATTTTTCAGAAACTCTTCGTCAAATTTAGCAACATCAACTACAACCTGCAGATTTTTAATAGTACTTCCGTCATTGATGGCAATAAAAATCACATTTTTATTACCTCTTTTGGTTCTTACCCAACCTTTAACGCACATTTTGTTATCGTCTGTGTGCAACGCATATTTATCTATTAAAAGTTTTATTTCAAATCGTTTCATTTTACTATTTAATTTAATTTATATGTATTGATTACCTTTTTCTACTTCAACATCTGTTACAAACTGGCGAATACGCTGTTCTTCCGACTTCTTGCAAATCATAAGTATATTATCGTTTTCTACAACTATGTAATCATCCAGCCCCTGCAAAACAACAAGTTTATCTTTCGGCATATTAACAATGCAGTTTTGAGTATCGTAAGTCATAACATTTCTACCTGTTATTCTGTTTTTATTTTCATCTTGTTTTCCAATACCGTACAGAGCCTTCCATGTACCGACATCACTCCAACCAAAATCGGACGGAATTACATATACGTTATCGGCTCTTTCCATAACTGCATAGTCAATGGACACGGAAGGACAGGACAGATAGGCATTGGTAATGAAATCTTCCTCCTTCATATTTTTTTCTTGCTGAAAGGCTTCATAAATTTCTTTGCAGTAAGTCTTCATTGCCTTGTCTATGGAGCGTATATTCCAAATGAAAATACCTGCGTTCCACAAAAAATCTCCGCTTTTAATGAATTTTTCAGCCATTTCCAATACGGGTTTTTCTGCAAAGAGTTTTACTTTTTTTATGTCTTTATCGTTGTTACAATACTCCTTTTCTATGTATTGCACGTAACCATAACCGGTATTTGGATATGAAGGGCGGATGCCAAGTGTTATCAAAATATCTTCCTGTTCTGCTGCTACCAAACCTTTTTCTATTGTTTTCAGAAACAAATCTTCGTTTTCTATAACGTGGTCAGAGGGAACAACAACAATGTTAGCATCTTTATTATCTTTGCGAATTTTATAATTGGCGTAAGCAATACAGGGTGCGGTATTGCGGCGATTAGGCTCACAAAGTATATTGCCTTCCTTAATACCTTTTAATTGCTCTATTACAAGATGCCTGTAAGATTCACTCGTTACTATTAGAATGTTTTCGGCATTGAATATCTTTGTCATTCGTTCAAAGGTCAGTTGTAAGAGAGATTTATTAACTCCCAAAACATCTATAAATTGTTTGGGTTTTTTCTGTTTGCTCATAGGCCAGAAACGGCTACCAATACCTCCAGCCATAATTACGCAATAGTTTTTTCCGTCCATATTATTATGATGATTAAAAACAATCCGCACGACATTCGCCGCACGGATTGCGTTAATACTAATGTTATGTTTCTATCCCATAAATGGATATTTGAAATCTGTTGGAGGAAGCAATGTTTCCTTTATACAGCGAGGAGAAACCCACCTGTAAAGATTCAATTCACTACCTGCCTTGTCGTTTGTTCCCGATGCTCTTGCACCACCAAAAGGTTGGTTACCTACAACTGCACCGGTCGGTTTATCGTTGATGTAGAAATTACCTGCTGCATAACGAAGTTTTTTCATTGCCTTCTTTGTAGAGTAAGCACAATGAGAAAAGATAGAACCGGTTAAAGCGTAAGGTGATGTTGTGTCGCATAGTTCCAATGTTTCTTCATACTTGTCGTCATCATAAAGATAGATTGTCATAACAGGTCCGAATAACTCGGTTTCCATTGTTGCATAATGAGGATTGGATGTAAGAATTATAGTCGGTTCAATGAAGTATCCTTTACTTTTATCGCCATTACCTCCTATTACAATTTTTGCATCGGAAGCTGTTTTGGCTGCATCAACATATTTCATTATATCATTATAAGCCTTCTCGTCAATAACTGCATTTACATAGTTACTCATATTGGTTACGCAACCCATAGTTACATCTTTCATCATATCCTTTACGTATCCGAAAGTTTCATCCCATAATCCCTTCGGTATATAAGCACGTGAAGCAGCAGAGCATTTCTGTCCCTGATATTCAAAAGAACCACGAACGATAGCCACAGCCAATTCTTTAGGACAGGCAGATTTGTGAGCAAAAATAAAGTCCTTACCTCCCGTTTCGCCTACTATTTTTGGATAAGTACGGTATGAACCTACGTTATCCCCGATTTGTTTCCAGAAATTATTGAAAGTACCCGTTGAACCGGTGAAATGAATACCTGCCAAATGCGGAGAAGCAAAGCAAGTGTCGGAAATAACAGCACCGCTTCCCGGTAAGAAATTGATAACTCCGTCAGGTATGCCGGCTTCTTGAAAGACTTTCATCAGATAATAATTGGAAAGGATTGCAGTTGTTGCGGGTTTCCAAATTGTAACATTACCCATTAGTACCGGAGAAATGTTTAAATTACATGCAATTGCCGTGAAATTAAACGGAGAGATTGCATAAACAAAACCTTCTAAAGGTCTGTATTCAATTCTGTTTATTGCGGTATTATCACTCATAGGTTGTTGAGCATAAATCTTTGAAGCATAGTAAGCGTTGAAACGTAAGAAATCTATTGCTTCACAAGCGGAATCTATTTCTGCCTGAAATGGATTTTTACCCTGTCCCAGCATCGTAGCCGCATTCAAAACATAACGATACTTCTTTGAGATTAATTCGGCTGCACGCTGCATTATGGAACAGCGGTCTATCCAGTCTATTTTCTCCCATTTGCGTCTTGCTTCCATAGCAGCGGCAATAGCCTGTTCAACTACTTCTTTTGTTGCTTTGTGATATGTAGCCAAAACGTGTCCGTGTTCGGTCGGCATCACTACCTTTCCTGTTTCACCCGTACGAACCTCCTTTCCATTTACTATAAGAGGTATTTCAATACATTGATTGTATTGTTTGTTTAATTCTTTTTCCAATTCAATTCTTTCCGTTGAATTTGGAGCGTAGCCAAGTACTGTTTCATTTTTTGGCTCTCTAAAGAAAAATGTTGCGTTATTCATATTAAAACAATTATTAAAATTTGAGGTTGCAAAAGTACAAAAAAATTACAAAACAGAAACAATATCGGAATAAATTACACCACAAATCAATACATAAGGGTTAATACTAAACAATTATAATCTTTTACAAACAGTTTTCATACGGGTACAAAAGTCATCCGTACATTTACCGGAACCGGTACCGAAACGCTTGGTACATTTCATAATTACTTTGCGTAAGTTCTTAATATCTTTGAAATCCGTACCTATAAAAAGAAATTTTATTACTTTTGCAGTCGTAATAAATAAATCAATCAAACTATGAATAAAATAAAAATCTGCGATACTTTCAGCCATCAAACACGATTCACGCAAGCAAATGTTAATGTCTTCGCTCAAATAACCGGAGATAATAATCCAATTCACATCAATGAACAATATGCCGCACAGACTCCTTTCGGCAAACCGATAGTGCATGGTTTTTATGCGGGGAGTGTTTTTAGCAAAGTCTTCGGCACGATGTTTCCGGGAGAAGGAACGATATATATGTTTCAAGATATGGCGTTTCTGGCTCCGGTCTTTGTAGAACAGGATTATGTGGCTAAATTTGAGGTCGTGGAGATAAATGAAGAAAAACACAGAGCAACCGTAAAATGTACGCTTGAAACTCTTGACGGCAAAGTAACAATATCGGGGCAGGCAAAACTGATGCATAAAGAGCGTTTTTGAGACTGTGAATATGAAACAACATATTGATTTCTCAATAGTAACAACGAGAATTGTTTCATTTTAATTATTTTTTGTATTTTTGCAGTCATAAATCGTAAAACTATGCAAGTAAATATAAATTCCGAAACAGGTGAATTGCAAGGCGTAATTATTCATACGCCGGGAAAAGAGATAGAAGCAATGACCCCTGATAACATAACTGCCGCTCTTTACAGCGATTTGCTTAATTTGAATATTGCTCGAAAGGAATATTTGGGCTTTAATGAGGTGTTGAAACGCTGGTGTAAGACTTTTGAAGTAAAGGATTTACTCACCCAAGTCCTGTCCGACGAAGATGCGAAAAAAGATTTGGTTACCAAAGTGATATTTGCAGAACATAAGCTTCTGCTTTTTGAACCGCTTATGAATATGTCTGCCGATAAACTGGCTCTTGCCCTCAATGAAGGCTTAACGTATGATGATGTAAAATTTGTAAAGCCAAGTATCAATGAGCGGTATGTCCTTTTACCTCTTTACAATTTATTCTTTACGCGTGATGCCGCTTCGGTAATCTTTAACGGAGTACTTGTAAATTCAATGAAATCTCCCGTAAGACAGCGTGAGAGTCTAATTATGGAATCCATTTTTCATCATTTTAATATACCCCTCATCAATCCGCAATCATATAGCAAGGAGGCAACGACGGAAGGAGGAGATATACTGATAGCAAACAATAATACTCTGTTTGTAGGTTGTGGTTCGCGAACTAACGAAAAGGGAATTGAAGCATTGGCTAATTATTTTGCGGCACGCAAACAACCTTTTAATATAGTGGTGCAGCATTTGCCGCAAAGCCCCGAATCATTTATTCATTTGGATATGGTTTTTACGCTGCTCGGTAATGGCAAGTGTATGGTTTATGAACCATTGATACTGAATGATAACGCATTTGCGACCTTCCATATTGAGATAAACGGCGGGAAAATAACTTATAATGAAAAACGCAATTTTCTTGAAGCAACAAAAGCAGCGGGAATTGAATTGGAACCTGTGTTATGCGGAGGTGCAGATAAGTGGAATCAGCAACGTGAGCAGTGGCATTCGGGGGCTAATTTTTTTGCTTTGGGTGAAGGAAAGGTTATTGGTTACGCAAGAAACAACCATACGATAGAAGCATTAAACAAAGCAGGTTTTGATGTTTTGTATGCAACAGATGTAATTGACGGAAAGGTAGATATGAAGCAGCATACACAGTTTGTTGTAACTTTCGACGCTGCAGAATTACCGCGAGGAGGAGGAGGCGCAAGGTGTATGACAATGCCGATAAACCGTACGGATGTATAAAGAAATTTCCCAAACGCCCGATAGAAATCCAATCTGTCGGGCGTTTTCTTTTGTCAAGCCTTATTTCCAAATCTCGGACACCTGCGTCCAATACCTCGGCGCCCATGCGGAAAGTTTAATAATAACAGATAAGTTTCTCCCGCCAATGGCAATAAATTTGAGGCAAAGAACAATGATATGAAAATAATTTTGTAGTTTTGCAAAATCACAAACTGAGTAAAAGTTTTACACAAAAGCAGAATTAAACAGATGAAGTTAAAGACAGGTATAGGATATGATGTTCATAAACTCGCTGAGGGCTATTCGCTGACACTTGGCGGAGTAAAAATTGAGTCTGATAGAGGTTCGGTGGGACATTCCGATGCGGACGTGGCAATTCACGCCATTATAGATGCGTTGTTTGGGGCTGCAAATCTGCGGGATATAGGTTTTAATTATCCCGATAGCGATATGCGTTACAAAGGTATTGACAGCAAACTGTTGCTTACCGACTGTGCCGAAAAGATTGCTCAAAAAGGTTTCAAAATACAGAATATAGATTGCGTAATATCGCTCCAAAGTCCAAAGATTTCAAGTTATATTCCATCGATGCAGCAAACTATTGCAGGGATTCTTCATCTTGATATTGAGGATGTAAGTATAAAAGCAACCACAACCGAACATTTAGGATTTGTCGGAAGAAAAGAAGGGATTGAGGCTTACGCTGTAGCCCTGTTATTAAAAGAATAACGCTATGAACTTTGTTCTAAAATCACAATTTGCTCCAACGGGCGACCAACCACAGGCAATAAGTCAGTTAATTAAGGGAATAAAAGACGATCTGCCTGCTATGGTTTTACAGGGCGTTACAGGCTCAGGCAAAACCTTTACAATAGCCAACGTAATTAAGGAATTGAATCGTCCTACTCTTATTTTAAGCCATAACAAAACGCTGGCTGCACAACTTTATGGAGAATTTAAGGCTTTTTTCCCTGATAATGCGGTTGAGTATTTCGTATCTTACTATGATTATTATCAACCTGAAGCGTATATAGTTGCAACAAATACTTACATAGAAAAAGATTTATCGTTGAATGATGAATTAGACCGTTTGCGTTTAAGTACTACTTCGGCTTTGCTTTCGGGCAGAAGAGATGTTATAGTTGTCTCTTCGGTTTCGTGTCTTTACGGTATAGGAAATCCGATAGACTTTGAACACAACACCATTCATATATCAGTCGGGCAGAAACTTGAACGCAATGCTTTTATGCTTCAACTTGTGGATAGCCTTTACTCCCGTAATCAGGTGGAATTTACTCGTGGCAAGTTCAGAGTTCGTGGTGATACCATTGATGTTTTTCCTGCTTATGGTGAAATGGCTTATCGTATCTCTATGTTTGGAGATGAGGTTGAGGCTTTGTCGGTTATAAATCCATTAAGCGGTAAAACGATAGAGGAAATGGAAAATATAGTTATCTATCCCGCGGGAAACTTCCTCACGAATAAGGAAACTCTTCATAAGGCGTTGAGAGAAATACAGCAAGATATGTTTTTACGTGCCGAATGGTTTAGAGAGCAGGGTAGGGAACTTGAAGCCAAACGATTGGAAGACAGAGTTAATAATGATATGGAAATGTTGCAGGAGGTTGGATATTGCTCGGGCATAGAGAATTACTCACGTTACTTTGACAGAAGAAAAGAGGGCGAACGTCCTTTCTGCCTTATAGATTATTTTCCCAAAGATTTCCTGATGGTTATTGACGAAAGCCACGTTACAATACCGCAAGTGCATGCAATGTTTGGCGGAGACCGCTCACGGAAAGAAACTTTGGTTGAATACGGATTTCGTTTGCCGTCAGCATTTGATAATCGTCCGTTACGCTTTGAGGAATTTTGTTCGTTGAAAAAGCAAACCGTTTATGTTAGTGCTACGCCTGCCGACTACGAAATAAACGAAGCGGAAGGTATTGTGGTAGAACAGTTAATACGTCCTACGGGTTTGCTTGACCCTTTGATAGAGATACATCCTGCAAAGAATCAAGTAGATGACCTGTTAGAAGAGATAAACATTGTAATCCAAAGAGGCGAGCGGGTATTAGTAACAACGCTCACCAAGCGAATGGCGGAAGAATTAAGCCGATACTTGTCTAAACTTAACATTCGTAACAAATACATTCATTCTGATGTAGAAACGCTGGAGCGGGTTGAAATTATACGTGATTTAAGGGAAGGATTGTTTGATGTTTTGGTTGGAGTTAATTTGTTACGGGAGGGTTTGGATATACCCGAAGTATCTTTGGTTGCGATACTTGACGCTGATAAGGAAGGCTTTCTGCGTTCCGACAGGGCGCTTATCCAAACTATCGGTCGTGCTGCCCGCAATACAAACTCCAAAGCGATACTTTACGGAGATAAAATTACTGGTTCAATGCAGCGAGCCATTGATGAAAACGAACGAAACCGCAAAAAACAAATCGCTTACAATGAAGCAAATAACATAATACCAACACAGATTCATACAAAAATAAAGGACGTAATCGGCAAACATCAACATGACCCCACAGAAGCCGATAAAATTACAGCCAAATACACAGAGACAATGAAAAAACGCCGTCTTATTTTATCGGCAAAGGATTTGAGAAAAGAAATACGTTCTTTGGAGGAAATGATGCAGCAATCCGTTAAGGACTTTGATTTTCTTACAGCCGCAAAATACAGAGATGAAATAAAGGAATTAAAAAAGATTATTCCCGAATAAACCTTCATTATTTTAGAATCAAATTCCGGAAAATTAGAATCAAATTCCGGCGTGCTGGAATCAAATTATAAAATTCTATAATCAAATTCCGGCGATCTATAATTTGATTTCGGAAAACTGTAATTTGATTCTAATAAATTATTACTTTATTTCCGTCTGTTCTTTTACGTTATAAACAGGAACATTAACCCGTTCCGCAATGGCATTGTGTAATCTGCCTGCGTCAAAACGAAATCCGTTCGGAGCAAAAGGATTTATGGTTATGGCTATAAGGTTGGTTGGTTTCAGCACTTGCAGTTTTCCACCTTTTTGAAGAAACAAATCGGTTTGCGTTATGGAAGAAAAGATTTTTGTGAAGTCGGTTACGGTCAGTTCGGTTTGCGATACATCTCCCTGAGACAAAATGAAATGCAACAGATTGTCGGTAAGAATGCCACCAATGAACAATCGCCTGCCGTGAGACAGGATAACATTTTTGTAATCGTTTATCATAAGTAGCGAAGGAATTGGAAGCCGATGAGGGATGTTGTTTTCAATGGCGTATATTCCCGTGTCAATATCTTTAAGGGCTGACACAAGAGCCGTTTCTGCAACAGGTAATTGCGTCATTCTAAACAAAAAATCCGTCTTTCTTGTCAATACATCAATATTCATTGACAGAGCAGCACCGGTTGAAAGTATCATCGCATCGGTTATTGAAGGGCTGCCAAGGCTTTTGCGAGATAATGCCCCGTCAATAAGGCATAACGGAATATCTGCAAGCATTGCGTCAATGATTTCTTTTAACCATACGGTAGAAGCGGGTCCTGCAAGCATCACTTCGCCTTTGGTGATGGCTTCTGCTGTAATCAACCTGCCTAAAGCGGTCGTTCGTGCAGACAGGGCTTTGATTGCCGAAGTCAAACGGCACAAAGGATAAAGTTTTTCCGCAGTAATGAAGGTGGTCTTTGGATAAACTGTTATTTCGGGTTTTGATGTTGCGAAGATAAAATCCTGTTTCTCTCCGTCAATACCCACAGACGTTACACCACAACGCATATTCCGTTCATTCAAAGCACGTAACACGTAATTTAATGCTTCGGTTTTACCTGTGTTTTTCGCCATTCCAACGAATGAAACGCTTTTATATTTCAGTATTTGCTCAATTAAATCTGTTGTCTGCATAATTTGGCGTGTTGATTTTTGATTTTCTAATATCAGAATTTGCCTGCAGCGACCTGAATAAAGGTTTCGGGAGCGAGATATTGAGCAGTTAAAGTCTGTAAATCACTTGTTGTTATGGTATTTACGGTTTCCAAAAATTTAGAATGATAGTCCGTTGGCATACCTTTTGAAAGCAAATATGCGTAACGCTCACTTAAATCAAACGAACCGTCCAAAGACCGCATTATTTCACCTTTTAAGTAATTTTTTATACGGTTTAATTCCTCTTCTTTCATCTTTTCGTTACGCAGGATGTCCATTTCGTTGCGGATTTCCTTTATTGCAAGTTCATATTCGTTTGCCTTAACATCGGCGGAAACGTAAATCACGCCAGCCTTTTTGTAACTGAACAGGATTGAATTGATACCGTAAGACAGCCCTTTTTGCTCCCGTATGTTTGACATGAGCCTCGACCCGAAGTATCCGCCGAATGCACAGTTCAAAACCTTCAAAGACATCCACATATTGTCATTACAGGTTATTGTTTGCCTTCCAAGCCGTAACGAAACCTGCGTTGCCATTGGCACATTTACCCTTATAATATCGTCATTTGGCTTTATCTGCACGGGGAAATCAATTTTGCGTACAGGCGATTCGGTTTTTCGTGGCAACGCCCCGAAGGAACGGTTTATAAGATTGAGCAAAGAACGGTCTATATTCCCTGATGCAATGATTGTCAGCGAGTTCTGGTCGGCTATGAAGTTGTTATAAAATTCCACAAGGTCATTTCGTAACAGCAAATCGTAATCACAAAGTTTTCCAATAGCACCGTAGGGATGCGAAGGGAAGATTGATTGATGGAATTTGTTGCTTGCATTGAAATCGGTCTTCTTTTCGTTGATTTGATGTTGTTGTCTGTATTTATTTATATTGATTTTGAATTCGTTATCCGGGAATATGGGACGACAGATTATATCTTCAATGCAGTCTATCAGGGCTTCGCTGTGTTTTTTAAGAAAATAAAAAACGATAGATGACGATTCCATATTGGCGGTTCTTCCGATGAATGCCCCGTAATAATCAAGCGTTTTAGCGATTTCGTAAGCGGAGAAACGGCTTGTTCCTTCCGTCATCATAATGTTTGTCATTGTTGCTGTAAATACCTTATTTTGATTGATTTTACCTGCATTTGGAAACAGAAATTCAAGTCTCACCGCGTTCATTTCCTCATTTGGGAAATAATGGATTGGGGTTTGGTTGTCCAATAATAGCCTTTCAGCTTGTAAAAGAGGCAGTTGAAAATTATTTATCCGGGTTTTCATTTCGTTTATATCTTATTATGATGTGTTATAAGGCTGCAAAAGTACAATTTTTTTTGATTGAGAGTACATAAATCGCGTATTCATTGCATTTTTTTCTTATTTGCCAACTTAAAATCAGCTATTTACATTACAGAATCTTTATCTCGGCGTAACCAAATCGGATTTCGGATGCTTACTCCTTTGTTTTATTTCAACAATACTTCTATTAGGATAAAAAAAATGACCTGAAACGACAATTTTTGCTTGCGTAACGTATTAAACTAAAAGATGTTAATGCCTTAAAATAAATTGAGGTCATTAACACCAAAGTAAATTAAAAGGTGAAAAGAGAGTTAGTTGTAGTTCCCTTTCATTTTGGGATTGTTTACATACAAATGGTAGAAATAAATGAATATAAAAAAGTTGTAGTTCCCTTTCATTTTGGGATTGTTTACATACCATATCCTATGATATGCTTCTAAAAGATTGACTTACGTCTCAAATTAGAGGCTGCAAAATTACACTTTTTTTTGCTAATAACATTCATTTATCCCTTTTTTTTCATTTCTAATAATGTTTTACACATCGTACAAAAATCAGAATGATATTTGTTTATTTTTACTTTGCCTTTCAAATGGTCTATTCTCTTTGAAGTAACATTGCAATTAGTAAATGTATGAGTTTTTTTATCTAATGTCAAAACAAATCCGTGTTTGTCATAGATTTTGATTATTGCCGTTGTAACAGCGTTCTTTAACTTTCTGTCATAAGAAAGCATTTTTCGCAAATCGTTAATGTAATCCAATAAAGATTTTTCAATAGTTTCCGTATTAAAGAAACGAAAATGAGAAATGGCATTCCTTGTCTTTATAAATTCCATATACCCATTTTTATTAGTATTTAAGTATTTATAAATCACATCAAAGTTTTCATCTTTTTTGGCTTTTATTTCGTCAGTGTCTTTGTCTTTATAAGATAAACCATCAAGGGTACTCAAAGTTTCTCCTAAATCTTTTGGTTTATTTGGAACAATCGCCATTATATCCCTTTCAAACATCTTAACGAAACCAACATATCTTCCCCAAACTTCCATCATCAAATTATGAAGTTGTTTCAAATGAACAAAATGCAATTTATTATCTAACCAATTATAATTCTCTATATAATTGCAAAGTTCTTCGTATTTCTTTTCATCAATCTGTGTTGTTTTGAAAATACCTTGTTCTCCGGCAACCCATTCTTTATGTAATTTGTCTCTGTCGTTTGTTGCATTTTCAATATCTAGTTTTTGAGATTGCCAAGATTTATAATCTTGTGAAGTTATTTCTATGCCGGAATTATCAACAATATCTTTCAATCTTTGTTCTGTTCCATATTTTTTTACGGAATGAATTGCCGAATGAGAAACAAGTGTTGAACGGTCAGACTGTTGATACAAACCATTATAATCAGAAATGTTTCCTTTAACAAACATTTTCAAAAAGTTTTCGTCATAAGATTGAGCCGCAATATCAATATTGTCTGCCGTAAGCAAACATAGTTCAATGATTTCAAAAATATGTTGTAAATTATTTCTTTCTTCATCTTGATTGTCGGCAGTCATAACAAATTTTGTTATCTCATTTCGCAAAGTAGAAAGATGGTTAGAATCCAAAAGTTTGCAAAAGATATAAAAACAAATATGTGTAGATTCATTTGAGTTAATTTTTAAGTCTTTACAATTTATTGCACTTTTAATACTTTCTTTTTCAGCCTCAATTTTTTTGTTTTCATTCATTACAAATTCATAATAAAATCTATTATCATTATTATCAAACAAATTATTGATAAATTTATAAAAAGCATAAACATAAACTTCCAACATAAATTTCTCAAACTGATTCTTATCTCTATCCTTTAACTTTCTTTTCTCTTTCAAATTCTTTTCGGCAATAATTGTTTGAGATTGAATACTTGCAAAATAGCTTTCTAAAGTTTCGTCTTCTTTTATTTGATTTATCTGTTCAAAACCATATTGTTCTGGTCTTCTTGTTTTATCTTTTTTTGCTTTTTCTTGTGCATCCTCTTTATTCTTTTGCAAAACTTCATTGATACATTTTTTGAAGTCATTTGTTTTTGTGTATTGGGAAAGAAAATTGTTATTGTAAAGCATTTTCAAAAGGAAATATCTTGCTTCATATTGTTCTTTTGTTTCGCTTTCTTTTTGTTTTGAATAAGTATTAGTATTAACTTTTAGATATTGTCTTCCATCTGCGGCATAATCACAACCTTTATTGAAAACTTTCTTAAAAGACGGAGTAAAAGGAATTGTTGAACGACAAAGCGGAAAAGTAATTTTTCCCAATAATTCCTTTATCTTTCCTAAATCAAAATAATCCAAAAATCCGCTACTTCTCAACTGAACAAAAATATTTTCTCTGATATTATCAATGTCTCTTTTCAAACAAGATTTGAAAATTGGGTCTGTATTATAATCTAATTTTTGTTTATTCTTGGCATATTTTCCATTTTGCTTTTGTATAAAATGTTCAAATTGTTGACTTTCTTTTTCAAAGAACTCCAATATACTATCTATTCTATCAGTATGAAAAGATTTATTTCTCATTTCAAAAACAGATGACCGAGCAGCACAAAGATTATGTTTTTCCCCTTCAATTTCTGGTCTTTGCATTCCAAAGAACATTTCGAATAATTTATTATCAACATTATCTTTGGAAAGACTTTGACAAAAAGCGCTAGTTAGCAAAATATCTTCCTTCAATTCTCCATTTTCCCAAGATTTTTTATCAACAATATTTCTAAAGTTATTAGCAGCAAAACAACAACAACCTAAAACATTCAAAAGAAATCCTTCTTGACGTTTCTTTTCAGAAAGAGTTTTTGAATTTGTTTCTTGTGTATTCCTTTTTAATTGTTGAATAAATAATCTGACAGCATTTTCAAATTGTTTTTCTATTGTCAATTTAATTTTTTTCTCGTTAAGATACTTTGTTACATCCTTTTCTACTTTACGATTTGTTTTCCTGGAAACAGGAAAATAATGTTCAAAATACTTTCTTATCTCATTATTATATTGTGCCAATTTATCATTATCTCTATTCAAAGGATTTTGTTTTTTTCCAAAAACTTTCTTTTGATGTTTAGTAAGGAGACTTTTTACTTCAAAATTGCTTTTCAAATCTTTCCCCTCAAACGATTTTGCAAGGTCTTCAACTTTATACAAAGAATGAAGTGCAGAAAAATCAATCTTTCCATTTTGTTCAAATTCTTTTTTGAAACACAACAAAACATTTCCTCTTTTAGAAAGATTTTCTTCCAAAACTATCTTATTATTGACAATGCTTTTCTTTAATTTACCTTTTCTATGGTTAATTTCCTCGTCGGTAGGAGCGGAAAGACCTTTAAAGTATTCTCCTTTTTTATGTTTTTTATCTTTTGTATCATTTGAATACTTTCTACTTGCATCAATAGATTTTTTCAAATCTATTTCATCAAAAATTTTGTCCGTTTCGTCTTCATGCTTTTCATCATAAACTAATTTTCCTTTTTCTGTTGAGCGGAAAATTTTAATTCTACCATTGTTTGTTTTTACTTTTGTTACTTTCATAATAAATCAAGATACTTTAAGAGAAAAATATTATCCTATTTTAACGATTGCAAAAGTACAACTTTTTTAATTAAGTACATTTTTGAAAAAAATATAACGATATTTCATTATGCAAAAATGCAGTTCTTTTTAGTAGAAATATTAATGCCTTCGGCTCAAACAAATAATTTTTGTAATTTTGCAAAGACTAAAAACACAAAAATAACACAATGATTGAAGTTAGCAATGTATCAAAACACTTCGGCGAAAAGCAGGTATTGGATAACATAACTACTGATTTTGAACAGGGTAAATGCAATTTGATTATAGGACAAAGCGGTAGCGGTAAAACAGTTCTAATGAAGTGTCTCGTAGGACTTTATTCGCCGGATGCGGGACGTATTTCCTTTGACGGCAGAGACTTTTTTGCTATGACAAAAGAGCAGCAAATTGACGTACGCAAAGACATCGGTATGTTGTTTCAAGGTGGGGCATTGTTTGATTCAATGAATGTTGAAGATAATGTGATGTTTCCAATCCGTATGTTCAAGCCTGCGGACTGGAAAACAATGCTGGAACGTGTTAATTTCTGTCTTGAAAGGGTCAATTTGAGCGGAATAAATAAACTTTATCCTGCTCAATTAAGCGGAGGTATGCAAAAAAGGGTTGCTATTGCACGTGCCATTGCCGCAAATCCAAAATATCTGTTTTGCGATGAGCCAAATAGCGGATTAGACCCGCAAACCTCTATTCTGATTGACCGTTTAATTGCCGAAATAACGCACGAATACAACATCACAACTATCATTAACACACACGATATGAACTCTGTAATGGAAATAGGCGAAACAATAATTTACCTTTGCAAGGGAAGGCTTTGGTGGAAGGGCAATAACCTTAACATACTGCAAACGAATAACAAAGAATTAAACGATTTCATTTTCTGCACAGCCCTTACCCAGAAACTAAAACACTGAAAACGTATATGGAAGCAATGATTTTCGCCGCCGGATTAGGAACTCGTCTGCGTCCTTTGACGGATAATAAGCCTAAAGCACTGATAACCATTGGTAATACTACACTTTTAGACATTAACATCAAGAAACTGATTACTTTTGGTTGCAAACGCATTGTGATAAACGTACATCATTTTGCGGAAATGATTATAAATTACATTAAAACAAAGAATTACGATGCAGAAATACTAATATCCGATGAGTCTTCAATGCTTTTGGATACGGGAGGAGGCTTACTGAATGCACGTCCGCTTTTTTCACAGCAAGAGAATATCATTTTGCATAATGCAGATATTATTTCTGATTTGAATTTTAATCTTTTAGAACAACAACACATTGCAAAAAACGACACAATAGCAACATTGGCAGTGAGCAAACGACAAACTACACGTATGTTACTCTTTAATAGAGATATGCAGTTGAGCGGCTGGCGTAATGAAGCGACCAATGAAGAGATTATAACCAATCAAACGGATATTCTTACTGCATTAGGTTTCAGTGGAATATCCATTGTATCGCCTGCAATTTTTGATATGTTATACGGAACGGCTACTTTCTCCATCACCAATCAGTATTTGGAAATAAGCAAAAAGCACAGCATCAAAGGATTTGTGCATAATGCCGACCGATGGCTTGACGTTGGCAAACCATCTGCCCTTTCTGTTGCCGAAAAACTTTATTCGCAACTTTTATAGTATTCTTTTGGTTTTTTATAATCAAGTTTCAGCATTCTATAATCAAATTACAGTTTGCTGTAATCAAATTTTAATAAATTGAAATCAAATTTCAGTAATTTTGTAGAAAGAGATGCTTGTATGTCAAAAGAAAATTGTACCTTTGCAAACCGAAAATAACATATTATATTAGATGAAAAGAATCATAATAACAGTAATTGCCATTGTTGGATTGGGCATTATAGCGTCAAGTTGCTCGCAAAAGCATTGTGATGCTTACAATAGCACTAATCGTTATAGGGCAGAAAATTTACGATAGTTTATTTAAAATTATCTAAATGATTATCTGCAAGTTATATATTAAATTATGTAAGTTGCAGATGGTTTTTTGTTGGTACTGAAAGCGGTTTCATTGTGCTTAATGACCGTTATTTTCCATCAGTTTCAACAATAATCGCATTGCTTCATTGCTCGCCCTTTCTATAAAATTCTCTCTATTGGTTGGAAAGAAAGGATTGGCGGTTAGAATGTGGTTATTGCTGTCGCATACGCAAATCCAAATCGTACCGACAGGTTTTTCCGCTGTACCGCCTGACGGTCCTGCTATGCCGGTTGTTGCTATGGCGTAATCTGTTCGTAATAAGGATATAATACCTTTTGCCATTGCTATTGCCGTTTGCTCACTCACCGCTCCGAAACGTTGCAAAATGTCCGCTTTTACGCCCAAAACCTGTTGCTTTACCTCGTTAGAATAAGCCACAACAGAACCCTTGAATATAGAAGAGATACCTGCATTGAGCGTAAGCAAATGAGCAATGTTTCCTCCCGTGCAACTCTCTGCTGTAGAAAGCGTTAAATTCAATTTCATTAGTCTTTCGGCAATAGCCTGCGAGATATTATTTTGCTCAAAGCCAATAAAATAATCCTTAATGACAGGCAATAATTTATCAATTTGCTTATTTAATTCTTTAGTAATCAAATCTTTGTCATCTCCATAAGCCGAAAGCCGCAACCGAATCAAACCCGCACTCGGCAGATAAGCCAAATGAATAAAATCAGCTAAAGCATCCTCCCACGATTCTATAATATCGGAAAGGAAACTCTCGCCTATACCACTCACAAGCAGTGTTTTATGTTCTATAAATGACAATCTGTAATGCTCTTGCAGTATTTTCAACACCTCAGGCATTATTTCCTTCATTTCAAAAGGCACTCCCGGTAAAGAAAATACAAGTTTTCCGTTTTTCTCAAAGCACATTGCCGCTGCCGTACCATATTTATTATCAATGATGTTAGCGTTTTGTGGCAACAAAGCCTGTCTGCGATTTGTTTCTGTCAGCGGTAAGCCACGCTGTAAAAAGTAATTTCGAACTTTTTCCAGCGTTTTACTATCCTCCATCAACGTTGTGTTAAAGTAATGAGCCAAAACGGATTTGGTTATATCGTCTTTTGTCGGACCTAACCCTCCTGTTATTAGTACGCTGTCAGCATTTTGCAATGCCAAATCAAGAGCCGTTTCAATATCTTTGCCTTTGTCGCCGATGGTCGTAATTTTTGACACATTTATCCCTATTTTATTGAGTTGCAAAGCGATGTAAGAGGCGTTGGTATTTACGACCTGTCCTATCAAAAGTTCATCTCCAATGTTTATTATTTCCAAATTCATACCTTAAAATTTGGTTGCAAAAATACAAAATTCAGCAATAAAAAACATAAAACAGTAATTATGTCTCAATAAAACTATTAAATTATTATCAAATCATATAATATATTTCTGAAATCAAATTATAGCAAATTAGAATCAAATTACAGCATTCTATAATCAAATTACAGAACTCTATAATTTGATTATAGAACGCTGTAATCAAGTTTCAGTTTTATGAAACTTTTTTCTATGCAAATCAAACGAATAGAGACTTATCCACAACAAAAAAACGATAGATTTTTATCGTTGAAAAATGCAACTATGTTAGTTATTTGAGTTAGTTAAACGCATTGTAATGAATGTGTTATAATGATACAGTAAAAATTTATTGCATTTTTTTGTTGTAAAATGTTGCAAAATCAAAAATTAGTTTTACTTTTGTCACCGAATAAAATAGCGATTTGCTA
>JAISTG010000113.1 GCA_031272705.1 Bacteroidales bacterium | reverse complement strand
GCGGAAGAACTTTTTGCCGTAGGCTTCGTAGTATAAGCATTCTTAAGAGTGAAGGTATGAGTAGGCGTTGCAGTGCGGTTTTTGCCCGCTACAAAGAACCCTTCGCCCATTTTGACCTTGTTATCGTTGTTGTCATTGCCTAACGGCTGGAAAACGCTGTTGTCATCAAATACATAGATATAACCCGTTTCCAAATGTGCGGTATTCGCAACATCGTTAAGGAAGTGCTTTGTGTAGAGGTTGGCTGGGTATGGGTTGGATAACGCATACCAAACGCCGTCTATAGCACTGAACTGCGTGTGTTCAGGTCCGTTGTTCGTTAGGGTTACCGTTGTATCCCCGTAATACAACTCGCCACCCTGCAACTGCAATGTAATTGCAATGCCATCTTCAGATGGTGAAACAGCAGGATAATTAGGGTCTAACACATAAGCCATATAACCAATGCCATTTATCATATTATTTTTTCTTCCCAATAATTTTAAACGACCAAAATCATCGTTCCACGCATTATAATCATAATGAAAGTCAAGCATGGAAACGGGATAACCATTTAGCATATTAGCATACACAGGATTAACCGTATCACCCGTTATGCCAAGATATGTTTCTACTTTTATTTTACCTCTTGGCGTGCTAATAAACACATACCGCTCATTTCTCAACGTACGCTTAACAGTTGGAGCAACCAATGACCAGTTATAAGTACCATCAGCACTTACAGGAATGAATGGCGACACCGTATTATTGACCAAACTACCTCCATCGTCAATAATAAATCCCGGAAGTTTGCCCTGATGAGCCAAAACAGAGTCATCGGTAGTCATAACATTATCGTCAATAATTATGGTTTGTCCGTTGTAAATGTGAGTTATTGGATATACGAACAATGCTGTACGGAACATTATTGTATCTCTGTACCAAGCGCCGTCAAATTTCGCTTCAATAACATAATAATAAGAAGTATCACTGTCAAGGTTTGAGGCAACCTGTTCTTTTATGCCTGAAGTATAGTTTGTTATGTTGTATTTTGTTATTATAGAAGGAGTAATTGGTCCTAAATTCTTCCATAACTGAAAATCAACCGAATCTGGCGATACTCCATTAAATAATACTTCGCCTCTTAATGTTGCTCCGGTTGAATGAGCTGCGGCAGGCAAAGCACGTACTTCAAAATGTTTTGTCCATACGGACTGAACGCCTGACGAGACTCTATCTACTGCCTGTCCATTGTTATTTATCAACTGACTGCGTTTCATCCAAATTCTGTAATTGTATTGTGTAGAATGTTCCAAACCGGAAACAGACGCACTTCTGTCTCCCGTTACAGCAGTAATATTCACTCTTATTGCGGTAGATTCATTTGCTGATGCCTTCCAGTAAGTAAAATAAATACTATCAGGATTTGGTGCCCCCATCCAATTACTAACATAACCATTCATTGTAAAGGTAGAATAACCTACGTTTGTTGCCGGATTAGATTCTATCACATAATCCTTTGTAAAGAAAGACAAAGTGTCGGGAGCAAAGACCGTATCCCCAACGCCGCTTCCTATCACGGCAAAGGCTTGAAAGTAATATCTTGTATTAAAATCCAAACTGTTTATGTCTGCCTTGTAAAAAGGAATAGAATCTTTGAGAACAGCGGGAACATAAAACCATTGAGTTGTGCCGCTCTTATAATAACGAAATCTGTAACCGCTATCCGAAACACATCCTCCATTGGCAAAAAGGGCATTGAGTTGAGCATGAACGCTGTCTCTCACCTGTTGAGGAGGGATATATGCTGCAAGATTATTAACACGAATTGCATCCCATTTAAATATTGGATAATTATAGTTGATACCACAGCCGTCTTCCATAAACGGATTTACAGGAGTTGCATCAACATTCAAAGTATCGTCAAAGTCTGCCAGTTTCATTCTTGCGGCAGTATGTGATATTCCTCCTTCAACTCCCGCAGCCACAGGGTTAGTTCCTTTCCACTGGTCAAAATAATGACAGTTATAAGGCTCAATAAACCAGAACGGATGCTGCACAGTACCGCTACCGACATAGCCGGCATTTCCCCGCAAAGCACCTACTTGTGAATAAGAGGTTGATGTTCTGTTTATTGTATCGGTAGCATAACTGTTAAAAATGGTATTTGTTGTATAACCTTCTGCCTCATAAATCTGACCTGCAAGTCCTCCAAGATAATTATAACCATTAACCACTCCACCACTTGCATAACAATTACGCAGATAAGCATTGCTTGATAAATATCCTACAAAACCACCGGCATAAGAAGCAGTATTGGAAGATGTAACTTTTGTATTTCTTGCAAAAGAGTTTTGTACAGTACCTGTATTAAGATAACCGACAAAGCCTCCTATCCGATAACTTCCTGTCACACTTGAATTCAATACATAACATTGTTTGATGTTACCATTTGTGTATCCAACAAACCCTCCCACATAATAGCTATTACTTGTAATATTAACATTTTCAACACCACAGTTAGTATATGTTCCATACATTCCGACAAAGCCTCCACTATATGGATTTGCTTTTATATTACCACCAATAGCATAGCAGTTGCTGAATACACCATAATAACCGCATAAACTTCCGGTATATTGTTTATAATAACCACTTGTATAATTAATATCAAAATTCGTTAAATACAGATTTTTTACCAATCCTACGCCGGAAGCATTTGACATACAACCAAAGAGTCCTACATAATCATAATTGGTACTTATTGTAAGATTATTTATGGCTCTGTTATTACCATCTAAAATTCCGCAGAAAGTATTACTTGAATAAGCCAGCACACCCCTGCGATTACGTCCTCCAATAGGAATGAAGTTTGATACGGAAGACATATCTATATCTGGCAAAGGGTCATTTATAGTATCTCCGTTTGCTGCTAAAACTGCAACTCCGTCATGCCCTATCTTAAAGTATTTTTGATAGGTATTGGAATTTGCTACATTATGATAATCATTACGTACAAACCTTGACAATGTAACCAAATCTGCTGCCGTTGCCAAAAGATATGGATTTTCAGGGGTTGTACCCACATTTGCATCAAACAATTCATCAGGGGCAGAAGTTGAAAGGCGATAATCTCTGTATCCAAGCACGGGGAAACACAAGCCTCGTTCAGGTTCTTCAATCGCATCTATACCTCTGCTTTCCACACGCAATACAGGTAAATCATTGTTTTGTCCAGCATTTGCTCTTTGCCATGCTCCTGTGGTACGGGAATTTGTTCCCAACAAGTAAAGTACAAAGCAGTTGGTTTGCATATCGGCTAATGTCATTGGGTCTCCTGTTTCTGTGCCAAATGATACATTTGACCACTCATTGCCACTGCCGTCATCACCACGCCATGATTCAGGATAAAAAGCATTTACATAAGAGGAATGACTTGTGCCGCATACTCCACCAAAAGAAGTTTGTGTTCCACTTTTTCTTTCTATTTTTACTGCCGAATAAGAGTAATTCAAAGAGCCGGCATTACCTACCAAGCCTCCCACATAAGAAACTCCTTTTACCGTTCCATTCACAGCATAAGAATTAGTTACTGCTGTACCGTTACCACCTATTCCGCCCACATAACTATTACCATTAACAATAACGTTATCCGCAAAACTTAAAGAAACAGAGCCTCCGCTTCCTATCAATCCACCGCAATAATTTCCTTCAACAGTAAAGTCTTTAGCACAACTGTATGAAACACTACCGGAACTACCAATAAAACCTCCAACATAATTATTATTATTTGTTGTTCCTTTCACAAGAGGAACTGATGAAGGAATTGACCGATAAATTTTACTATACGAAATTGCTCCGTTTGTACCTGAAAATCCTCCAACGTAACTACTACCTGTAACTACAAGGTCAATACAGGTATCATATTGCGTGCTATAATTAATGTAACACCAACCCATTATACCACCAACATAACTAGTTCCTGTTACAGAACCACCTGTGATAGTAATGGAATCTTGAGTGCTATACGAATAACCCTTAACAGCACCCGTATATTGATTACCCTGTATGATTGGATTGGTCATTTTAAGATTTGACACAGCCCCTCTGCTATAACCAATCAACCCATTGTAATCCGTACTTGTATTTATCTTAAGATTGGAGAGGGTTTTGTTGTTACCGTTGAATGTTCCCGAAAAACAAAAATAACTTCCAATACCTCCCGGAACAACATTGGTAGTTACTAAATCGGTAGTGTCTGTTCTGTATCTTCCTCCAATAGGAACAAAGTTAGCAACAGATGTCAGGTTTATGTCATTTTCTAATCGAAAATACTTGCTTATGGTATTGTTATATGAAAAATAAGGTACGATGTCTCTACTTACAAAACAGGATATAACCTGAAGATCATGTACTGTTGTAATTCTATATGGGTTGGCATCCGTTGTACCAACCGTTGCATCAAAATTGCCGTTGTTCAAAGTAGACAACTGAAAGTCTCCCCACGCATTCTTCCTTCCAAGAACAGGGAAACAATCATCGGTTGCGGAGTTATAAGCCGATAATGCCGTGAAAGTAGTACCTGATGGGCAGTTGCTCCTTAACATAGGGAAGTTATTGTTTGCGGTATTTGGACTTCCCCATACGCCACCGCTGCCTGACGGTGAAGTGGATGAGCCTCGCTGCAATCGGTAAAAGAAACAGCGTCCTTTCATATCTGCCTCCGTAAATTGAATGCCTGATATATGATATGCAGTTGTATCATAAGTTATATTACTCCAGTTAGCAGCATCTGTTCCTTGCCATGTATCGGCATAGTAACACATATAATTAGTAACGGAACTGCTCACAGAACCAACAAAGCCCCCAAAGTTTGTTGCCATACCGCTTGTACGATTAACCTTATTAACAGCATAGCAGTTACGAGAACTGCCTGAACCAATAAACCCTCCAATATAATCAGTGCCACTCACATTACAGGACGTAGAATAACAATGTTCCAAAGCATCTGAACCTGTGCCGGCAAAGCCTCCCACATACGTAGTACCAGTAACACAATTATTATAAGAATAATTATAATTACTCATTCCACCTGTACTTGTAGTAAATCTACCGGAAAAACCACCGGCATAACTGCCTGTACTAATCACAGTGTCGTTTGTTGCATAGCAATAATCCATTTCTAAGTTACAATAACCTACTAAACCTCCTACATACCCTTCTCCTGAGACATTAACATCATCCGACCAAAGATAAATGCCGTTTAAATCATAATCAGAGCCATAACCTATAAGACCACCAACATAAGTTGTTCCCTGCACCTGTCCTCTTTTAACAGAGCAGTATTGAATGTTTCCATACCAATAAGCATATCCAAACAAAGTTCCCGTATATGACCCTCCGGATATATCAGCATCTTCCATTTGAATATACTGAACAGTGAATGTCGTTGTGTTCCCATCATAAGTATTTCCTATTAAACCGGTATAATTTAAGTTACCTGTGATTTTCAGATTTTTAATGCTTCTTACCTGCGAGGTAGAAGTGTTTCCGGCTGTCCCGTATATGTATCCCCGAAAGTAATAAGATGAACTTGAAGCAAGGCTTGCATCTCTTCCTCCTATGGGAACGAAGTTTGCGGCTCTGGCAGCACGGTTTACCGTTGTCCCTGCAAAGTCCGTACAGGTAGTTACGCTCATATCAATATCGTTTGTAATGCGAAAATAGGTGTTCCAACAATACTGCCACCAGTAATTGGCGTTTCCAACGCCTCCTTCTCGCACCCACCACGATAGGGTATCCAAATCTCTTGCGTTCTTAATAAGATAAGGATTGCTGCTACTTCCTGCATTGGTTGCACTACCAGTAGATGTTGCCATATACGCTGTTAAATCAGCAGGAGTGTATTGTCCGAAACTTACATTGCTAAAAAGCAACAGCCCGACAATTAGTGATATTTTTTTCATTTTACTGAATAGATTAGATTATATATTACAATAAATAAATTTTATTTAATTTTAAGGGTGCAAAGGAACAAAAAAATTATCACATTATGAAACAATTTTTATTTTTTATTTTGCTTTTTTTCTAAATTACTGAAAACAAGCATAGTATAAAATGCAATAGCAGGACAAAAAGAGGTTGAATTTGTAAGTAAAATAGATAAAACTCAAACAAAATTTGATAAATTTAACTTTTTGAAAAGCATTTAAGTTTTGCAAAAACTATCTCAATTTCGCAAAATGAAGTTCTATGTTTTTAGAATCAAATTCTAGCATTCTATAATCAAATTACAGAATTTTATAATCAAATTCTAGAGTTCTGTAATTTGATTATAGAATGCTAGAATCAAATTATAAAATTCTATAATTTGATTTCAGAAATTGCTTATTTTGTTTATGGTGTGTCAAATTTGTTTTCCACATCAAAAATGCTTGATAAATAAAGATTTTTAGCCCTTTTTGCAAAAAAATGTTAATAACTTATTTTCGCAAAGTGTTTTTTGCGTTTCTTATAATTGTAATTTTGTTCCCCTATTTAAGAAATTAAAAAAAACAATAACAAACTATGGATAAGGAAAATAATCTTTTGGTAAAAGACATTGAAGTTGCACGCAAACAAACTGCCGAATACTTTAACGGAGACGAGATGGCAGCAGGCGTATGGATTGACAAGTATGCGTTGAGAGACGATAAAAATCTCTACGAATTAACCCCTGACGATATGCACAGACGTTTGGCAAGGGAGTTTGCGAGGATTGAGGCTAATTATAAGAACCCTCTGACAGAAGAAGAGATATTTGAGTTGTTTAAGAACTTCAAATACATCATTCCTCAGGGAAGTCCAATGAGCGGAATAGGAAATAATTTTCAAATTGTTTCGCTTTCAAACTGTTTTGTCATAGGTAACGAAGGCGAAAGCGACTCTTACGGCGGTATATTGAAGATTGACGAGGAGCAGGTGCAACTTATGAAACGCAGAGGAGGTGTAGGACACGACCTTTCACATATTAGACCCAAAAATTCATCAGTTAAAAATTCGGCATTATCTTCCACCGGCATCGTACCTTTTATGGAGCGTTATTCCAACACAACAAATGAAGTAGCACAGGGCGGAAGGCGTGGAGCGTTAATGCTTTCCATATCCGTAAAACACCCTGACGTAGAAGACTTTATTGATGCCAAAATGACTAAAGATAAAATAACCGGCGCAAACGTTTCCGTTAAGATAGACGATGAGTTTATGCGTTGCCTGATAAGCGGTAAGCCTTACGTACAACAATTTCCTGTCAATAGTAAAAAGCCAAAAGTGAAAAAGGAAACAGACGCTCGCTTGCTATGGAACAAAATCATCCATAACGCATGGGCTGCTGCCGAGCCGGGAGTGCTGTTTTGGGATACCATAATCAGAGAATCTGTTCCAGATTGTTACGATTCATTCGGTTTTAAGACCATTTCCACCAATCCATGCGGCGAAATACCGCTCTGTGCTTATGATTCCTGTCGTTTGTTAGCGGTAAATCTGTTTTCCTATGTCCAAAAACCATTTACCAAAGAGGCTTCCTTTGACTTTGAACTGTTTAAGAATCACGTAGAAAAAGGACAAAAGTTAATGGATGACCTTATTGACCTTGAACTTGAGAAGATTGAAAAAATCCTTGCAAAGATAGATGCCGACCCTGAAAACGAAGAGATAAAGCGAGTTGAACGAAACCTGTGGCTAAACATCAAAATGAAATGTTTGGAAGGTAGAAGAACAGGCTTTGGAATTACTGCGGAAGGCGATATGTTGGCTGCAATGGGCTTAACCTACGGAACAGACGAGGCAACCGCCTTTGCCGTTGAAGTACAGAAAACTTTGGCGTGTGCGGCTTATCGTTCCTCCGTTGCAATGGCAAAGGACAGAGGGGCATTTCCTATCTTTGACGCAACCCTTGAAGCCAAAAATCCGTTCATAAACCGATTGAAAGAGGCTGATAGCAAGTTATATGAAGACATGGTGAAGTTCGGTCGCCGCAATATAGCCTTACTGACCATTGCTCCAACGGGTAGCGTAAGTATATGTTCGCAAACAACTTCGGGAATAGAACCTGCGTTCCAGATTCTTTACTATCGTAACAAGAAAATCAACCCTCACGATACCGCTGCCAAAGTTTCATACACCGATGACAGCGGTCAGGCATGGGAAACGTACAGAGTATTACATCATAAGTTTGAAATGTGGGCAAGGATCAACGGTTACGATTTGGCAAACAAAACAGACGATGAAATATTGGCAATAATTAAGAAATCTCCTTACTATAACGCCACTTCCGATTGTATAGACTGGGTGAGCAAAGTGAAGATGCAGGGTGCTATTCAAAAGTGGGTGGATCATTCTATTTCGGTTACGGTTAATCTTCCCGAGAAAACGAGCGAAAAAATAGTCTATGAAATTTATCAAACGGCGTGGGAAAGCGGTTGTAAAGGTATGACAATCTATCGGGAAGGTTCTCGCGGATCGGTTCTTACGACAAAGAAAAACGCTTCCGACACTACGGCATTCAAGGAAACTAATGCACCGAAGCGTCCTGCAAAGTTGGAAGCCGATGTCATACGTTTCAACAACGAGAATGAGAAATGGGTAGCCGTTGTCGGTATTTACGATGGCAGACCATACGAGATATTCAGCGGAAAGGCTAATGCGTTTCCTGCTTTGGCTGAATCGGTTAAGAAGGGTTGGATTATACGTGTCAAAGAGAAAGATCAACCGGCACGTTACGACTTCCAATACAAAGATTCTGACGGTTACAATGTTCGCTTTGAAGGTTTGAGTCGTTTGTTTAAGAAAGAGTATTGGAACTATGCCAAATTGATTTCGGGTATTTTGCGACATGGTATGCCTATTCCTAACGTTATAGACCTTATTTCCAAGTTAAACCTTGATACTGATACCATTAACACTTGGAAAAACGGTATTGTGCGAGCCTTAAAGAGTTATATAAAGGACGGAGTAGAGATTGTAGGTGAGCAGTGTCCTAATTGCGGCGAAAAGATTGTCTTTACCAATGGTTGCAAGCAGTGTAACTCCTGCGGTTGGAGCAAATGCGGATAACAACATCAAATAAAAAAGATGAATTTAGTAAAATTAAAAATAAAAAATTTCAGAGGTTACAAAGAAGAAATTGTAATAAATTTTTGTAACTTGACTGCTTTTGTGGGAAAAAACGACATTGGAAAATCTACTGTTTTAGAAGCATTGGACATTTTCTTTAACGAAGGAAAAGGTGTCGTAAAACTTGATAAAGACGATATTAATAAACAAGCACTTACAGAAAATAACAACGAAATAGTTATATCTGCGTGTTTTGAAGAATTGCCCACTTCTATCGTGATTGACAGTACAAACAAAACAACTTTGAAATCTGAATATTTACTAAATTCAAATAATCAACTTGAAATCATCAAGAAATATCCGAATGCAGGAAAGGAAAATGTCTTTGTAAAAGCAAATCACCCCGCAAATACTAATTGTAACGATTTACTTTTGAAAACACAAAAAGAATTGCAGAAAATAGTAACTGATAATTCGATAGAGTGTGATGACAAAACTAAAAATGCAGAGATGCGGAAAGCTATTTGGAAGACTTATAGTGATGATTTACAACTATCTGAAAGGGAAATAGAAGTTACTAAGAACGAAATAAAAACTATCTGGGAAAGATTGAAAAATTACTTACCACTATATTCGCTCTTTCAATCTGATAGAAAAAACAGCGATGGAGATAGCGAGGTGCAAGACCCTTTGAAAGAAGCTGTTAAACAAATTTTGAGCGACACAGCCTTGAAAACAAAGTTTAATGAAATTGCAACAGAAGTGAAAACTAAACTAAAAGATGTTTCAGCTAAGACTCTGGAAAAATTACGTGAAATGAACCCCGAAATTGCCAATAGTTTAAATCCTGTTATACCGGAGACAGAAAGTTTGAAATGGGCAGAGGTTTTCAAAACAGTTTCTATTGCAGGAGACGAAAATATACCAATCAACAAAAGAGGTAGCGGTGTAAAACGGCTTATTTTGTTAAATTTTTTCCGTGCCGAAGCAGAAAGAAGAAAAAAAGAACAAAATATTCCAAGCATCATTTATGCTATAGAAGAGCCTGAAACTTCACAACATACAGAACATCAAAAGAAACTCATTTCAGCATTCTTATCTCTTGCGGAAACAGAGAACACGCAAGTAATCATTACAACACATAGCGCGGCATTAGTCAAAGAATTAAAATTCGAGCATTTACGACTGATAACAGTAAATGGTACAGCCAAAACAGTTCAATCTGTCCTGCCCAATCAATTACCGTATCCGTCATTAAACGAAGTGAATTATTTGGCATTCACAGAAATAACGGAAGAATACCACAACGAACTTTACGGGTTTATTCAGGCAAAAGCGGTTGATGATAATGCAGAAAATGAAAAAGAGGAAGGTTTTGAAAAATATCTTGTAGCAGGTAATGATGTTGCAAAAACTAAAAAATGGATTAGGTTAAAGGGTGGCGTTGCACAACCCGCAAGAGATGTAACTTTGCCAACTTATATCCGAAACTTTATTCATCATCCTGAAAATAAGCAAAACACAAAATACACATCTGATGAACTAAAACAATCTATTGAGATTATGCGTAAGTTTATACAATCTCTAAAAGCTAAAAAACAATAATTAAGTTTCAAAATAAATAACATGGTTCAAGACAATTTAAGGTGTCTTTTTACCTTGTTTAACGATTGCAAAGGTACAACTTTTTTTGAATTAACCACATCTTTTATGACAGTTTAATTGGATTTTCCTTGATGACCTTTAATAAATACTTGTAAATATCTGTATTGCTGTTACTATATCTAAACTCACACTCCTTTAAGTGGATGTAAAACTTATGTTTATGTATTCCTCTGTATTTGCTCAATCTAACTTTGCATAATCCCCAAAATTCTCTATTCCATTGATATGGTTATGTCCATTAGCAAACTCATTTACAGAATGACTCAAACTAAAAGGCTGTTCATAATTAAAATTTATGTATCTTTGCAGCCGAATTTAATTGGAACAAGTATGAAAAAAGTGTTTTTCTATTTTGGTATTATGGTCTTTTTTGCTTCGTGTGTTGGGAAAGAAGCCACACTGAATGTGAATGTTGAAGCGATAAAAGAAGGCTTTGTAGAATTGCGTTACATTACTCCGCACGAGGAGAAAGCGGAAGTCATTGACACCCTTTACAAGAATGAGTTTAAGGATGGTAAGATAACTATCCGATTGAATGACGTAAAGTGGCAGGACGGAAGAAAGGATTGTATGTTGTTAATAACCGATAAGGAACATTTGAAAGGGGCTTATCTGCCTGTTGTTTTGGAGAAAGGACGCACCGTTACGATAGATATACCCGTGCAGACCGACCAACAGGTGAGGTACAGTGGGACGAAACATGCGGAGGATTTTAACTCATTCTGGAACGCCATACAGAAGGAAAGCCTTGCGATGGGCAGGCATAAAGCGAATTTGGATGCCTGTTACGGCAATATGGAAAAGGCATTTCGTGCTTACATAGAGCAGTATCCGGAAGCGGAAATATCCTATATCGTACTTACTTATGTGGTGCAATCCATGCGTGATGAGACCATAAATCCGTTGCTGGCTTACTGTAATGAACTTTGCAATGAAAGCAAATCTAACAACAGATGGAGGAATACGTTCTGCGAGGTATTAAAAAACAGAGAGTTAGCAAGCATAACTTCCACTCGGTTAGTATTCACAGCGCAAGACCTGAATGGCAGTATATACTCCGAACGTGACGTGAAAGGGAAATTTATTTTGGTTGATTTCTGGGCATCATGGTGCAGACCCTGCAAGGACGAAATACCTCATTTGAAGGAGTTGTACGCCAAATATAAGGAGCAGGGATTGGAGATTCTCAGTCTCTCAATGGACAGTAAGCAACACGAATGGCGCAGTTATATGACCAATAATCCAATGCCGTGGCTTTCTCTTTTAGGTGAAGGGATAACGTTGAGTGAGCGTTACAACATTGAATATATACCGTTTAACCTCATCTGTGACAGTGAAGGAAACGTGCTGCAAAAGAACCTTCACGGCGAAGATTTGGACAATGCAATCAGAAATTTATTTGAAAAATAATGCGTAAAAGACGTAAAAACGCGGTTATTATAATTATAAGTCTTATTATCAGTTCCACATTTGGCATTTTTGCATTGAACATTCGCAAGGCATCTTCAACTGAAACTGATTATGCATTCCAGCCAAATCATTATTCCACGGATACAAAGTACAAGCCCGATTCATTGAAACGCACAACTCAAAGCCGCACTTATTACAATATCAAAACCGAAATGGACACTCCTTTAATAGAACTGAACACTGCCGACACGCTTGATTTGCAGGCTTTGAAGGGAGTAGGACCTGCTTATGCTCGCTGGATATGGCGATACCGTATGGCTCTTGGCGGCTTCCGCAGCATAGAACAACTGAAAGAGGTTAAGAATATGACGGTTGAATTGTATCATACGTTGCTTCCTCAAATCACATTAGACACTTCTCTGATACGGAAAATCAATATAAATACTGCTGACTTTTCAACACTTAACAATCACCCTTACATAGATTATTATCTTGCAAAAGCAATCATTAACTATCGGCAAAGAGAAGGTTTGTTTCAGTCATTGGATGACTTGAAAGCCATCTACATTTTGGAATATTCAACTTTCAACAAGATACAACCATATTTAGATGTGTAGAAATCAAAGTAAAATTTTAGACGTCTATATAAAAGAGAGGCTACTCCTTCATAAACCATCGCAAGTGTAACACCCACAGGCTTTTTCTGATTCTTTCTTTTTTCGCCCTTAAAGGTATTTGACCACAACGTTCCGTCATGTTCCAAAGGTTTTTGCACATTGATTTCGAGGAACG
>JAISTG010000064.1 GCA_031272705.1 Bacteroidales bacterium | reverse complement strand
CGAAAATCCATACCCATTTTAGCCGCTCCTACCATCAGCGAATTGCCCATATTGTTTCTCGCATCGCCAAGATAGCAGAACGCAACCTGATTAAGCGGTTTGTCAATATGTTCCCGCATGGTCAGGAAGTCAGCAAGGATTTGTGTAGGGTGAAATTCGTTGGTCAGTCCGTTCCATACAGGCACTCCGCTGTATTTTGCAAGAGCCTCAACGGTTGTTTGAGCGTAACCTCTGTACTCTATGCCGTCATACATTCTGCCAAGGACGCGAGCGGTATCTGCCATAGATTCCTTTTTGCCCATTTGCGAACCCGAAGGTCCCAAATAAGTTACGTGCGCCCCCTGATCCAAGGCACCAACTTCAAAAGCACAACGCGTACGAGTTGAATCCTTCTCAAAGAGAAGCACGATATTTTTGCCTTCAAGGCGTTTTTGTTCTGTTCCTGTGTATTTTGCCTTTTTCAAATCAGCGGCTAAATCCAGCAGGTATTGAATTTCTTTTGGCGAAAAGTCCAAAAGTTTCAGGAAACTCCTGTTTCTTAAATTAAAAGCCATAGTTTGTTTTTGTTTTTTACTATAATTTTGGGCGACAAAGGTACAAAAAAAATTCCAAACCAACATTTATCCCTGTCAATGGCTGCAAAAAAAGACCCTGAAACTTGATTACAAATGTTCAAAATCAAATTATAATTGTCTAAAACTTGATTTTGAATGAATATTCTTTGATTTTAATTGAATGTAATCTAATTCTAAAAAAATCTTACTTTATAACAAGAATACGGATGTGTGTTAAATGAGTTTTTTTAATACTTTTGCAGTCGTGAAACAAAGCAAAATAAAAATAAATATGCGATTGAGAGCAGTAGAAATTGATGATATTGACCTGATTTTCAAGTGGGAAAATGACGAAAACCTGTGGTATATAACCGAAACGCAGCGTCCGTTCTCCAAAGAGGCTATCCGTAATTACGTAGAAACAACTCAAAATGAGGATATTTACTCCGCAAAGCAGTTAAGGCTGATGATAGAAGTTGAGAAAGAGAAAGGGGCTGTTGGTTGTGTGGATTTGTTTGATTATGAGCCGCAAAACCGCCGTGCAGGCATAGGAATAGTGATTGATAAGGCTTATCTGCGGAAGGGATACGGGCTTTTGTCGCTGCAAATGCTTAAAAACTATGCTTTTAACGTCCTTTCCATTCACAATCTCTATGCTTTTGTGCCGCAGAACAATGAGGCAAGTTGTCGCCTCTGTGAAAAGGCAAATTTTAATAAAACCGCCGTTTTGCAGGATTGGATTTTCAGAAATCGTAAATACGAGAATATAATTGTATATCAATGTTTTGACATATCAATACGGTAATTGCAAAAAATAAAATCAGTTAAAAAACGGATTTTTATTTGCACGTATTGATTTTTTTTGTACTTTTGCCGCCGTTTTTGGTTCTTTTCCTGTAGTCCTACGGGCGAAGATGCAAAAGGGAATCAGGTGAGAATCCTGTACAGTCCCGCTGCTGTAAGTTCCAAAAAAACAATCGGGTAAATCTTTTGCCACTGTGAAAAATGGGAAGGCAACTTGATTGGGAACAAGTCAGAAAACCTGCCAAAAATTATAAAGTTTAAAAACTTTCGAGGATAAAGTTGTTTTATGATTTGTTGTAAAAGAATATTCATAATGCTGATTCTGGGTTATTTACCCTTTGGTTCGTTCTCTCAAAATGAGGACACGATACGCCAATATCAACTGCCAACCATAACCATTGTTGATTCCGCCATGAGCCAACGTCCATTGGAACAGAGCAATGTGCATATTGACAGAACGCTTATTGAAAAGCAGTCGGTAACATCGGCAGGCGAAATTGCAAAATTTATTCCCGGCGTAACCGTTAAGGATTATGGCGGGCTGGGAGGCTTGAAAACCATAAGTGTAAGGGGATTAGGCACCAGCCATACGGCAGTTATGTATGACGGAATTTCCGTTTCGGATTATATGAACGGGCAAATTGATTTAAGCAAATACTCTACCGCCAACATAAAAGAAGTAAATATGAGTAACGGAGCGGATTTCAATCTGTTACAACCTGCAAAAGCACTTTCTTCTTCAAATATATTTATGATTGAAACGATTAAGCCGAAGTTTGAAATGCGGGAAAGAGCAAAGGTAAATGCCTTCTGTTCTTATGGTTCGTTCAATTACTTTAATCCCGGTTTCGCTTTGGCGCTGAAAATGACTGAAAAATGGATAACTACTCTTGATTTTGATTTTATAAATTCGGCAGGCAACTATCCGTATCTGCTTCGCTACGGACGGAATGAGGGAGACAGTACCTCCAAAGAAAGACGCACAAATGCAGACCTGCTTTCCCTGCGAACGGAATGGAATAATTACATCACTTTTTCTTCACAAACGGACTTAAAATTAAAGTTTTATTACTTTTACAGCAATCGTGGCTTGCCCTCTGCGACCATTTACTATTACTTAAACAGCCATCAGCGACTTTGGGACAGGAATGCCTTTGCTCAAAGTGTCCTTACACATAACTTTAATGAGCATTTCACCTATCGCAATTATAGCAAGGTATCCGTTGTTTCTACGCATTATTTTGATGGACAGGTGCTTAACGCCAACGGATTCCAGAGTGATATTTATCAACAAAAGGAAGGATATGTCAATAACGTATTTTCGTACCAATCAAAACAACTTGGAATTTCATTAACCAACGATTTGACTTACAATACTCTTGATGCAACCGCCAATGTAGCCGTTTCACCCAAGCGTTTTTCCTCTTTGACGGCAGCCATTTTTGCTTTTGACCTGTACAGTTTTACTTTCAATGCCAATATTCTGCACACCTGTTATCACGATAACACATCATACGAATATATGGAGAGCAAAAAGTACGGTATTCACCCGTTTCTGTCTCTCGGATACAGGTTTAAGGACTTCGCATTCAGTATCTTCTATAAGGATATTGAGCGTTACCCGACCTTTAACGAACTTTACTATAACCGCATCGGCACTCCAAACTTAAAACCCGAAAGAACAAAGCAGTTTAATTTCCATTGGGCTTATCGCAAAAACTTTTCAACAAAGCGTTTCTTGCAATTAAACACCTCATTTGACGCTTATTACAATCAGGTTCTTGATAAAATAGTGGCAATGCCTCAAAGGAATCTTTTTGTATGGTCAATGCTCAATTACGGAAAGGTACAGGTGAGCGGTATAGACCTGTTAGCGAGCATCAGAACTAACATTCGCAGCGTAAATCTGCACCTTCAAGGGACTTATTCCTTTCAATACGCCGTAGATAATGAAGAAACAAGCCTCACTTATCAACAGCAAATACCTTACACTCCACGAAACAGCGGCTCAATACTTGCAATAGTTGATTTCAAATCGTGGTCGGCTTCATATACTCTTTCGTTTATGGGCAAGCGATACGCCTTAAACGAAAACATTGCGGCAAATCGTCTTGATGCTTACTGCGAACACAGTGTCGGTTTGCAGAAAAAGTTTGGGAAGAATTTTGTTTTGTCGCTGTCGGTTCTTAATCTACTGAATTATCAGTATGAAATAGTAAAAAATTATCCTATGCCCTTGCGTCAATTTAGGATAAAAATAAATTATAAATTCAATTAACAACAACAATTTCAATAAATAATAAAATAAGATGAACAAAAAAACTCTGGTAACTGCTCTTGCCTTAAGCAGTATGATGTTCTGGTCGTGTGAATCAGACGAAAATGAGAATCCAAACCCTATAATAACGGGTGAAAACAGCCTTTACGTGCTGTGTGAAGGGAATTGGGGTTACAACAATGCAACGCTGGACTTGTTTTCCATTGACAGCAACAGCGTACAAAAGGACTTTTTCGCCTTTGTAAATGGCTTTGGGCTGGGTGATACGGGCAATGATATGATTGCTTACGGCTCTAAAATTTACGTAGCGGTGAAAGTGTCCAACGTGGTGATTGTTATAAACAGGCAAAACGGCAAACAAATTGCACGGATTCCAATGGTAGATAATGCCGGTCAGGGCAAAATGCCATCAAGACTTTGTTCTGCTGATGGAAAAGTTTATGTGGCTTGTTTTGACGGATATGTTGCGGAGATAGATACAACTTCCCTCAATGTAGTACGGGAAGTCAAAGCGGGCAGAAATCCTGACGGAATAGCCTTTGCAAACGGCAAACTGTTTGTTGCCAACTCAGGTGGGCTTGATTACCCAAATTATGACAACACAATTTCTGTTATTCAACTGCCTGCTTTACTTGTTATTGATACAATAGAAATAGAGACCGGTTTGAATCCGACTCTTACCCGCACACTTCCTGATGGAAACATTATGGTTTTGGTAAATGGGAATTATTATGATGTAAATCCTTCTTTGGTAACAATTAACAGCCAGACAAATGCAATTATAAAGCAGGATAATGTGAATGTGAGCAGTTTTGTAATAAAGAATAATGATGTCGTTTATTTACATTTTGATTATACTACGAATATATACAATGTGAAAACAGCACCATATAATAATATAGAGAACGGTTCGGTTGATTTTGTGAAACAGAGCAGTATTTTTTCCTCAATGACAACGCCTTATTGTTTAAGTGTGAGTAAGGAACGGCAAGAAATCTATATGACCGATGCAAAGAACTACACAAGCAGTGGGGAAGTTATTTGCTTTGATTATGACGGTAATTTGAAATATCGTTTTTCTACTTCACAAAATCCGTCTGTTGTGATAGTTAAATAAAAAAGCTTTGGTTCAAGACAATTTAAGAGAAAATAGTACCATTTCAAATTCTTAAATAGTCTATGAGGAATAATAATTATTAGTATATATTATATTATAAAATCTAAAAATTCCGGTTTTTATCGTTTCTGTAACGTTACAACAACTTTCTGTAACGTTACAATAACTCTCTGTAACGTTACAATAACTTTCTGTAACGTTACAATAACTTTCTGTAACGTTACAACAACTCTCTGTAACGTTACAATAACCTTCTGTAACGTTACAACAACCTTCTGTAACGTTACAATAACTCTCTGTAACATTACAACAACTCTCTGTAACGTTACAATAACTCTCTGTAACATTACAATAACTTTCCGTAACGTTACAGAAAGTCGTTGTAACGTTTTTTACGGTTTTCCGTACGACCCAAAATCCTTTCGGAACACTCTTTAATGGTTTGATAATCATACTTTTAGTTTTTGATATGTTTTTTTTGGTTTGTTGGAGTGAGTGCAACACGCACAAAATAGTTTTCAGTTACACAAGATTTTAGAGCGAAAAATTCAAAATAAAGTTGTACTTTTGCAACAAAAAAATAAGGTAAAAAGACACCTTAAATTGCCTTGATATTTATCATTGTAATTTTTGCAGATGTTAATCGGTAAGTAAAAAACCGTTATTGGGACGTCCCGATAATATTTCGGGACATTTAAGAATAATTAAAAACTGTAAATATATTTAGTTGGATATTAAATATCAGCCTTTTGTTTTATGAATGTAAATATGCTGTCTAATTTTAATGCAGCAATATCTACTATTGTATCAATTTTATTGTCTTTTAGAAAGATAGCAGAAGGAAAATAATAAATATCTTTTCTAAATACAAATTGAGAATCATCATAAACATTCGTTAATGCAGTATCTTTGATAAATGGAGAAATATCAACAAATGTACCACTGGCACAAATGATTATATATGTATTCGGTTTGTTTCGGTAATCTTTTATTAACTCTGCAAATTCCTTTACGCAAGGGATACATCCATATTCCGACAATAAAAATACACAATTATTAGCCTTTGGGTCATATTGCTTGAAGTGGGTACGCAGATATTTATCTATCTTTTTATATTCCGTACCCTGTTGTGTTGCGCAAGTACATAACAAATTACTTGTTAATACGATACAAAGTAAATTTCTGAAAATTCTTATCATAATCCTTATCCGTATATTTACCCGTCTGAAACCATAATCCCTTTGGCGAAACAAGTATAGTGGCAGCATACCACAAATATTTTCTTGGTAATACTTCCTCGCCTTTTATATTGAAATTTTCATCATATATTAAGATTGAAAAAGTACTTGCAGCCATTGTTTCAATTTTATTATAATCAACATCCTGTTTATTTTCATGTGATATTGCAACATAATACAATTTATTATACTTATCCCAAATAATTCTTTCAACAAAACCTCCTGCTTTATGAGTTAAAAAATCTCTTGCAGGATATACACTTTTTTCTTTACCCTCTACAAACATTTTATAATTGAAACCTATGCCGGTATATTTGGATGTTAATTGAAATGTACGCTCTATTTTCTGTGTATCTAAATTTACAACATATACTTTACCGTTATGTCCAATAGGTAAAAACAGTTTATTATTGGCTATATGGTAAAAAGAATTACCTTCTACAATGTAACCCTTTTCAAAGTTTTCTCTGTAAATGCTATCAAATAAAGGTTGTATTAAATTAGTAGTTGTATCACTTAAATCTATTGCTGCCATATATGCTGAATTCATAATTAAACTGTCCATTATGCAAGTAGTTTCAGGTGTCATATTATTTTTATTATAATACCAATAGTCTTCTACTATATTTTTCAAATATACCTTATTGTTATAATAAATATTGTTACCAATAGATGGTTTTTTATAGTAATCAGATTTATAATCAGATTTATAATAATCACGAGGGAATACTACCGTTTTTTTTAATCTGCCATTAAAATCACAAACATAAATCATATCCTGGTAATAAGGATTTCCATCTTGATTTCCAAGCATAATAACAGTATCATTGGAAACTACTTGTACGATACACATATAATCCAATTTAGGAATGCTGTCCAATTTAATTGTTTTAACAAGATTACAATCAAAGTCAAATATCTTGATACATTTGTTGGTTAAAATATCCGTACAATAAAATAAATCCTTATTCAACGTTGAATCAAAATATACTCCACTTGTTCTACATATAGCCATACACTCTGTCTTGAAAAACACATCTTTATCTTTTACTAATTTGATGTTTTCTGTTTTGCAAGAATAGCACAAAATAAAAATAATTAAACTTGCTATGTAAATTATTATACTTCGTTTATTCATTTTGTCTAATTTTATACGTTTTGAAATTGCAAAAATAATAAATTTTCTTAATAAAATAAAAAGGGGGTAAATTTCTTCACCCCCTTTCAATGTTTTACTTATCTAATACAAATAAGGAAGTGTAATTAGGACTTGAAAATATAAAAGTAGATTTTCCTTCATTACTTTCATACCTAACAGTACTTTCGCCGGACAAAACATTATCCATTAGTTCCTCACTGAATAGCCTGTTTAATACATCTCTATTTTCAGTAATGTAAGGTTCCGGGTTACCGTTGTCAATAGCATCTCCAAAACCACCGGAAACAGCAGAAAGAGCAGAACCAATTTTAATCCTCATGTATCCACAATTACGTGGAGGGTCATGTTCTATGCACTCTAATGTACTAGATTTCCATATTCCTTCCCATGATTCTACTATTGTGTCATTTGGACCAGCAACCATAAGTTTCTGTAATGAAGCAATATCAGGTTTAACATTTTGATTGTTGTTTTGTGCGAAATCCTTTTCGTCGTCTCCGCAAGAGATTAACAATCCTAAACTCATTAGTACTGTCGTACCTAAAACTATCAATGTTCTTTTCATTGTTTTATCGGCTCGCCCTTCCTTTTAGGACTATGTTTTTGATTTTGTTATTTTACTTTATTTTGTATTAACAATCCTATTACCGCCTTCTGTAATTAAATTATTTACGCAAAACATTTTATTTTATTGTGCAAAGGTATTGATAAAAGTAAATAGCATGCAAGGGATTTTTGTAAATAATACTTACAAAAATGTAAAAGATATTTACATTTCTATTAATCCTTTAATTTACTTATAATTATATTCCCATCTTTTATGATTAAAGCCATTTTTATTTCTGTTTTATTCTGCTCTGTTATCTTATCATTTTGGTATAAAGAAAGAAAATTAAAGTTAAGTATTGTTGAAATTTTAACAAGTTGTGAAACATAAATATCTTGTGAATTAAAAATATGATACAGATTTTGATAGGAGCAATTCAACCGATTGGCAAATTCTTTTTTTGTAATTTCCCCATTTGCTTTTTGCTCTTCAAATTTTGCCTTAATGGCTTTTCCTATATGTATGTTTCTATTATATTGCATTAAATGTGAGCCTCTTACTCTTATCCGCCTGTAAGGTTCTCGCACAAGACCCTCCGCTTCATATAAAGCATAAGACTCACGTAGCAACAAAGCCTTATGTTGAAGCAGAAACTCATCAAAATGTGCGAGATTTTAACAAGCGTAATAAGAAATTACATTTTACTTATCTATTTTTGATAAACAAGGCGGCAAAAATACAAAAAATTATTTAATATATAGTTGAAACTATTTTTTCAGAACAATTTAATAAGTTTTGAAAGATGGTTTGAGACGTCTTGGAATGAATAAAAACAGTTAAAAACTTGTGAAATAATAACTAAAAGTCAGATAGAAATTTAATCTGTTAGCCTTTTGTTTTTTACATTGAAGCATTATGCAAACAATGGCACACTACAACAGAATTCTATATTTTGCTTCTAAATACCTGTAATGCGGCAGTAGTGGTAGTGTTTGCAACTTCGGCAAGTGTAATTCCCTTTATGTCGGCAAGTTTCTGTGCTATTAAGGAAATATAGGAAGATTCGTTTCTTTTGCCTCTGTAAGGCACGGGTGCGAGGTAAGGACTGTCGGTTTCCAAAACGAGATTTGAGAGAGGTATTTGCTTAATAACATTTTGTAATTCACTGTTTTTGAATGTTAAAATGCCTCCTATGCCAAGCAGAAATCCCATTTCAATAATCTGTTCCGCCTCCTTGATAGTACCTGAAAAACAATGAAAAATACCTTTATATTTTTTACTGTTTATAGACTTAAGACTACTGATAATCAAATCAAATGCCGAACGATTATGAATAACAACAGGTAAATTAAAGTCAAGACTCCATTTCATCTGTTGCTCAAAGGCAAAAATCTGTTCTGTTTGCCACTGACTGCTCCAGTACATGTCAATCCCTATTTCCCCAATTCCAATAAACGAATTAGGATTTTGCAAGTGGGATTTAATAGTTTGTAATTCAGTTTCAACGTTTTGAGTTACCGAAGTTGGATGCAGCCCCATCATAGTTTCAAAACACGAATCACTTTTAGCCAAACGCATCATTGATTCAATACTTTGAATATCTATATTAGGGAGAAAAATTTTAGAAACGCCGTTTTCTTTTGCTTTTTCAATGACTTGTGTTATGTCTTGCGAGAAAGCCTCTTCATATAAGTGTGAATGAGTATCTATAAATTGCATATTGTAACGAAAAAGCCCCTTCACTTGTAGTGAAGAAGCCTAAAAATCCAACATAAATTCAATTTATAATGTTGCTATTTTCTTCATACAACTTGATTTCAAATTAGCAGCCTTGTTTTTGTGAATCACAGTTCTTTTTGCTAATCTGTCAATTGCTGAAACGAGTTTAGGCAACATTGTTTCTGCTTGAGTTTTATCTGTTAATGCTCTAAAATCTCTGAGCATATGTCTCATAGTTACTGCATAATAGCGATTTGCTATTCTTTTCTTTTCGTTTGCACGAATTCTTTTTAACGAACTTTTATGGTTTGCCATATTCCAATTTTTTCTTTTTTATCAGTACCCCGTAGGGGATTTGAACCCCTGATTTCAAGAATGAAAATCTTGCGTCCTAGACCAGACTAGACGAACGGGGCAAACGTTTTTCCCGTTTTTTGAAGGTGCAAAGGTACAACTTTTTTTTATACTACCAAACAATTATTTGAAAAAAATAGATTTTTAATTCTATTTTATTCCGTATCTTGCTTAAATTCAAAGCCTAAGCGTTTAGCCGTAATTTGCTTTCTATGGGTTGGCAAAGCCAGAATTTGACCTGCTGTAATTACTTTTACCTCTTCAAATGGTGGAGTTAGTAAATCAAAATTGTTAGCGTATTCCATAGCCGAACAAATTATATTTTCTATTGCTTCTTCATTTATTTTTGCAGTGTTGAAATTGCTATAAAGCAGACCTATTTCCCTTTTCCCTTCAATAAAATAATGGTTATCCCTGTTTATAAACACTCTTCCAATAAGATAACCCAAATCGTCCTCACGGCGATAGTCAAAAGAATCCGCCAGAAAGTTGTAAATGTTTATAACTCCGCAGAAAGACCGTTCCTTATCCTCCTTTATGTAGGGCAGTTTCATCACTTCGTGAAGACGGGAAAACTCAAAAACATTGGTGTGCATTGAAAAAATTAACACGTCCGTTCCAAAGCGAATATCAAATTCAAACTCTCCTTTATCACTAAAAAGAAAATCCTTTGCCGAATGCTCGTTTGCAAGTTCGGAAATGATATTTTTTGCTTTTGTCTTAAAGATATTGAAGGCTGAAAAAGTATTTTCATAAACTTGATTAAGCAGTTGGTTCTTTTTAACTATCGCTAAACCAAGGTTTTTGTTCTTTTCGTTCATAAATTTTCTGAATAAAAAAAAACAGGGGCAAACAACAAATATCTGCCCCTGCGATATTGATTTGTTTATGCCTCTGGGGCTATAGCCTCAACAGGACATACGTCTGCACAAGTACCACAATCGGTACATTTTGCAGGATCAATACTATAGATGTCGCCTTCTGAAATTGCTCCAACAGGACATTCATCTATGCAAGTGCCGCATGCAGCACAATCTTCACTAATTTTATACGCCATGACTTTAAATATATGTTTAGGGTTTATAATTGGGTGCAAAGGTATAATAATTTTGTGAAACCAAAACCAAAACTTACAAAAAAACTTTGCTGCTTCCCGTAACTCCATATATTAGAATATCTTTTTATATTTAATTTTCAGGCGATTATAACGCATATTTTTTTACTTCTTATTTTTATTTTCCAGTCGTGCGGAATGCTTAAATAATGCGTAAAAGTCAATACGGAAGGCGGAAAAGAACAAAAAGAGAATAATTTGTTTCGTTCTCAATAAGCATTCTTTACATCCGTTCCACTAAGGCAACGTATGCTTCTCCCGAATCATTAACATACTCAATCCACATAACAAGAACATTCTTTACGGACGGCTCTTGAAGAGTGTCAAGTATCGTTTGATTTATGAGGGATACATCCAACGTTTCGCTAATATAAAAACAGGTTTCCCCCAAAAACCTGTTCCTTATGGCTATTTCCCCAATAACGATGTTTGGAAGGGTATAAACAAATACCGAAGGCGAAGGAAAATAACTGTCTTTGTGCTGAATAGTTGTTTGGAAATGGCTATCGGAATCAAGTGAAGAGGCGGAATTAAAGCCTATAACGGCTATATCCTCACGTTCAATGAAGCGTTTGGGGCTGCCCTGTAAAAGAATCTCGGTCGCAATGAAACCAAGCCTTGACAGATTATCCATTTTGAAAAATTTAGGATAGTCAATCATCATTGCCCTGTAGCGTTCTGTCAGTTCCGAAGGGGCTTTAACGGAAAGATAACAATGTTTTTTTATTATATACCCATTCATAAAGAGTGGCAAAAGTAATAAAATTTTTTCATTATGAAGTTCTATTGTACTTAAAAGCGGTTTCAATTTTTCGAAACGTCATTTTGTTTTATTAGAATTTGATTATAGAAAATTAGAATCAAATTACAGCGTTCTGAAATCAAATTATAGAATTCTATAATCAAATTCCAGTAAATTATAATCAAGTTTCAAAAATCTATAATCAAGTTATAGCGTTCTGTAATTTGATTTCAGGAAATTACAAATGTTTATTATTTTTTTCTTATGAAAAAATAGATTATTAAAGCAAGGCTCGCACCAATCAAATCTGCCAAAACATCCAACCAACTGAAATTTCGTTCTATCCATTGACTTAATAGTTTTTGTAAAACTTCGGTTAATAAGCTCAGTACGAGAGTTAATGAAATTGATTTAGTGATAAGTTTCTGTCTTGTAAGGGATTGTAATGAAAGGAATTTGGTAAGCAGGAACGCAAACACGCCAAAGAGGAAAATATGTACAGCCTTGTCAATGTGAGGTATATCTATGATAAAGCGAGGCTTTGTCATCAGTTTGTTCTTTGGCATAAGCAAAGCCAAAAACAAGATAAAAGTCCATACAAATAAGGCAATACTATATACTTTCCTTTTCATTATCGGTATAAAATGCAAGATGCCCGATACGAAACCGAGCATCACACTTAACAATTAAAAACATTACAAACCTATAAACGCAGAATATGCTGTTGCATCTTTCAACTGTGCTGCTTCTGCAGGGTCTGCCATTTTTATTTTAACAATCCAGCCCTCTCCATAAGGGTCGTTGTTAATTGAAGCTGCATTATCGGCTATTGCTTCGTTAAATTCCAACACTTCTCCTGCAACAGGCATCAGTATATCCGAAACCGTCTTAACTGCTTCTATTGTTCCAAGAGTTTCGTTCTTCGCAAGCGTTTCACCAACGGTGTCAACATCAACGAAAACAATGTCTCCCAGTTCATGCTGTGCAAAATCCGTAATGCCGATATAGGCTTCTTCTCCTTCTATTCTCAACCATTCGTGGTCATCAGAATACCTTAAATTTTGTGGTATATTCATTTGTTATTTGTATTTGTTTATTTTATGATTTTCAAGTGTGCAAAGGTAATACTTTTTTTTGATTTTCTATCTTTTAATTACTTTTTTTGTCAAATTATAATTATCAAAACATATATTAAAAAAGTAAATCCCTGTGTCCAAAGCAGATAAATCAATAGCGTTTGCTTGCCTTTCAATGCTTAATTCCCTGCCTGTTACGTCAAAAACCTTAATTGATTTTATTAAATCTTTACTTTCCACAATTACAATGTTACCTGCGGGATTTGGAAAGAGTTTAACTCCGTCATCATTGTTGATTTTGCTTAATCCTACTCTGTTTATAGCCTCTTTTACTGCAGCATGAGCATCCGTTTTGCCCCATCCCCAAGTGTAATTCGGCACACTACCCGTGTAGGAATCCGTTCTGGCAGTCTGAAGCAGTATTTCTCTTACTTCCGAAGGAGTTAAGGTTGGATTGGCTTCAAGCATCAGAGCCACCGTACCCGATACCATTGGACACGACATTGACGTTCCTGAAGCGGAAACAAAAGGATAGGTACGTCCATTAAACTCTACGGTTGTTGTTGGGTTGTAAGAATCGGTTGAAAATGAAGAATAGGCGGATATAACAGCCATTCCCGGTGCTGAAATCTCAGGTTTTAATGCTCCTGAAAGGTTTGGACCTCTGCTTGAGAAGCCTGCAATGTTGCTTTGTGCCGATGAGGAGTTGCGTCTTCCGCTGTTGTGAGCAGCAACGGCAATCATACCGTTTCCGATAGCAGGTTCGCCAATACCGTAATGATTATCACCAACTATGAAATCAGGAAATAATGAACTGAAAGGCAAACCCCAGTTACCTACACCAGTGCTTAATGCCGCTACATTCCAAGCATGTACCGTTCCTTCTTCGGCTGCAATCTGCAAAACCGTACGATAGGCTGACAGATTGTAGTTTGAGAGTCGTACTTCCCACTCCTGCGAAGGTCTTCCGCCGTCAAGCGAAGCAGAAACCGCTCCATAAATAAGGCTGTCGCCGTTTGGCGTTATGAAAACGCTTATTGGTATTAGCGATTCGTCATAAGTGCTTACCCAATCACTGATAAATAAGGTGTCCATAGCGTTTCCGTAAAGCATAATGCGACTTGCAAAACCTGTAACGCTGTCTCCAGTCAGGCTTATAGTCTCTCCCCAGTAGTGTTCGCTGTAAGGCGTTGGAAAATTGAAGGAAAACTGACTTGAAAGCGTATCCTGTTGTTCAAAATGTGCCGCTATATGAAAATTAACGTCCCCATTGTTACCCGCAGATGAAGTAAAAATTACACTGTCTTCCTCTGACAGATTGCTGACAAACTGATCAAACATAGACGTTCCGTCCATTTGACCGAAGTAATAAATGCCCCAACTGTTGTTTATCACCAATCGTTTTCCTGTTGCTTTGGCTACGTCCCGCATCCAACTGTAAGCGTCCAATGCTCCGCTTTCGTCAATGAGCCAAGTGGCGAAAAGCAGGTCGGCATTGTAAGCAATACCTCTGTATTGTGTGCCTGCACCGGCTCCACCCATTATTCCGCCGACATGTGTTGCGTGATTACCCAAATCATATATGTTATTGGTATCACAACCTGCTGCAAGTAAGGCATCTTTACCTTCAAGCAAAGTACCGTAAGAGTATCCCGAAGGTGGTGTTCCGCCGTTTCGAAACTGATCCCATGCCGCAAGAATACGATAATCGGTCATTGACGTATCGTAAAAGACCGGATGAGTGTAATCAATACCCCAATCCACATCACCTATTATGACGTTTCTGCCTGTGTATCCCTGAGGAAGGTCTAACCCTTGCTGCACATAATCGGCGTTAATGTCCTGTGTGGCATTTTTGAGATTGGGAACGCCGACCTTGCGAGCCATATCTATTTCAACAATATCCTGTAAAGCAATTACTTTTTCAATGTTTTCAAGCGGTACAAGCACATTATAGATATTACCAGCCTTTGAACTGATGATACAATTGAGCGATACAAGTTTATCTGTTTTCGCATTGGGCTTAAGTTTCATTAAAATAGCCGCATACTCCTTATTATCAATGAGTCGCAATGCGAATTTATCCACACGGGACAAACTTTCGCTTTTACCTCCGGCAGACATAAAACTGCGAAGGTTAAGTCCAACATTTTGAGCCGTTAAAGTAAGAGAACCAACGACTAACATAAATAATACAATTTGTTTTTTCATTTCTTTATTATTTTAATTTATGGTTATGAAATCAGGTTGCAAAGATATTATTTTTTTATTTAAGATGGTCAAATTTGCATTTTATTTTTCTAAAACTTGCTTCCGTAAAATTAGAATCAAATTACAGAACGCTAGAACTTGATTATAGAATTTTATAATTTGATTCCGGAACGCTGTAATTTGATTCTAATTTTCTATAATCAAATTCTATTTTTTTAAGAACGACAAGTATTTTTCGTAACTGAAAGAATAATGAAAGAAATTAGCCTATTAGCATCTCCTTACAAAGAAATATAGAACAAATCTCTATTTTTAAGTACTTGATTGCTTTGTATGCCGATTCTTTTATTTGGCGTTTTGTTGGTACGTTCTCAAAACAATTCCGCAGGACAGCACAGCATACAAAGGGAAAGCATTATACATAATAATAAATTATGTTTTGAAAAATTAAACAACAAATTTAATATTTATTTTATCAATTCAAACTAAATTATTATTTTTGCAAGCCTAAACATAATTAAAAGAGATGAAAAAAAGAAAACAATTTATAGTAGTAATAACCTTATTGTGCTTGCCTTTTATGGTAATGACACAGGTTAAAATCAAAATGAATAAGGTGGTAAATAGTTTTGTATTTCCTTATTCTTCTATAAACGGACTTAACGTAAATGGTTTTGTATTTGATACCGGAGCAGATGAAGTACTTATATCTGAAACCGAGTTTAATTTTATGCTTGCGCATGGCTATATAAGCCAGAGTGACATAGGTGTATCTCGGTTATATACAGTTGCAGGTGGAAATTCAATGGAATGTAAAACCGTTTCTTTACGAGAAATAAGAATAATGAACTCGGAAGGAGATACAATAAAGTTGTATAACGTTAAAGCGGGAGTTGCCCCTGCCGGAAAAATTTCAGCAGACTACCCGCAGGCTTCATTGCTGTTTGGACAGACAGCCATACAGCAGGCAGGTGATTATAATTTTAGTTATAGTGAAGGTGGGGTTTTAACTTTCAAAAATCAAAAGAGTAACACTGTGGCAGAACTAAAAGAAGAAGCAAAACCGAATGAACCAAAAGAAGAGCAAAAAGTTGAAAGAAAGTTTAGAGAATCTGTGGATAACCTTCGCTATAAAATAGATTATGTTTATAAAGGGAATGTTAGACGAAGTTCCAAATATAATTATGAGGAATATGATAATTCTTTTAATATAGTGAGAAAAGGGATGCGACACACAGGGACTAATCTTTATGATTATCTAAATATCAATAATTGGTATGTTGCTGCTTTTGGAGCATATTGTGATTTGGACCAATATTTTGAATATAATAAATATGGGGACGTTACAAAGCATGTATCATACAATTATTTTGAATCAAATAAATTTGATTCAATGGTATGTATTTATGCATACGATAGTCTTATAGATGTAGCAATTGTAGAAAAACTACAAACGGAAGATATAAAAGATAATATAAAAGGAGGGTATGAACATTCCATTTGCAGGTGGTATTTTAAGCAAATGAAAGTAAGTTTTTATCTGGATGGCTTTTTACAATCTGGTTATATAAGAAATTTTGAATATAACGACAAAGGTTATTGTACAAAAGAGTATTCTGAAAATATAGATGGAGAGAATAAAGAATTCTACACTTATTTATATTTATATGATGAAAAAGGGAATGTTATAAAAAAAAATGGTTTAAGGGGGTCTGAACAATATAAATATAATACCAATAATAATATGGTAGAAAAAACTTGTTTCTATGACGACGATACACCACGTCATTATTATAAATATAATGTTGATGGAAAATTAATTAAAGAGAGTGCTTATTCAGGTAATGATAAAGTATATTGGACTCGGATCTATTATTATGACGAATTAGGAAATTTAAGAAAAACAACAAGCGAGTTCGAGCAAGGAAGTAAAACAATACACTTGTATAAATATGATGAGCAAAACAGATTGATAGGTGAGGTTCATTATGATAATACATTATAACTAAAAAAGAGAGTCAAAAAATGATAACACAACAACAAGCATTAAATCTGTTAAGAGATTATAAAGCAACCAGAGCATCTAAATATGGCATTGAAAAAATTGGCTTATTTGGCTCTCTTGCACGGGAAACTCAAACAGAAGAAAGTGATATAGATATTTATATAGTTGGTTCTTTAAATGGTTTTTGTGCTTTGGCTATGATAAAAACAGAACTCGAAGAATTGTTGCAAAATAGGGTTGATGTTGTGAGGTTAAGAGAAAGAATGAACCCTGTATTGAAAAAGATAATTGAAAAGGAAGGTATTTATGTTTAATAAAGAATTGATTGCTGATGTATTGAAGCAAATTTATGAGTCGTTACAGACAATAACCGAACGCACAAAAGCAATAAACAATGCCGATGATTTCTATTCTTCGCCTTATGGAATGACTGTTCTTGACAGCATCTGTATGAAATTGATTGCAGTAGGCGAAAGTATTAAAAATTTGGATAAACACACAAATAAACAGTTTTTGCAACAATATCCAACAATAGAATGGAAGGGAGTAATGGGATTAAGAGATATAATAGTTCATCATTATTTTGATGTTGATGCAGAGGAAATCATTAGAATAGTAAAAGAAGATATACCGCTTCTTGAAAGAATAATACAAAAGATGTTGGACGATATTCTGTAAAATTCAATCAGTATTTATATCAATTATCCATTGATTGTTGGCAAATATCGTATATTTCTTTCTTTTTACGATATTGACAAACAGAGAGTAAAATTCATCGTAACTTTCGACCGTTAGGCATATTCATAATGTATATCGGATATTTTCTATTTTTCTTTTGCTCTTTGATTTTAGTCATTCAACGCCTTATATCAAAGTCTGTAACTTCTGTAATTTGATTATAGAAAATTAGAATCAAATTACAGAACGCTAGAACTTGATTATAGAATTCTATAATTTGATTCCGGAACGCTGTAATTTGATTCTAATTTTCTATAATCAAATTACAGTAATCCGGAATCAAATTATACGAAATCAGGATACTGTTTGGAATTTTTATATCTTTGCACTATGAAATCGGATTCAAACATTGCAATTTTTTCAACAGTCTTCTGTCCTTCCATTGCTTATCTTGCTACTTTGAGAAGGTACAAAGAGGCTGTTATAGAGGCTTTTGAGACTTTTGAAAAGCAGACCTATCGCAACCGAACCTACATTCAGGCTGCCAATGGAGTGCAACCACTAATTATTCCCTTGAAACGCAGTCATTTAACAAAGCAAAAAACCAACGAAATACAAATCTCGTATGCTGAAGCGTGGAATCGTAAGCATTGGCGTGCAATTTGTTCTGCTTATAGCAAGAGTCCGTTTTTTGAATACTTTGAAGAAGAGATATTTCCTTTTTTTTCAAGGCGTTATGACTTGCTTTTGGATTTGAATAATGAGATTTTGGACTTTTGTTGCAGGGTTTTTGCGATACCTGCTGCCGTTTCGCTTTCACGGGATTACGTAACACAGTACGCAAATGACTATCGTACAGTTTTTAAGGTTCAAAATCAGGGAACGGAACAAGGTTTCTTTCCGCCATATCTTCAATGTTTTTCCGCTAAATTAGGGTTCTGTCAAAATCTTTCTTTTCTTGACCTGCTTTTTTCTTTGGGACGTGAGGGCGAAACGTACTTGCAGACTATTGATTTTCAATAAAGCCTGTCTCAACTCTGCATTTTGACTTTGTCTTATATTCAAAGCCCACAGCCACAATGCGTTCCGATGGCATTCCTTCGTCAATCAAAGCAGACTTTATGAGATTTGCTCTGCTTTGAGCAAGTTCCTGTGGTGATAGGTCTTTCAATCCGCTGTTGCAAAAGACGGAAATGCTTACTATTTGCGACATTTCAATAAGTTCCTGTGCGAAAAAGTGAAGGTATAATTTAGTTATGGCGGGCAGTTTTTTCATTTCATTGTCATCAAACGGAATATCCAAAGTCTGTATTTTGTTTTTGCTGATAAGCATCTGTATTTCATTTAGTTGAATGGCAATTATGGTGCTGTCCGACGCTGTTTGCCGACTTTGTAACAAAACAGGAATGCAGCCTTTTTTCACTCCTGCAACAGCAAATGGCTTTTCGGGCTTGCGAAATGCAAAAAAACCTGTATTACTGTTGCTTTCTACCGAATCAAAAGGCTTGTTAGTTGCCTCATCTACAATGATTATGCTTGCCGAAGCAGGTTTCCCGTTAATATCTTTTGCGTTGCCGCAACGGAAACTGAACATCGGGTTACCGTTTTTGGTTGTCAGTTGTCTAAATTGACCTTTTTCATCGTTAAAACCCTGTTTTACAATGATTGAAGTATCGTTATACTCAACCACAAAGTCATTTCCCTTCGTGTTAAACAGATAAGACAGGTGCAGAGGCACACTCCAGTTTTGCCAATCGCTCGTATCACTGCGATAAGACAGGTAAATATCGCTGTTTCCGTAAGTTTCGGGATATTCATTTGAGAAAAAAAGCATCTTCTTATCCTTACTCAAAACAGGCTTGCATTGATTGAACTCATTATTAACAGGTTTCGGTAGCAGCAAAGGCTCTTTCCAGTGTCCGTTTTGCTTAAATGAGACGTACAAATCAAAGGGAGAATTTAATGTATCCAGCTTTGTAAGTTTCAATCCGTCAGTTCCGTAGCCGTCTTCTCTGTTTGATGCGAACAGAACCGCATTGCCATCATTGAAAACAAAGAAATCGGCATCCGAAAAGGCACTTTGTAACTCCGTAAAATCAATGGAATCAAGCAATTTAGGAATATACGCCGTTAAAACTTCATCTTTGTAAATTTTAATTATTTTTCGTGGCAATGGAATTACGTTTGGATTTTTCGTAACTGCTTTTAACGATGTTGAAACGCTGTCCTGTTTTGGTTTTGCTTCGTTACAGAATTGCAAACCTTTGTAAGAAGTGCGTTCTGTGGCTATATATTGCAATGTATCAAGGAGTTGTTGATACGAAGGGTGGTTTGGATACTTTTTTAGGAAGTTTATGAGCGTTGAAACTTTGTAATCGGGAAGGTTTTCATTAATAAGAGCCTTGTTATACTTGTCTTTGGCTATCGTAGAGTACGTTCCATCAGGGTATTTCGCAAGATAGTTGGCGTAAGAAACTGATTGGTTGGCGGTTAAAGCCTGTTCAAAAATTATTTTTTCTGCTTCCTGTAACGCCTTTTGTGATAAAGTTTTGTCGCTGACGCTGTTAGCAAAGGACAAAAGGCTGTCGGTATTTTTTGCAGTGATATATTGCTGCAATGTTTCCTGATTTATAAATGACTGAGCCAACGTTGTTTGCATTGCATCAGGATATTGTTCAAGGAAATCCTTATATGCCGTTACTGTTCCTGCGTTTTGAGCCTGTTCAAATGCTAATTTGTCGCGTATTCTTTTTGCTTCCGTCACGTATTTCTCTTCTCTGTAAAAGGTTATGCAAAAATCATTTAGCCGTTCCACGCTTTTAGTGGCATAAACGGCTTCAAGGGTCTTTTGGGCTATTGTTTCGGTATTTATTTTTTTACTTTTAGGTTGATTGTTATTTTGTATTGCGGCTTCATATTCAGCAAAAAACATATCTATGCTATCGGTTTGAGCCACCGAAACCATACAAAATAAAATCATAATGAACAATAGCAATATCCTGACTTTACTATACATCTTTTATATAATCTTATGATAAATTATAGTCAATTTTCAGATGCAAAGATACAAATTTTCCGTAACATGGAAAACAATTATAAAAATATATTGTATTGTTTCATTTTTTCATAGTGTTATTTTTGCATTCCTATAATCAAATTTCAAAGAAGTCAAAGAAGCATACGGATTACTATCAGTTGAAAAATGTGTTATGTTATAAAAAAAAATAGTATCTTTGCAAACGAATAAATAAATAATGCGTAAGATGAAGATACTGATTAAAAATATAAAAGGTTTGGCAGGAGTAGAGAGCGATACCCTGCGAGAAGCCAGATGCGGTAAAGAAATGGACAAATTGACCATTATCTCCGATGCTTATCTTATAACGAACGGAGGCAAAATTGAAGATTTTGGTCCAATGAATGCTATGCCGAATGGTCAATATGATATGGTTGTTGATGCCGACGAACGCTTTGTGCTGCCGAGTTTTTGCGATTCTCATACTCATCTTGTCTATGCAGGCTCGCGAGAAATAGAATATATGGATAAGATAAGAGGCTTGTCGTATGAGGAAATAGCCCAAAGAGGAGGCGGGATACTTAATTCCGTAGAACGCTTGCGGCAAGCAAGTGAAACAGAACTTTATGAGGCGGCGATGGAACGCCTTAACGAAATAATAATGTATGGGACAGGTGCGGTAGAAATTAAATCGGGTTACGGATTATCGCTTGAGAGTGAATTGAAAATGCTTCGCGTAATAAGAAAACTTAGAGAGAACTCGCCGTTGGAAATAAAGGCTACATTCCTGCCTGCTCATGCCGTACCGAAAGAATATGCGGGCAGAGCCGATGACTATGTTGATTATATAATAAAGGATATGCTGCCTGAGGTTGCACGTGAGAAACTTGCGGATTTTGTTGATGTGTTCTGCGACAGAGGTTTCTTCACTACGGAACAGACTGAACGTATTCTCTTTGCCGCTTTGGGCTTTGGATTGCGGGGCAAGATGCACGCAAATGAATTGGATATGTCTGGCGGAGTTCAGGTTGGTGTAAAATATAATGCTTTGAGTGTGGATCATCTTGAATTTGTCGGAGCAAAGGAAATAAAGGCTTTGATGACCTCGCAAACCATGCCGACAATACTTCCCGGTGCGGCATTTTTCCTTAATATGAAGTTATCTCCTGCAAGAGAAATGATTCAGTATGGACTTCCTGTGGCTATGGCATCGGATTTCAATCCCGGTTCATCTCCTTCGGGCAATATGCAACTTATTCTCAGTATGGCGTGTGTTAATTATCGTCTTACGCCTGCAGAGGCTATCAATGCCACAACGCTCAATACGGCTTATGCAATGGGAATAAGTCAAACACATGGTTCGATAGCGATTGGTAAAGTGGCTAATTTCTACATCACAAAGCCAATACCGAGTATTGAATACATACCTTATTATTATGGAACTAATAAGGTGGAGCGTGTTTTTCTAAAAGGAACAGAATATAAAGGGATGACATAAGATGGAAATTTCAAAATGTAATGCGGAAATAAAGCAACTGATTGATGAACATAAACTTGATGATGCTCTCGCCAAAGTAGAAGAAATTATTGCAAGCGGTTGTGCCGATGATATGACATATTATTTTCGTGGAAATGCGTATCGCCGTTGCGAAAACTGGAAAGGGGCTATTGATTCTTACACGCAGGCTATTGAAATGAACCCCGAAAGTCCTGCTGTAGCGGCTCGTACTATGGTGATTAGTATTTTAGAGTTTTACAATACCGACATGTACAACCATTAAGCAATATGGAAACGCCATAATCGTTCCCTGTCTTTCTCTTCCGCATAATCAATACCTATTCTCTTCAAAGTAGTAAATTGAGGCTTTGTTCCAGTGTCCTCAATCCATAATTCATTGCTGTCAATAAGTGATAGGGCATTTTGTTGGCGGGTAATGTTAAGATATTTGGTCAGTTTGCCCGGACCTTCGTAACCTTCAACACCACGTATCAATACAGCCTCAGGATGATTTGCTTCTCCGCTTACTATATTTAACATATTGTGCATACCATAACAAAGATATACATAAGTTATTCCGCCCTTTTGGAACATAGGAGCATTTCTTGGTGTGATGCCTTTATGGGCATGCGATGCCGTATCGTCATATCCGTAATATGCTTCGGTTTCCGTTATTGTTAAACGTTTAACCCCTTCGCATGTATTACGACAAAGCACCTTCCCTATAAGGAAAGGTGCTAATTGAATGGCGTTACGGGAATATATTTCCGCATTTAGCCGTATCATAATTATATTATGTTATTTTACAAATTTGAACTGTTTGCCTAAAAAGACAGCATCGTCTCCCAATGTTTCCTCTATACGAAGCAGTTGGTTGTATTTGCAGATTCTATCGGTACGTGATGCCGAGCCTGTTTTAATTTGTCCTGTGTTAAGAGCTACTGCCAAATCTGCAATAGTTGTATCTTCCGTTTCTCCACTGCGATGGCTCATTACTGCCGTGTAAGAATTTCTGTAAGCAAGATTTACCGCGTTTATTGTTTCGGTAAGCGTTCCTATTTGATTCACTTTAACAAGTATGGAATTGGCAACACCTTTGTCAATACCCATCTGCAAACGTGCAGGATTGGTTACAAACAAATCATCACCCACAAGTTGTATTTTATTTCCCAATTCTTTTGTCAGCAATGACCAGCCAGCCCAATCATCTTCCGCCATACCGTCTTCAATGGATATGACAGGATATTTCCTTACCCATTTCTTCCAGTAACTAACCATTTGCTCAGGAGAAAGTTTCCTTCCCGAAGACCATTTTAAGTGATATACATTTTCCTCAGGTATAAAAAATTCACTTGATGCAGGGTCTAATGCAATGTAAATATCTTCTCCCGGTTTATAACCCGCTTTTTCTATGGCGGAAAGCACAACTTCTATTGCTTCTTCATTGGATTTTATATTTGGGGCAAAGCCTCCTTCATCTCCAACATTGGTTGAATAATTTTTGTCGGCAAGTACTTTTTTCAAATTGTGGAAGACTTCCGCTCCCATTTGCAATGCGTGAGAAAAAGTTTCTGCTCCTATCGGCATAATCATAAATTCCTGAAAATCTATCCGATTATCCGCATGCGAACCCCCATTTAAGATATTCATCATCGGTATTGGCAGTGTGCAGGCATTAACTCCGCCTATATATCGGTAAAGATTCAAACCTGCTTCCTCTGCTGCTGCCTTTGCACAGGCAAGAGAAACGCCGAGAATAGCATTAGCACCGAGTTTTCCTTTGTTCTCCGTACCGTCAATCTCTATCATACGTTTATCTATGGTTATTTGGTCTTCAACCATATAACCTCTAAGGTCTTCGTTAAGAACCGTATTAACATTTTTTACGGCTTGCAAAACGCCTTTGCCAAGAAAGAATGATTTATCTCCATCTCTCAATTCTACGGCTTCATGAACTCCTGTGGAAGCACCCGAAGGTACGGAAGCACGACCCTTTACTCCGGTTTCGGTATAAACTTCTGTTTCTATTGTTGGATTGCCTCGTGAATCCAATATCTGCCTTGCGCGTATTCCTATTATTTGTGACATATTTCTTATGTTTTTAATGTAAATCGGCTGCAAAAGTAATAATTTTTTTCATATTAACCCGGATTCAAATAAAAAAAACTTTATTTAGGAATTAAAAAACTTTTTGTACCTTTGCCGCCGCTATGAACAGATTTGTAATCACAATATCAGAAACTCAAAATACAGGTGCAGAAACCTGTTGCACAAGTACAGCAATCAAAAGCACCGGTGTCCGTAACTTGGCAACCGGTGTCCGTGATTTAGCAACCGGTGCAGAGTGTTTAGAAACAGGTAATCTAAAAATAAAATAAATAACTAATGTTTAATAAATTAAATCAAATGAAAAATATGAAGACGTTATTCGGTTGGAAAAATGCGTTTTATTTACTTGCGGCGTTGTCGCTGGTTGTATTGTTGGTTTTAAGCAGGGATGCAGGTATTTCGGGGGATGAATTTTTTCATACGGAACATTCGGAAAATGTTTTGAAGTATTATGCCGAAGGAGATAAAACTGCCGTAACAGTTACACCAAGTTATAATCTTCCGTATTATGGGCAATTTCCTGATACTTTCTCCGCAATGGTGTATCATTTGTTTGGAATAGATGACATAATGGCTGTAAGGCATTTGGTAAATACTTTTTTAGGGTGGGTGGCAATTTTATTTACAGCCCTCCTTGCACGAAAAATAGGCGGAGACAGAGCGGCTGTATTGACTTTGGTTCTAATGTTAGTTTCGCCAAGATTTATTGGACACAGTTTCAATAATCTTAAAGATATACCGTTTGCAGCAGCAGCAATAATGATTGTGTATTATATAATATGCTTCCTTGATAATTTACCTGCAATAAAATGGAGTGTAGCCATAAAACTTGCTCTTGCCCTTGCCTTCGGATTAAGCGTCCGTGTGGGAGGATTATTGTTTATTGCGTTCTTTGGACTCTTTGCACTCGTTTATTATATATGGAAATTCAAAACTCTTAAACCATATTTCTTTAAAACATTTTTGTGGGCGTTGGGTATATCTGTAGCAGGTTATATTATTATGGTAATAATATGGCCCTTTGCTATGGAAGCCCCCGTTGCCAATGTGAAGGAGGCTCTTGATAATATGAGTAAGTTTGCTACTTCTTTACGACAGGTATTTGAAGGGAATGCCGTATGGTCTGATGCTTTGCCATGGTATTATACACCAAAATTTATCTTTATGACGATTCCAACGGCTGTTATTGTTGGTGTTTTGCTGTCCATTGCTTTGTTAAGAAACAACAGAAAACAATGGTTTTATTATTTTGCAGTCTTTTTCTCATTTGTTTTTCCCGTGTTATGGATTGCCATTAACAAATCCAATGTTTACGGGGGTTGGCGGCACTCTATGTTTGCCTATCCTGCTATGGTTGCATGTGCAGGGTTGGGCTTCAATTCTTTGATAGAAGTTCTAAAAAACAAATATGGCAAATATGCTGTGGGGTTGGGGTTTGCTCTTTTGTGCATACATCCTCTTGCATTTTCCATTCGCAATCATCCTTACGAAGTAGTGTATTTTAATGAATTGGAAGGCGGAGTAAAAAAGGCTTACGGAAATTACGAAATTGACTATTACTTCCATTCCCTGCGTGAAGCGACCGAATGGGTTATGAAGAATGCCGAAAAGAAACCCGATAACAGTAAAATTATTGTAGGTGCATGGCATGAAAAACCTGTGAAGTATTTTCTTAGAAACGACACTACGAATTTCACTACAACCTTCATTCGTTATTACGAAATGGGAGAAAAGGACTGGGACTATGCTATTTTCGCTACCACAGGTATCAATCCAGAGCAGTTACGTAACGGTTCATATCCACCAAAGAACACAGTATATAAGGTAGAGGTTGATAATGTACCAATCTGCGTAGTCGTTAAGCGTGGCGACAAAAGCGATTATCTTGCCACATTGCAAAAAGATAACAAGGATTCAGCCATTGCACTTTATCATAAAGCCCTTGCGTACAACCCCCAAAACGAATCGGCAGCCTTTTCTCTTGCTCAAATTTATATGCAGGAAAACAAAAGTGATTCCGTACTTGCTTTGATGAATGGGATACTTGCATATGATCCGCTATCAGACCAAGCCAATTACTTTAAGGCTTATTCACTGCTGATGAAAGGACAAAATAACGAAGCCGCAACCCTTTGCGACAAAATTATAAAGCACAATTTCAAATATAATGCTGCATATTCTCTTGCTGCACAGGCTAAACTACGTCAGCAACCGCCGGATTTGGTTGATGCGGAGAAATATCTGCTTGGGTTAATAGACATTGAACGGTTTGATAATAGCACCGTGCAGCAGTTAATGGCAATATATCAGGCGTGGGGCTTGGATCAGCGTAACGCAGCCGCAAAAGTGTATTCCATAATGGAAGAACATTTTCTCAAAAAGGGAGATAAGGAAACGGCAACACAATATGGAGATGCAGTAAGGAATCTAATGGGAGGCAGGTAGATGTTGTTTCTGTGGCTTGCGATTTTGTTTCTGTCTGCTATAATAAGTGGTGGTTTGTTTTTTGTATTCAATGCAGGAGGCAAAACGTTAAAATACATTTCCATTTTTGGAGGAGCGTTTCTTCTTGCAGTGTGTCTGGTGGATATGTTACCCCGTATATTCACGCAGAACGGCAATCCAACTCTATGTGCAGCCTTTATACTCGGAGGTTTTCTTGTTCAACTTTTGCTGGAACTTGTTTCGCATGGAGCAGAACACGGTCATATTCATAATGAAACATCCCATAATCTGTCCTTTATCATTCCCCTTACCATTTTAATTGGAATTTCCATACACGCATTCTTTGAAGGATTTGCACTGATTGAAGGGGATAACATTAACACATCTCTTTTTACGGGCGTAATACTTCATAACATACCTGTATCTATTGTAATTGTGAGTTCGTTCATTCAAAATGGCAGCAGCAAAACGAAATCCTTTTTTATGCTTTCTATCTTTGCTGTAATGGGTGTTGTAGGGGCGATGATGGGACATTATTCGGATTTAATAATGCGTTATTCGGCTTTTGTACAGGCTTTTGTGGTGGGGATATTGCTGCATGTTGCGGTCTCAACTCTTTTTGACAGTGAGGAAAGTCATCATTATAATTTGGTACGTTTTCTTATTGTTGTTGCGGCTTTTGCGCTTGTGCTACTCCTACCTTATCCGTAATCATATTTTTCATACTATTGCTAATTATAAAAAAGAGGTTACAAAAATTATGTAAAGATTATTATACCACTACTTTATTTTTTCAAATACTTCATATAAAGTATAATATCTTTCATCTATTGTATCGTAGTTCAATATCTTCTTTTTATTGTTAAGAAGAAGAACAAAAGGAACATAATTTACTTTTTTGTAGTTTTCAAACAAATTACTGAATTTATTGTTCAAAACATACTTATCAAAGGCAGTCCCTGACGCAAACAAGTAAGAACCATATTGAAAATTTATTGAATTTAAGACCTTCAATACTTTATTCTCATTGCCTCCGATGCAAAGCGGAATGAATTTAATGCTATCCGTATTTGCTGTATCCAAATACTTACTAATTTCATTTTGCAATGAATTTATACAGGGTTTGCACCAAACTCCCCAACAATAAATAATAGTGAACGGATTAGTAGAAACTATCGTATCAATATCACCAATAGATATTTGTTGTACAAATCTGCCATTGCCTTTTATCTCTTTTATTACATTATTATTGCTTGTTTTATTGGAACAAGCCGTAATAGCAATTAAAAGCATTAAAGTAATTAAAATTCTGCTCCTTGTCATTTTCTCATAGAATTACTATATTTTTTACAAATGCAAAGTTACAACATCTTTTTGAATTAACTATAATCGGAAAAATAAAAAGTACAAAATGTTGGTATTTTATTTGTCAAGCAATTTCACGCTTTTATTGTTTTATTTTTAGTGCTTCCGTGTTGGTGCAGTGCGTGTCGCGCTCACACCAAAGGCTGGCGCAAACAAACTTTTAACACAGATTTTGGGAGTTTCAAAAAAAGTTGTACTTTTGCTGCCGCTATGAATAGATTTGTAATAACAATATCAGAAATCAAATGTACATGTACGGAGAGCATGCGTACATGTACGGAAGGTATGCGTACATGTACAGACGGTATGCGTACATGTACGGAGAGTGTGCGTACATGTACGCATAATAGAAAAACACGTTTAACATTAAATAAAAATATACAAATTAGTAAATTTAGAAATATAGTCTGAATAAGCCAAAAATAGACTTAAAAATAGAGAGTAGGCACTTATTAAATTATTAAAAATGAAAAAAGTATTACTATCGCTTGTCTTTACAAGTATTATGACAACAAGTTTTGCACAATGGAGAGGTCCTGCATTCTTTGAAGCGGGCAAATGTGAATTAGGAATTACTTTTGGAACGGATTTTGCTTTTAATCCGTTTCTTAATGGTTGGGCAGGAGTTAAAGAATTTTCCGATTTTTATTTAATGGGAGTAGATTTAGGATTAAATTTTTCTTTCAGTCTCACGGACTGGTTCAAAATAAGCACTCCAATAGTGTATGGAGCAAATATTACGTTATCAGACGGATTTTCTTACATCAGTATGTTAAAATTACCTGTTCTTGCATCATTTAAGGTTGGGTCGGGTGCAATAGGTATAGGATTTCAACAAAATTTTGGATTGGGAATACCAAATAAATTAAATGTGGGGGGAAGTAATCTCAATCTCAATGCTTCCTGTATTGTGTTGGATTTTGGTTTTTTTAAGTCACTGGTGGATTTCAGGAACAGGTTCTATGAGAACGGCAACTTATATACCTGAGGGCTATATGAGTTATATCAGAATTGGTTATTCCTTAAATAAAATAGGTTGGAAGGGAATAAATGAAGGGCATTATTTGTTCTTGTCATACGAAATGAGAGTAGATTGGTTAAATAAATCATCTGCGACAAGTAAAAGATTGAGAAGTAGCGGTACTCATAAATCTTCAAGAAGAAGGAGATAATAATAAAATACGGTTCAAATCAATTCTCTTTTTGGAGTGAGTTTTTTTTAATTGCATAACTTTGAACCTTAATTGATTCCTCGTGAATCTGCTCAAAAATTATCTTTATGAAATTCTGTGACAACCCTTTTTGTTTAGCCTTCAACAGTCGGTCATTTAACACTTCCTGCCACCTGTCAGGCTGAAACAGACTCATATTTTCCTGATGTTTTATCCGTGCAAGAGCCTCACTTTGAGCCATTCGCTTTTGCAGAAAGTCCATTATATCGTCATCAATAAAATCTATACGTTCCCGAATTGCCGTTATGTCGGAAAGCGACCTGTTTTCACTGTTCGGTATGTTTAGATGCTCAAGCAGGGACTTTAATTCATCCGGCGTAATCTGCTGATTGCTATCCGTTTTTGCCGCTTCGGGATTATGATGCACTTCTATCATTAAACCATCAAGGCTTAAATCCATAGCCATTTGCGAAATCTCATAAACATATTGTCGTTCCCCTGCAATATGACTCGGATCACACAACACGGAAACATCAGGCAATAAACGCTTTAACTCTATCGGCACTTGCCAAAGAGGTTTCTGTCTATACTTCCCGTTATCCACTAACGAAAAACCGCGATGTACGGCAGTAATATCTTCACATCCAACATTATAAAAACGTTCCATAGCCCCAATCCACAGATTTACGTCAGGATTAAGAGGATTCTTTACGAAGAGTGGAAGTTTTGTTACCTTCAAATGCTGCAAACATTTGGCAAGTTCCTCAATCATAAAAGGATTTGTTGAAGTTCTTGCCCCAATCCAAAGTCCGTCAATGCCATGTTTAAGACATAACTCAATATGTTCAGGTTTAATTACTTCGGTACAAACTTTTAATCCCGTTAGAGCCTTAATCTGCGAAAGCCATTTCAAGGCTTCGCTGCCTATTCCTTCAAATTGCGAAGGTCTTGTGCGGGATTTCCATACACCAGCCCTGAACCAATGAACGGAAGGACTGCTAACGGCAATAGATTCAGCCGTTTGCAATACCTGTTCATAACTTTCCGCACTGCAAGGTCCTGCTATAACGAGCGGTTTTTCCCTTTTAATTGAATGGAATGGTTTTATGAACATCGGAAATCGTTTGACAGTATTCCGAGATTCTGGAATATGCTATCAACTTATTGATAATTTTGCGACTAATTGGGAATCTAACCGAATCTTGCGGCTCTTTGCTGTAAGCATCAGCCAAATCCGTTTCCCACTTATCTAATTGTCTTAAAATGTAATCTTTATCCATTTAATTTGATTTTAATTATACGATTGTTATGTAAGAAAAACGTAAATTATAAATTTATATTGTATGATGACAAAGAAAAAATAATTTGACAGAACACAAATTCGCCTTGCGGAAATAGGCTTTGAATTTTCTGAAATCAAATTATAGTTTATTAGAATCAAATTATAGAATTCTAAAATCAAATTCTAACGTTCTATAATTTGATTATAGAATTTTATAATTTGATTTCATGAATGCGAAAGCAAATCTTTTGATAATCAATGCTAAATCTCAAGCAGCGAATTGTAAAGCCACGCTGTTGTTTTGCCCATAGCCCTTACCTGTTGAGGCACTATGCTTTGCGGACTTTGACCAGGAACTGTGTTTATCTCAAGAAAATAGATTTCATTTGACGTTTCGTCATAAATAAAATCAACCCTGCATACGCCCTTACATCCAAGCCGTTGATAGATTTGAAGTGCTGCGGTTTGTATTTGTGTTTTCAAGTTGTCGGAAATTTGAGCGGGTGTTATTTCTTTTGACATTCCCAGATATTTTGCTTCGTAATCAAAAAATTCTCTTTCGGTTACGATTTCCGTAACGGGAAAAGCCTCTTCGTTAAATACACCACAGGTTAATTCTCTGCCCTTAATAAACTGTTCAACAAGTACTTTATTATCAACCTTAAAGGCTTCGGCAATGGCTTTTTCAAGTTCCGCCTTGTTCATAACCTTAAAGGTCGCAAGCGAAGAACCGCCCTGCGATGGTTTTACGAAGGACGGAAAGCCTGTTTGGGCAATTATGTTATCCAAATCAAGAGGAGAATTGCGGGTAATGGCAATATGCTTTGCTACATTGACAATGTGGAAGTTACGAACGACCTCATTACAGAATGATTTATCAAAAGTGAGAGCCGAAACCAAGGCAGAACAGCCCGTATATTTTATTCCAAGCATATCAAAATAGCCCTGCAACAAGCCATTTTCGCCCGGAGTGCCGTGAATCATAATGAAAGCAGCATCAAAATGTACCTTCAGTCCATTGATATTGAGGCTGAAATCGGTTTTATCAACGTTGAATACGGTATTATTTTGTTCAAATGTCCAATTACCGTATTTTGCAATAATTAAATAAACGTTAAACCGCTCTTTATCAAGGTCTGTCATAACGTTTTTAGCGGAAAGTACGGATATTTCATACTCTCCGCTGTCTCCACCCGCAATAAGTGCTATGTTTTTCTTCATTTTACGATAATGAATTAACTGTTTGCCATCACGAGAAATTCTTCGTTGGTATTAGTTTTTGACATTAAGTCATGTACAATGTTCATTGATTCCATTACGGTCATATCTGCAAGATTGCTTCGCAGTATTCGCATACGGCTTACAATGCTGTCGGATTGCAAAAGGTCTTCGCGGCGAGTTGAAGAAGCCACAAGATCTATTGCCGGATAGATTCGTTTGTTGCTAAGCCGTCTATCGAGTTGTAATTCCATATTTCCTGTTCCCTTAAACTCTTCAAAAATCACTTCATCCATTCTTGAACCTGTATCAATCAGAGCAGTAGCGATTATAGTGAGTGAACCGCCGTTTTCAATGTTGCGTGCAGCACCGAAGAATCTCTTTGGCTTTTGCAGAGCGTTTGCTTCCACACCGCCCGACAGCACTTTGCCGGAAGCAGGCGTAACAGTATTATACGCTCTCGCTAAACGGGTTATACTGTCTAAAACTATAACTACGTCATGTCCGCATTCGGTCATACGTTTTGCTTTTTCAAGGACAAGATTTGCTATTTTGACGTGGCGGTCTGCCGGTTCGTCAAAAGTAGAAGCAATAACTTCGGCATTAACCGTGCGTTGCATATCGGTTACTTCTTCAGGTCGTTCGTCTATAAGCAAAACGATGAGATACACATCCGGATGATTGGCTGCTATTGCGTTGGCTACTTCCTTTAAAAGGGTCGTTTTACCTGTCTTTGGCTGTGCAACAATCAACGCTCTCTGTCCTTTGCCGATAGGAGTAAAGAGGTCAATGACACGAGTGCTTACACTCTCCTGCCTATGCCCTGTAAGAACAAATTTTTCTTGAGGAAACAGTGGTGTAAGATAATCAAACGGTACTCTATCCTTAATAACTTCTGGTGGGCAACCGTTGATTAGATTTGCCTTAACGAGAGGAAAATACTTTTCTCCGTCTTTTGGCGGACGTATTGTACCCAAAACAGTATCGCCTGTCTTCAATCCAAAGAATTTTACCTGAGATTGAGAAACATAGATGTCGTCCGGAGAGGTAAGATAATTGTAATCCGATGAACGCAAAAAACCATATCCTTCAGGCATTATTTCCAATACCCCCTCGTTTTCAATCAATCCCTCTTCTTCAAATGGGAATAGAGGTTTTGGAGGTACAGTAGGAATGAGTTGATGTTTAGTTTTAAGTTGCTTTTGTTCTATTTGCTTTTCTTCAAGTTGTTTTTCAGTCTCACCTTCGGCAAGAAGATCTGTTGAAATAGTCGGTATAGTAATCGGAACAGGCTCCATATCATTAGGAATCATCACTTCAACAGGTTCCAAATCAATAGAAAATTCCGGAAATGTTATTTTCTCAACGTTTTTTTCTGCAACAACAACAGGCTGTTCGGTTTTTGTCTTTTTAGGTTCTTCCTTTGTCTCTTCTATCGGTGGATTTGACGTCGCTTCTTTTTTAGGGCGACCTCTACGGCGAGAGAAATTAGCAGTGAAAGTCAGTTGTTTAGGCTCTTCATCTGCTTTTTGTTCCACATTTTCTTCTTTTGGTTTTTCTGTTGTAGCGATAACAGGTTCAGGAGACTTGTTTTGAGATTTTGTTTTTTGACTTCGTGTTACAACTGTCAAATTTGGTTTTGGTTCTTCCATCTTAACGGCGGTAGGATTGGCTGCCTGAAAGTCCAAAATCCTGTAAATGATTTCGTGAGCGTCCAAACGGCTTATTTTAGTCAAATTAAAGCCTTTTGCTATTGTCTTTATCTCTTCTAAAGACATCTTTTCAAGTTCTGATTTGTTGTACATATAAAATTATGTTATGATAATAATTAAAAATTAAGTTCGTTGTGCTAAGATATTTCAAAAGATTATTTGATTTTTTTTGCCGAGAACAGCGACAAAATCTTTGAATTTTGAGTTGCAAAGGTACAAAAATTATTTGAATTGCAAATTTACACTTCATTTTTTTTTACAATAAATTCACAAATTCTTCGTTAATAGTGTTGTAATAATCACATATTATAATGAATAGACGTTTTATTTTTTTTATGTTTTCTTTTGTTTTTTGCCTTTGCACGATGGCTCAGGAGAATACAAAATGCAAAACAGGGGAATTTGCTTCCGATTTCACGTTTCTTGACTACAAAGGAAAAGAATTGTATATGAGCGATGTAAATGTTCAATATACTGTACTTTTTTTCTACAATCCCGACTGCGAACACTGTCAAAAATATCTTAATAAACTAAAAAAAGACAGATTATTAACGACTTATGTTAAGCAAAAGACACTTGCCGTTGTTGCTGTGGCAGTTGAGACCACCGAAGAGGCGTTTAACGATAAGTTTTTTGACCTTCCAATAGACTGGATTAAAGGTTATTGCGAAGAATGCGAAGAAATAATTGAACATTACCTTATGAAAGTACCTGCGATATTTGTCATAGATGATATTAAAATGGTCATTAAGAGCGATATAACGCCAAATGAATTGGAATCTTTTCTTAAAACCATAATCCCAAACCAACAGTAAATGAAACATATAATTATAATAAACGGAGCAAATCTCAATTTACTCGGTACAAGAGAGCCAAATATCTATGGCAGTGAAAGTTTTGATGAATTTTTACTGCATTTGCGAACAAAATATCCCCATATTGAGATTTCCTTTTTTCAGTCTAATGTTGAGGGGTCGCTGGTTGATGCTTTGCAGGCAAGCGAAAAACTTGATGGAGTGATACTTAATGCCGGAGGATACACACATACATCGGTTGTAATAAGAGATGCGGTTGTTGCTCTGCAAATCCCTGTGATTGAAGTGCATATATCCAATATTATGAAACGGGAAGAATTTAGACATACTTCTCTTTTGTCGTCTGTTTGTAGCGGAACAATTTTCGGCTTTGGGCTTTTGTCGTACGAACTTGCTGTTATAGCCCTGCAAAACAAGATGTTAAATTAACATAATCATAAAATACCGTTTCAAAATAAGGGTTTATAATTCTGAAACTTGATTATAGAATTCTAGAATCAAATTCCAGCGTTCTGTAATTTGATTCCGGAACGCTGGAATTTGATTCTAAAAATTTGAAAGCCTGCTATGAAGATTTATTACTGTTCAAAATCCTTATTTTCAGCCATTTTACGGAAATCGTTTGGTGTAAGCCCAGTCTCTTTCTTAAATGCAGAGTGGAAAATCTGGCGATTGTTAAAACCACACATATCACTAATTACTTCAATTTTGTAATTACCTGTTTTTGAATCGGTAATCAGATTTACAGCCTCTTTTATGCGATACTCGTTAAAAAGAGCGGGAAGAGTTTTGTTAAAATATGTATTTGTAACTTTTGAAAGGACGTTGCGATTTACGCATAACATCTTTGCCAAATCATTGACCGACAGTTCTTTTTTGCGATAAATCTTATCCTTTTCAAGCAATGCAATCAATTTATTTATGATTTGTAATTCTGTTTCATTACAATGTTTGCATTCATTCTGCTTTGCCCACTGCATATTCTTGGTTACGAGTTTCTTAAATGCTCGTTGCTTCTCTAAATAAAGAAACAGGAACAAACCAACAGCGTCAATTAACACAAAGATAATCAACGTGATGAATATTCTATCCTGTTTTTCTTCATGTGATACGGCGTTTGCCTTACGAAATTGCTCGCAAGCCTCCTGATAAAAGCCTTGTTTATAGAGTGTTTCGGCGTTTTGGTCATAATAAATACTGCTTGCCGAATCAATTAAAGGCGGCTTGGCAACAACGTTTTGCAAAAGCAAAAAAGTGAAAATACACAATAAATAAATATGTTTTTTAATAGATGTCATTATACCGAAACAAGGTTTTTTCAGGTGGCAAAGGTAACAAAATATATTTGATTTCTGCAAATTTATTCCTTTATTCCAAATTATTTTTTTGCTGTAAAGAGCGTGTCTTTTTTGCTATTATTGAATTGATTAAGCGTTGTGTAATAATTTTTTTATGACAGTAACATGTTATATCTTTACATTATTTTTTGCTTGTTTTTGAAAAAGAGGACTTACATTTGCACTCAAAATTTTAATGTTTAATCAAAATACAACAAAAGATGAAGAAACTTTTTTTATTATTTATTGCGAGTGGATTTTTCGCATTCAGTAGTATGGCACAGGAAAGTAATTTTTCCGTAGGTGCTGATTTCCAAAGCCGTTATGTGTGGCGTGGATTGCCGTTAGGGGCAAATGTTCCGTCAATACAACCTGCTGCAACATTCTCATGGAATGGGCTGTCGATAGGAGCATGGGGCGCATTTCAAACTGTTGGTTTTACAAGTCAGGAGTTGGATTTGTACATTTCCTACACTTTTTTAGATGAAATGTTGTCGGTGATTGTTACCGATTATTGCTTTCCTGACGATGGTATCGGCACATTCAAGTATTTTGAATATGGCTCCAACACCACTCCTCATATATTTGAAGCGGGTGTAACATTCAATGGCTTAAAAGATTTGCCCATAAAGGCAGGCTTTTATATGAATTTCTATGGCAACGACAAGAAGCCTGCAAGTCAGGACAATGCTTTCTCGTCCTATGCGGAAGTTTCCTACAATCCAAGCATAGAGAAATGGGGAGTAGATTTGAGTGTGTTTGCGGGATGTGCTTTAACGGGTTATGCTTATGGCGTTGATGGGTTCGGATTTATCAATCTCGGACTTGGAATAACAAAGCAGTTGAAGATAACCGATGCTTTCTCATTACCAATCTACACAAGACTTATCTTTAATCCGGATGCTAACAAGTCTTATTTTGTTTTAGGAACAGGATTCAGTATTTAATCAAATAAAATAAATTATAGAAATTATGTTTAACACAGGTTCAACCGGTTTTATGCTCGTATGTACGAGTTTAGTGATGCTAATGACACCGGCATTGGCAATGTTCTATGGTGGTTTGGCTACCAAAAGAAACATTTTAGGAATTATGACTCAAAGTTTTGTTGCTTTGGGTTGGAACAC
>JAISTG010000095.1 GCA_031272705.1 Bacteroidales bacterium | reverse complement strand
GGTCGGGCTATTACACCGAACCGCGTTACATCATTGACCCTGAAAACGGCTTGTTCGTTGGTTTGCGGGGACACGGATTTATGTTGAGTCAGTACCTTGCCAAGATGTACGTTGATAAACTGAGAGGACAATCTGTTCCTGCATACTTTGACAAACTGAAACTCAAAGGAGAAGGCATTGCAGAAACCGCTTTGAAATAATAAAAGCAATAAATCGCTTTTTATATCTTAAAAATCGTGTCACACATTCTCAAAAAATGACTCAAAAATGAGCATTGGTTTTCAGAGAATTAGGTTATGTTGTCACGAAATCAAATTCTAGCGTCCTGAAATCAAATTACAGAACGCTAGAATTTGATTATAGAATTCTATAATTTGATTTCAAGACGCTAGAATTTGATTTCAGGAAATTAGAATCAAATTTTAGTAAATGATAACACAGTTTCGTAAGGTTATAATGGCATTCGGGCTTAATAAATGAAAAATTTGTATCTTTGCAACCCGTAATAACAAATCGGATAAGAAATAATGTTTGAACAATATGATATAACAGTAGTTGGAGGTGGGCATGCAGGGTGCGAAGCGGCTATATGTGCGGCGACAATGGGAGCAAAAACACTGCTGATAACGCAAAATCTCAACGCTATTTGTGCTTTATCGTGCAATCCTGCTATGGGTGGCGTTGCCAAAGGGCAGATTGTGCGTGAGATAGATGCACTTGGCGGATTTTCAGGTTTGGTTACAGACTCTAATACGTTGCAATTCCGTATGTTAAATCGCAGTAAAGGACCTGCAATGTGGTCTCCCAGGGCGCAGGTAGATAACATTGCTTACGGGATTTACTGGCGTAAGTTGTTGGAACACACTCATAATCTTTCCTTATGGCAAGATGAAGTTACGGATTTGCGTATTGAAAACGGGAAAGTAAGAGGTGTTAAAACTTTATCGGGCTTGGAAATTGCAAGTCAAGCAGTTGTACTTACAAATGGAACTTTTCTTAAAGGCATAATACATATCGGCGAAACGAATTTTGAAGGTGGAAGAACGGGTGAAAGCGCTGCTAATTTTCTGTCGGATAAGATGAAAATATATGGCTTTGAGACAGATAGATTAAAAACAGGTACGCCGATGAGAGTTGATGGCAGAAGTATAAATTTTGATGTGCTTGCCGAGCAAAAGGGCGATGACAATCCCGAATGCTTTTCTTATCTTTACAAACGTACAACCCCCTTAATTCAAAGAAGTTGCTATCTTGCCTATACCAGCGAAGAGGTTCATAATATATTGAGAAAGGGCTTTGAACGTTCGCCTATGTTTGCGGGAAGAATAAAGGGGCGTGGTCCTCGTTACTGTCCGTCTATTGAGGACAAAATAGAACGTTTTGCAGACAAGACACGTCATCAGTTATTCATTGAACCTGAAAGCAATAGCACCAATCTATATTATGTAAATGGCTTTTCGTCATCGCTTCCGCTTGACATACAATACGAAGCCTTGCGAAAAATAAAGGGATTTGAGCAGGCGATGATACAGAAACCGGGTTATGCCATTGAATATGACTATTTTCCTCCGACACAACTTCGCAACACATTAGAGACAAAACTGATTGAAAACCTTTATTTCGCAGGACAGATTAACGGAACAACGGGTTACGAAGAGGCTGCTTCACAAGGCTTGATTGCAGGAGTGAATGCGGCTTTGAAAATAAAGGAACGTGAGCCGCTAATACTTAAACGTTCCGATGCTTACATTGGAGTATTGATTGATGATTTGATTACCAAAGGCGTAGATGAGCCTTACCGAATGTTTACCTCACGTGCGGAATACCGCATTCTGATAAGGCAGGACAATGCAGACCAAAGGCTTACGCCGATTGGGCATTCGGTTGGTTTGGCGACCGATGCACGATTGCGAAAAGTTGAAAAAAAGGTACTTTATGCCGAAAGCCTTACTCAATATCTGCGGAATAATGTTGCCGATCCATTGGAAATAAACTCCTTGCTTGAAGACATAAACTCCTCTCCCCTGTCTCAAAAATCAAAACTTGCTTTGCTACTTTTGCGACCAAATATCAGTCTCACAAATCTTGCCGACAATCTGCCGACACTTCATAATGAGTTGTTAAAACTGCCTGATGACATAGCAAGGGAGGTGATTGAAAATGTAGAGACTTTCATTAAATACGAGAGTTACATCATCAAGGAGCAGGAAATAGCGGATAAAATGCTTAAACACGAGAATCTGCCTATTAAAGAGAATTTTGACTATCACAGTCTGCAATCCCTATCCTTTGAAGCAAGGGAAAAATTAAGTAAAATACGTCCTTCGACCATTGGACAGGCAAGTCGTATTAGTGGAGTGTCGCCTGCTGATATTTCTGTGTTGATGCTGTATTTGGGAAGATAAACTTTCTCTTTATCTAATTCTATAATATAAGGTTATAATCAAGTTTAACTATGTCTAGTTAAAGATTCAAAAATATAAAAAAATATTTCAATTTATGATTATTTGATTTTTTTTTTGTACTTTTGCCGCCATAAAGTTACAGAAAGTTGTAACGTATATTGTTTCTAAATACTGAAATATAGCAATTTCATACTACATGATTATGTAGTGTCACAGAAACAAAAGAAAACACGTGAAGCGTGGGCTTTCTTTATTTTGACACAAAGCATTTGCTATAGCTTCAGTATGGATAAGGGAACATGATTATGTTACTATTTTCCTACGCTTGAAGCAAAATGATAAAGTTGATAACTAAACGGATATTAGCAGTATTGGCAAGGACAATAGTCCTATCGGATTTAAGGAAATTAGTCCGTTGCAGGCTTTTTTGCTTTATTCATTTGCTTGTTTTGAATTCATTTATCTCTAAAAAATATATTTATTATCTTGCTTTAACTACCTTCCCGCTCTGCCTTTTCTTTTATAAACATCGTTTTTCATAATAC
>JAISTG010000053.1 GCA_031272705.1 Bacteroidales bacterium | reverse complement strand
AGAGTTGCCAACGGCGAAGAGGTTCTTCCGTCCGATGCTCTGTAATTTACGTGTTCGTGAGCAAAGTGATTGACTTCCTTAATGGCATCATACATCGTCATATCCTTAATCCGTTCCTTTAACATATCGAAAAAGACCTGCCGAGCCGTGTCAAGGTTCTCATTATTGACCCTTACAGGCAGTACAAAGTGCATAAAATTTTCGTCAGGTATCGTTTTGCCCCAGTGGAAATAATTTTTTGCCTCAATGGTCGTGCGAACCTGAGCCAGAAAATAGTCTTCCGTGTAATCGGCAAGGTCGCTCAACGGCATATAATCGTAAAGAAATTTCATATACTTTTGTTCTGTCGGCGTAAGGTTCTCATTTAGTTTGACGCTCGCTCTATATTCCTGTGCATAAGTAGAATATACCATACCAAGAACACATAAAAAAAATGTAAATCGCTGTTTCATCGCTATAAAATGTTATTTTATTATATCAAAATCAGGTTGCAAAGGTACAAAAAAATCAAATAAAATCACAAATGAAAGTTCTGCCGTACATTTTCCAAAATCTCATAAATTTCATCGTAAGATGTAGCAATTACGAGCCTTATTCTATAGGGCTTAAAGTTGCTCATACCATAAAAATATCCCGAATAGAATTTTCGCATTTCAAGTAAGGCTGCCCTTTCTCCTCGCCATTGACGCAGTGCTTCAAGATGTTGCAAACATACATCAACTCTTTCGCCAACGGAAATGACACTTTGCGGCTCGCCTTTCAAAGCCTGTTGCGAATGAAGGAAAATAAAGGGATTACCCATTGCCGCTCTGCCGATTAGAATGCCATCTACGCCGTAACGTTCCTTGTATTCAACCACTTTCTCCGCCGAATCAATGTCCCCATTGCCAAAAACGGGAATGTGCATACGTGGATTTGCCTTCACCTCTCCTATCAACGACCAGTCTGCCAGCCCTTTATACATTTGCGAACGGGTTCTTCCGTGAATGCTTATCGCCTCTACGCCCACGTCCTGCAAGGCTTCGGCAACATAAACAATGGGTTTATTGCTCTCATCGTAGCCAAGACGGGTCTTAACCGACACAGGCAGAGGCGAATGCTTAACAACAGCCTCAGTAAGCCTAATCATCTTCGGCACATCATTCATTATACCTGAGCCACAGCCCTTTCCGGCAATTTTTTTCACAGGACAACCCCAGTTAATATCAATAAAATCCGGCTCATATCCTGCTGCTATTTCGGTAGCAGCAACAAGGCTTTGCTCATTGTTTCCAAATATCTGAATACCAATAGGTCTCTCGCATTCGGGGTCAAAAAGGAGTTTCTTTTTACTCGCTTCCACCTCTTGCAAAAGAGCATCCGAAGACACAAATTCCGTTATCAGCACGTCAGCACCATATTTCTTGCAAATTTTGCGAAATGGCTGATTTGTAACTGCTTCCATTGGCGAAAGGATTACCGAGAATGATTTAAGTTTATTTCGTAACAATTCCGTTTTTTTTGGCAAAGATACAACTTTTCTTTTAATCGGCAACCACCAAATTTCATTCTGCATCATTCAATCTTTATTGAGTAATTACAGAATCAAATATAATTCATTCAAAATCAAGTTTCATTCATCTATAATCAAATAGTATTGATCGTTTCCCCGCAGGATAATTATGTTTTCCTGCGGGGAAAACTCAATTATCCCCGCAGGAAACGCTCAACCTTATTTGATTATAGATGAACCAAATTTGATTATAGACGAACGAAACAGGGTTTTGGATGAACCAAAGCAGTTTTTGCCCGAATGAAATCAGATGATGTGCGGATGGAACTGGGTTATTGTAAATTATTCTTTGGATTTGTTGTTGTTGTTGCCGAATACAAGGTCAAAAAACGAACGAACACCACTCACATTCTCAATAAGAAAGACACAGATTGAACATATAAGAATGGAAAAGAAAACAACGGCAAATGCAATGGTTTTAATCATTTCGCCGTTTGGAAGTCCCATTTGAGCGGGTATTGAAGCGAGGACAGCCGTTGCAAGTCCCTTCGGAATCATAGAGCCTATTATGCTTTTGTCAAAGGTGTTAGCCGATTTTGGAGAGCAGTTTCGGGCTACGCAAATGCGGGCTACAAGCAGCAAAAAGGTTATTGACAGCCCTATAATAAGCGAAGTAAGATTTTCAAAGGTGATTGATAACCCTATATACACGAAAAACAGCGTTTTAAGGAAGAAAACTATCTCGCTAATAAAACTTTCTTCGTGTGCATTGAGCATCAGGTGTTCTTTATTTTGTTGAAAACGTGTAATGAATTTGAAATGAAAGTATTCCATATTTGTTATCGTGATGCCGAAAGCCAGCACCGCAATAGCACCACTAAAACCCATCAGTTCCGTAACGCCGTAAATGAAGAACAGATAGGCAGGAGTGAGAAACATAGAGTTCCTTAATTTGCGTACTTTCTCCAAAAGGCTTGCCCAAATTAAAGCACTGCCCACGCCAATAATGGTTGCAATGACGAAAGAGGCTAAAATGTTGCCCGCAATCTTAAATATATTCAAGCCTTCGCCCAATTTGGCAGCGTCAATCAGTCCAAGCGTACTTACGATGCAAATGACATCGCTCAGAGCCGCTTCAAGAACAAGGGCAGTCTTTGTTGCGTTGCCTAATTTTAAGTAGTTACTCATCGGAATGACCACTGCGGCAGCCGTTCCTATTAAAGCACAACCGATGATAAGGCTACTCATCATACTCAATTCAAACAACAGACATAGGATTGAGGATAAGACTACCGTACAAACAGCATTGATGAGCGTAAGTCTTATGGTTGTTTTCCACGAACGCTGCAAGTCGTTGATACTAATGTCTAACGCTCCCTCAAAAAGAATTACTACCAGCGTAATAGTTGTAAATACCTCACCCACAGAGCCAAAACTTGACGGTGAAACGAGGTTGAGGAGCGGTCCAATGATAATTCCTATTATCATAAGAAGCAACACGTCCGACACTTTCTTTTTACTGAAAATCATAGAAAAGAAATGTGCGGCGAAAACGAGCAATCCCAAAAATACAAGCGTTTCTCCCATAAATCTAACGATATTTAATAATCTATATCTGCTTCAAAAAATTCCCGCAATTTAGCAAGTACGGGCGTTTTTTCAACAAAAAAGTTATATTTATCAGCGGGTTGGTATGGTTTTCCTTCCGTTTCCTTTATGTCAATGCGGTCTATGATGTTGAAATTCTTGACTTCGGTTTTTTCTCTCACCATTTGAATAAAATCAGGCTTTGACAGGTTGAAAGTATTTTGCTGTTCGTGGTTGGGGAAAGTTAAAGTTACGGTGTTATTTTTATTATTCACGGGCGTCAAATCCTTTAATACGAAGTATAAATCGGGATTTTGTTCATCTGCATTGCTTACATATTCCTGCCATATTTGCATAAAATCGTCCCAAATAAGATTTTTTATCAGCAAACCTTCCTCTTCCCGTTTTTTAATGTCGATTGCTATCGTTTGATGAGGATTTACGGACAGCGGACTGCGAAAAGCGGAACTTATTTTGACCTCAGGTTTCTGTTCCTGAGGCGTTTGAATGGGATTATTGACTAACTCATTTTTTTTTTCTCCCTCTTGCACTGCGTTATTTGGTGCGGAGGTTACAGCGGAATGAGCATTGGGAGCGACTTTTTGCTGATTGGTCAGTTTGGACATTCGCAACAGGTTCAGTTCTACGCACAATCGCTTGTTGGAAGCGTCCCTGTATTCCATAGCACAGGTGTTTGCAAGTCCCAGACATTTCAAAATGAAGTCTATTGGAGCGATTTGTGCCTGTTGAAGATACTTCTGTTTTATGTTTTCGCTGACTTCAAGCAATGAAATGGTATTCACATCTTTGGAAACCAAAAGATTACGGAAATGATTTGCAAGTCCGTTGATGAAATGATTGCCTTCAAAACCTTTTTGCAGCACTTCATTAAACATAAGCAACACCGTAGCCAAATCATTCTTCATAAAACAGTCCACAAACTTGAAATAGTAATCGTAATCAAGTATATTAAGGTTTTCAATGATGTTTTCGTAGGTGAGATTACCTTGTGTGAATGACACCAACATATCAAACATTGAAAGGGCATCACGCAAGCCGCCGTCAGCCTTTTGTGCTATGATGTGCAAAGCCTCATTCTCTGCCTTAACTCCTTCTTTTTCCGCAATATATTGAATATGGCGTGCAATGTCTTCATTCTTTATCCTGTGGAAATCAAATATCTGACATCTGGAAAGGATTGTTGGCATTATTTTGTGCTTTTCTGTCGTAGCCAGAATAAATTTGGCATAGGCAGGAGGCTCTTCCAGCGTTTTCAAAAAAGCATTGAACGCCTGCGGAGACAGCATATGTACCTCGTCAATGATGTATATTTTGTATTTTCCTTCGTGTGGGGGCAGATAAACTTCCTTCACAAGTTCTCTAATGTCATCTACGGAGTTGTGGGAAGCGGCATCAAGTTCTATAATGTTGAAAGAAGCCGATTTATTGAACGATTGGCAACTTTCACACTCGTTACAAGCCTCGTAATCAGGGGTTATATGCTGACAATTTATGGTTTTGGCTAAAATTCTCGCACATGTAGTTTTGCCAACGCCTCTTGGACCGCAAAACAAGAAAGCCTGAGCCAATTGATTGTTCTTTAAGGCATTTTGAAGTGTAGTTGTGATATGTTCCTGTCCCACAACGGAACGAAAATCTGCTGGTCTGTACTTGCGAGCCGATACAATGTAATTATCCATACAGCATTATTCTACAGGCTCATATCCTTCTATTTGCAGTTCAAAGCCAACGCCATGTTTGTTAGTTATTTTTATCTTCGGGTCTTTCAAAAAATATCGCCTCAAACGAGTGATATATACATCCAAAGAGCGTGAGTGCATATATGTTTCGTTATTCCATACCTTTGAAAGTATCTCCTGCCCCGGAATAACACTGTTAATGTGCTTGGAAAACAACTGTAACAAAGTTGCTTCTTTGATTGTAAGCCGTGTTATCTCCTGTTCTTTTGTTTCAGGGTTTTCAAAGATCAGTTGTTGAGCCGCTCTGTTGAAAATGAAGTTACTTAACCGTATATTCTCACTTTCCTGTGCTATGTTCAGGCAACGTCTTATGATAGCCTTAACACGTAATAATAATTCGGGTATTGAGAACGGTTTGGTAACGTAATCATCTGCTCCGTTTTCAAATGCTTGTATTTTAGTGGCTTCATCATTCTTGCCACTTAAAAATATAATGGGTACATTTTTGTTTTTTTTGCGGATATGCTGAACAACACCAAAAGCGTCCATCAAAGGCAAACTTGTTTCCGTAATTAAGAAATCAAATTTCTTCTCTTCAAATAATTTTATTACCTTTTGACCCTCTGCTGTCAAAATCACATCATAATTATCTTCTTCAAGATAATGTTTCAATACGGGAGCAACATGCACGTCCGTATCTGCTATTAAAATTCTGATTTTCCTCATTGGTTATAATTTTTTTTATTTTAATTTACTGTTCTAAACAATTTGTTCCATCTTATTTTGTTAAACCACGTCATATCCTTATTCCACGAGAACCATACAAAGACTGCCTTACCTACAATATGGTCTTCGGGAACAAATCCCCAAAAACGGCTGTCGGCAGAGTTGTGTCGGTTATCTCCCATCATCCAATAATAATCCATTTTGAAAGTATAAGTGGTTGCTATCTGTCCATTGAGCAGATATTTGCCTTCATTGTTTTTTTCCAAAGTATTTCCTTCAAACGCTGTTATGGCTCTTTGATAGTATTTTAGGTTTTCTTCGTTCAGTGTTATGGTCATTCCTTTTTTGGGAATGGTAATCGGTCCGTAGAAATCAACGTTCCATTTGAACTCATCTCCATAAGGGAACATATTTTCGTCTCTGTAATCCTTTAAAGAAAGCATTTGGCTCACATCTTCCACATAAGGAATTTGTTTTATCTTATTTGCAATTTCCCTGCTCAAAGGAAGCGTTGGGTAATTCCTGCAGTTGGCTATTTCTATTGAGTCCAAACCGACTACTTTTAAGAAATTACTTTTGTCATAAAGGTTTGGAGCAAAGATAATAGAACAAGGTATTTTGGCAGAAGGCTCAATGATTGATGTGTAAGTCTTATTCTCAAACTGCAAAGGCTCAATCAGTCTAACGTAAGGAGTATGTGAAAGTTCGTATATTTGACTCTTGGTCAAATTAACATAATAATACTCGTTCATCATCTCCATATCCTCCTTTGAAATGCCCATCTGTAACAATTCTTTTTGATTCAAAGAAAAGTATTCGCCTACATCATTCTTTTTAGTTTTTATTCTGTAGGTCAGTTGAAAATCTTCAGGCGATTCCAATGGTTTCCCGTTGATATAAACCGTTGCATTATCAATACTAATGGTTTCTCCCGGCAATCCAATACAGCGTTTTACGAAATTTTCCCTTTTATCCGCAGGTCTTGTAATAATATCTCCAAACTCCTGAGGATTATTCCATACTGCCTCTCGCCCGTATTTGCGGACTAAACTGTAATAACTCTGATTGCTTTGAAAATAAGAAGAAAGCGTATCCCCATCAGGGAAATTGAAAACAACAGCGTCGTTGCGTTTAATACTGGTTAAGCCCGGGAAACGATAATAATCAAGGTGTATCCATTCCAAATACGACTTCATATTCAGGATTGGTATCGTGTGATGCACCAAAGGGAATGCCAAAGGGGTATTAGGTATTCGTGGACCATAGGAAAGTTTGCTCACAACCAAATAATCACCAACCAGTAGCGACTTTTCCATAGATGAGGACGGAATAGTATACATTTCAAAACAAAACATACGTATCACGGACGCAGCAATAACAGCAAAAACTATCGCATCAACCCATTCTCTTGTGGCACTCTTTTTTTCTTCCGGCAGTTTAGACGGGTGAGTGTAAGTTTCTGTCTTTTTCAAACCGAGATACGGCAGGACAACAAAAGGAAACAACACAGCAATCAACTGAAACCAGAATCCGTTTTTGCGGAAACATTTTGCTACTTCGCCTATTGCAAGCATAAAAACAAAGATATTGATGCACGGAATTAAAAAATAAACGAACCACCAATAGTTTTTACCTATTATTTTGGTCAAATACCACACATTTACCAAAGGAACAATAACCAACCAGCCCTTAACACCTGACTTTTGGAAAACAAGCCAAAAGCCAAACAGAGTAAGAATTGCCGTTATTATCAATATAATTACATATATGCTCATAAAATGAAATTTTTATAAAAAACAGGTTGCAAAGGTACTAATTTTTTTTGAATAAATGCCTCTTTTAATACAATTTTTTTTCATTTCGTAGATATTATAATGTTACTTTGCGTTACTATAACTTGATTTCAACACGTTTAAGTTTTAGGTTTAACGGACAAACATTAGTATGAAAATAGTGTAAAAAAGCCCGATAACATCTTATCAGGCTTCTCATTTAATTCAATAACTCATTACTTATTATTTATTGTAATAATGCAGCGTTATATCGTTCCAAAGCATCAAGAACGTTGGTCTTCACGTGAATGAAGTCGGTTACTCCCAGATTACGTAAAGTTTCAGCCTGTTCAACAGGATTTCCTGCCACAACAATATGCTTTATCTTTCCTTTCAATGCAGGGCAAACTCCTTCGGCAAGGGTAACATATTCTTCATCGGCAGAACAAAGAACAACCACGTCTGCATTGGCAGCCAAAGCATCAGCCACACCACAGGCAATATCGTTATATCCCGCTCCTTCCTTAATATCATAACCCGCAACAGCAAAGAAATTTGTTGCAAAGCCTGCTCTTGCCTTACGCATAGCGAGATTACCATAAGTTAAAAGAAATATCTTTGGTGTTTTTTTCGCTCTCTCGGTAGCAAGTCGCAAGGCTTCAAAAGGCTGAGCAAAACGGATAAAAGGCAAGGTGCGTATTTCATTTCCATCGGTTTTGTAGCCGCAAGGCTTTATGTCTTTTATTGTATCCGATGCTTTTTCCGACATATTCGGATATTGGTTTGTACCAAGTATGGAAGCCTTTCTCATGGCGATTTCTTTGGCTCTCTGCTCTGCTGTTTTGGCTATCTGTTCCTGTACAAAACCTTCTCTGATTGCAGAGACAAAGCCGCCTTTACCTTCTATTTCCTTAAACATTTCCCATGCTTTTGCAGCAATGGCATCGGTTAAACTCTCAATGTAATAAGAGCCGGCAGCAGGGTCAATCACCTTATCCATATAACTTTCTTCTTTTAGAAGAATTTGTTGGTTGGTTGCTATGCGGCGAGAAAATTCGTCATCGGTTTTGAAGGCAACGTCAAAAGGACTTACGGATATGGAATCGGCTCCTCCGATAGCAGTACTCATAGTTTCGGTTGTTGTACGCAGCATATTCACATAAGGGTCGTATATTGTCTTATTGTTCAAGGCACTTTCACAATGTATATGTAAATCATATGCCGTTTCGCATTTTGGTTTGTACTGTTCCATTATCTTTGTCCAAAGCAGGCGTGCAGCCCTAACCTTTGCTATCTCCATAAAATAGTTGGAAGCGGTTGCAAAATAGAAAACCATACGGTAACCAACCGAATGAGGAGCGATACCTTTTGGGGTTATGTTGTACAGGTAATCGTTTGCGGCGGATAAAGTATAAGCCAACTGCTGAACAATACCTGCTCCTGCATTGGAAAATACACTTCCGTTTATGGTCAGGCAGTCAAAGTGAGGTATATTTTCCTTAACAAGAGAAATGATTTGTGCTACTTCGTTATAATTTGCATCTTCGCTGTCATAGAAAAAACCTCTTTTTAATGCAAAAGCGTAAGGGTCAAAGTTCAAAGAGCCTTTTACCTTTTCCCCATTGATTTTGTTCTCTTTTATGTATTCTATAAACAATTTTATCAATTCAATAAATGAAATTGTTTTAGTGAAGTTTATCTTTACTTCTTCCGGGTTTATTCCGTTAAGTAATTGCTTCAAATCGTTAAGGTTCTTAACGGCTTTGGCATTGAAACCTATTGAATTTACACCTCTTTTTATTGCTTCCAGGGCAATGCGGTTAGCCTCTTTCAAATCTTCCTGCTCAATATCCTGACGAATATCCCAGACATTATTATCCTTATGATGTCCTCTGGTGAAGGGTTTTTCGGCAGGATTTGTTTCCAAGTAGCCAAGAGTCTGCAAGTTTTCGGCTCTGTAATAAGGCTTAACGTCAAAACCTTCTATTGTTTTCCATACTAACTTTTTGTCATAATCGGCACCTTTCAGGTCTGCCTTAATCACTTCTTCCCATTGTTCTGTGGTAATGGGAGGAAATTCTGAAAATAATTTATCGTTCATTACTTATATTATATTAAAATTTGAGGCTGCAAAAGTACAACTTTTTTTTCGTATTAAGCAAATGTTGGAACTTTTTTAACATAAATTTGACACACCATAAACAAAATAAGCAATTTCCGAAATCAAATTACAGAATTTTATAATTTGATTCTAGCATTCTATAATCAAATTACAGAACGCTATAATTTGATTATAGAACGCCGGAATTTGATTCTAAAAACACAGAACTTCATTTTGCGAAATTGAGATGGTTTTTGCAAAACTTAAATGCTTTTCAAAAAGTTAATTTTATCAAATTTTAGTTGGTAATTTCCTTAATTTATGCCAAATTCAACCTCTTTTTATCCCGCTATTGCTTTTTATACTATGCTCTTTTTCAGTAATTTAGAAAAATAATAAAAAATAAAAAATAAAAAAAAAAATAATACAAGGTGAAGTAGTATTTTATTTGTACCTTTGCAACCCGAAAAAAAGCAAAATCTAAAAAAATTTGGTTTAATAATTTAATTTTTAATTTATTCAAAATAATGAAGAAAATTTCAATTCTTTTTACTGTGGGATTATTCTTTGCCCACATTGCAGGCTTTGGTCAAGCCGATTTAACAATGTTGTTAGCCACCAATAACGGCACAACAACAAGTGCAGGAACGTCATCCAACCCTTATAAGATTACTTGTGCCAGAGATTTGGACACGTTGTCGTGGTATGTTCGTTGCGGAAGTTACCGTACCGCCCTTAACCCAACACAAAATTATCAATGGAGATGTTTGAATAAAACTTATTTTATTTTTACACAAGACATAGATATGAGTGTAGAACAGGGTACAGACGGTATGGAACGTACTTACAACAGAACGGCACGTGCAAATAACTTTATTCCAATTGGCGGTAGAGATTCATTGCTCAATGTAAAGATAAATGACTATTACTGTGCCAGAGGATATTGGAATGGTAATAATAAAAAAATAACTAATTTGACTATAACAGGAAGCAATGATTATACAGGATTGTTTGGATATACGAAACACGTTAGTGGTTCA
>JAISTG010000034.1 GCA_031272705.1 Bacteroidales bacterium | reverse complement strand
TTCGGAAAAAAATGTTTCCATTTCGGAATTTGATGTTTCCATTTCGGAAAAAAATGTTTCCCAGTTCGGAAAACATTAAAAACAAAGTAGTTACAAAGGGGTATTTTTTAGGTAAAAATTGTGTTTTTTGACGTTTGAAATTGTCATTACCTTCTAAAATTTCATTAAAACGGGATAAAAAAGGGTCAAAATCGGGTAAAAAACCTCCCGAAATGATGTTTTGAAATGACAAAAAACGGCATAAATTTCCCTCAAAAACATTTAAATTTGCCATAATCAAATTATATATCTATGAACCTTGATTGTAGGTGAATAGAATTTCAAAACAAATTTATACTTTTGCAAAATGAAATCAGCAATTTTTCAATGTGATACCCGCAATCAGCAGATTGATGAAAATTTAGTTCGTTATAACAGGATATTAAGCAGTTTGGAGACTGATACTGACCTTGTTGTGATGCCTGAAATGTTTCTTACGGGCTTTACTGCCAATATACGGCAGGCTAAATACGCTCCTCTCGGGTTGGAATTTATGAAACAGGTCGCCAAAACCAAAAATACGGCAATCTGTGGCAGTCTATTGGTGGAAGAAAACGGCAAATACTATAATCGTCATTACTTTGTAGAGGACGAAAACACTGTTTTTCATTACGATAAGCGGCATCTGTTCTCTCTTTCCAATGAAGCAAAAGTTTTAACCGCAGGAACAGAGAAACGGATTATCAATTACAGAGGCTGGAATATCTGTCTAATAACCTGTTACGACCTTCGTTTCGGTTATTCCTTCCATAATGCAGCGGGTAATGACGGTCCGAATTATGATTTAATAGTTTGCGTTGCTTCTTGGGCAGATGTACGTGTCAATGTGTGGGATATATTGCTGCGAGCCAGAGCAATAGAAAATCAATGTTATGTTCTGGGTTGCAACCGTTGCGGAATAGATGACACAAATTTAACTTACAGCGGACATTCCGTTGCTTTGAATTACAAGGGAGATGTTATAGCCCGTGCAAATGACACAAAAGAAGAAATAACTTACGTTTTATTGGAACGTAAGCCACTTCTTGATTTTAGAAATGCCTTTCCTGTTTGGAAAGACTGGGATTAAGATGTTTATTTACCTGTTTCGGCAGGCACTTCTCTTACAAACTGCTGCGTAACATCAAATTCTAATTCCTTTACTGTTTTCTTTTGGCTTATGGTAACGAAATATGCCTTTGTCTTTTTGTCTTTGTCGGCAAGTACAACTTCATCAACCTTAAAGTCTTTGTAGTTTGCAGTAACGTAACTCTTGATGTTTTCGCAATACTCCAAAGGGATAATCCACGAAGACAAAACACTTGCATTTGTAAATTGCATTCTTGCTTTGTTTCCGTTTGAAGTAAAGTTCGCACGATAGGTAAGGGAATCTATCTTTTCCCATTTAACCTGTTCTATACCGGGTTTCTGACGTTTGAAATCCTTAACGAATTTCTCCGGAACGTCTCTTTCATCAACTACTTCATAAGTTGATTTTTTGGAAGTGCCACAAGCAACTGCCAATGCAGCACAACATACTAATAAAAATGCTTTTTTCATTTTTTGTTATTTTTAATGAATTAGTTATTTCTTTATAACGCGGATATTTCTTGCCGTATCTTTTCCCATTGATTTGTATCCATTTTAGTACCAAGTACTTCTATCACATTCCCGGCAACTATTGAGCCGTAATTTCCGCATTTTGCTAAATCTTTATCCTGCAATAATGCTGCCAAAAAGCCTCCTGCATACATATCTCCTGCTCCTGTGGTGTCTAACTTTTGTCTTGGAGTAGCCTCACTTATCTTAAAAACTTCACTTGCAGCAACTAACGAACCCTTTGCTCCAATTTTAACCACCGCTATTTCACAATAACGTGCTATTTCTTCAACTGCCTTTTCCGCTTCCAAACCTGTGAATGCCGTTGCTTCATCTTCATTGGCGAAAATGACATTTGCACGCTGGCAAAGTTCCTGTAAAAACTCTAAATGCTGCTCAACGACATTGTAAGAAGCCAAATCAAGCGATATTTTGATGTTTAGATTCTCCGCAATGGCGAAAATAGTCTCCATAAGTTTGCGATTGGCAATCAGATAGCCCTCTATATGAACGTAATCGTAACCAACAAAGTACTCTGTCTTCAAAAGAGAAGCGTCAAGTTCCATTGCCGCCCCCAGATACGTGGCAAAGGTACGCTCTCCGTCGGTAGAAACGAGTGTTAATGCTGCTCCGGTTGCCTTTGTTGAAGATGTAAATACCTGAGGTTTAATTCCGTTATGTCGCATATCCGTTACAAAAAATTCTCCCAAAGAATCCTTACCGACAATACCTATATAACCGGTGTCAATCCCAAGATTAGCCAACGCATTAGCAGTATTGGCTGCCGAGCCTCCACTTACCATTGTTTGCGAAAAGTGTTTTGTTTCCTCTAAAAGACTTTTTTGAGTCTGTTCATCAACAAGTTGCATACTGCCTTTCGGTAACGATAATTTGGAAAGCACATCGTCATTGTCCATCACCTTTATTATATCCACCAAAGCGTTTCCTATACATAAAATTCTTTTTTTCATAGTAACTCTACATTATTTTAATTAACTTATTTTTGATTGAGCGTATTCAATTACTTCCTTATATAACTCCTGCCAGCCTTTCCAGTCCGTTATTTCCGCCAAATTTTGATTGTGAAACAGCGTTATCATTTCACCATTTACCGAATGAACCTCATCTATCAGCCTTTTAATCTGTTCCAAAGACTTTTCCCGACTCATTCTTGTTTGCAATGTCATATCCATAACGCTGAAAGGGTGAATTATAAGGTTTGTCTGTTTCTCTTGCTGCAAGTCATAGAAAGGGTAAGGTGTGCAAAGACCCGAACGGAAGCCTGTTTTATCGGCGTAACCCATTGAATAATCATCGGTTATGCCTGCTTTTATCAATACATTAAAAGATTCCGGCAGACGGAAACGAACAAAATGAAATCTACAAGCCTTAATTGGTTTGTTATCAATCACATTTGACAGTTTTTTTATTTCATTTTCAACCACTTCAGGTTTTGAATTGCTGACGTAAGACGGGTGAATACCAACCGAAAACAGCGAATCCATTTTACGAATAATCGTTTTGAATGCCTTATTATTTATATTGATGTTCTTATCATAAGGACTGCGTTCCCCAACAAGAAAAAAGAAAATCGTTTTTGCGGCACAGGTTTTCGCAATATCCGTTATAAAATTAAAGGTATCAAAAGGGTCGGGTATCAATCTTAACAGGGTCTTTATGCGAAGCCGAACCATTTCCATATTCCTGTATATCAGCAAATCACGACAAAGTCCGCCGATACTTATCCAAAGTTTTCTGCCCCTGAAAGCAAATATGGAATCCACATCAATGCTGTTTATGAAACCGAATTTTCTATCCCGCAAAGGCAAATTCGGATATGTTGATACTATTCTTTGTTTCAATTCGTTAGCCCAAAGATTTACGACAGGCTTTTGAAGTAAGCCTTCTTTGAACAGAAGAGAAAAATCGGAGGAATAGCGTCCGTGTTCATCAATATCAAAAGGCAGATATTCCTCATAGCGAACGGCACACCAGAAAGCAGCAGCGAAGAGGTCAAAAGCCTCATTTTGAGAATTTAAGATAATATTCTGTTCCTGTATAACGTTCATTTCAAACAACAGATTACTGTTTCGTTTTACAAAAACTTCATTGCATAATGGCGTATCGGTGTAAGAAAGTTTTGCATCTTCACTTTGCATAAACTCATCTTTATTTTCGGTCAAACGAAAGTCCGTTCCGATTAAGCCATTCAACACAATATCAAGTGCATATCTTACTCTCGCCGTTATTTTATCAACATATATAATCATAAATTCAAAATAAAAAATTTAATTTTTTGAAAGTGCAAAGATACTTCTTTTTATAAAAATGCGAAAAGGAAACAACAATTTTTTTTTATTTGATTATAAAAACACAGAAATCAAATTACAGCGTTCTATAATCAAGTTTCAGGATTCTATAATCAAGTTTCAGAATTCTATAATCAAGTTTCAGGATTCTATAATCAAGTTTCAAGATTCTATAATCAAGTTTCAGGATTCTATAATCAAATTACAGGATTCTATAATCAAATTACAGAACGCTATAATCAAATTACAGAATTCTATAATCAAATTACAGAACGCTATAATCAAATTACAGAACGCTATAATCAAATTACAGAATTCTATAATCAAGTTTCAGGATTCTATAATCAAGTTTCAGGATTCTATAATCAAGTTTCAGGATTCTATAATCAAGTTTCAGCGTTCCATAATCAAGTTTCGTGATTCTATAATCAAATTACAGAATTCTGTAATCAAGTTTCAGGATTCTATAATCAAGTTTCAGAAAACTGAAATCAAGACTTGGAAATACAAAGAAAAATTATCGCACTAACATAACCGTGCCATATTTAACCTGTTGTGCGGAAGGGCGGTCTATATTGCGATAAAGCAGTCTGTAAGCATAAACCCCCTGCGGACATGGCTTGCCTTCAAAAGTTCCATCCCAGCCTTTGTTAATGTCATGGCTGGAAAAGATGAGCGCCCCGTAACGATTATAAACCTCAAACGTTATTTCAAAGTTATCAACAGCGTAAGGCTTGAATATGATATTGTTATAGGCATCGGGTGTAAAGGCGTTCGGCACAAATATATTGTCTTTTCCCATATCGAAAACGACCTCTACCGCCATTCCTAATTCACCGCAAGGCGATTGAGCAGTAACAGAGTAGCGTCCTTCTTCATTTACATTGATTTGAGGCGTATTTTCTCCGGTTGACCAAAGGTAATCGTAACACGAATCGCAGGATGCGTCAAGCGTAACAGGAAATTCCACTGCGTAAATCCGCTCATAGAGTAACCGCATCATTGGATTGATAATCGTAACGCTCACATTGATAATGGAATCACAACCTTCTGTGGTTTTCAAATTGAATATGTAATTGCCGCTTGAGTCTATCCGTCTGCCACAAATTACTAACGGTTCATCATCACAGGCAATTACCTGATACGAAGTGTCATAAACAGGATTTACATTGAGATTCAAATGGACTATACTGTCGCAACCGGCAGCCGTTTGCAGATTTTTTGTGTATAAACCCGCATTTGCAACATAGAAATCATTGTTTGAATAAACCGAACCTTCGCAAATAGAGGCGTTTATCGTGTATTCATATTTCTGATTCACTACAAGATAAAGCGTAATTGTGCTATCACAACCCTTTTCCGTAAATAAGGATTGAACGTAAATGCCTGTTGAATCTGCCGAAAAGCCATATTGTTCGTATCTTTCACCTTCACAGAGAATTGCTTCGTGCGTTATGTTGTACGAAGGATAGACATACAGATGCAGAATTATGGTACTGTCGCAACCTTTCTCCGTTTGCAGATATTGAAAGTACGTTCCGCTGCTGTCCGCTTCAAATCCGTATTGAGTGTAATGCTCTCCCTGACAGACAGTATCAAATATCTCCCCCATATAAACATCATTCACCGCAAGCACAAGGTGTATTATGCTGTCGCAACCGTATTCCGAAGTATCATTATGAACATACGAACCTGCCAAAGTTTCCAAAAAGCCGTTGGAATCATAGGTTGAACCATTGCAAATCTCAGCATAAATGGTTGTATCGTATCTTGGAGCAATTGAAAGGTTAAGAGTAAGAACACTGTCGCAACCATGCGTGGTCTGGAACGAATGAACGTAAGTACCGGTTGAGTCTTCGCTGAAACCGAAACCGTTATATACACCTGAGCAAATAGTGGCTGAGATTGTTGTATCGTAGGAAGGAAATACCTGAACCTGAATACTCGTATCCCAAACGCAACCAAAGACATCCACAATGCTTATATCATAAGGGTAATATCCGTTTGCGTCAGGGGGAAATATCACAAAAGTACTCAGGGAATCAGAAGCGTAAGTATAGGAACCTTCCCATATTGTAGTATCAACAGGCACCGAATACTCCCAATTACCGGAAGACAGGCTGTTTGACAGGTTTAAGTCCCATCCAAAGACCCATCCGTTATCCGCCCCCCAGTTATCACAAATTTTTAATGTCCATTGACCGTTCAGAGGACAGCCAATAAGAGGGCTAAATCCGTTCAAATCCACAACCTTATTTGCTCCTCCCGTTTGGCGTGGAGTTTGGAAATAACCGGAATGATTAGTTGTATCACTTGCAGTCAGAGGTGAAGAGCCGGAAGACCCCAAACAGCCTCTTTGATTGGTCAAATAGATATTGGAAAAGCAATAATTCCAGCCTACTCCGTAAGGATTAGAGTTTGAATCGCAAGGACTACTGTAACTATCGTAAGGAGAACCATCCAAAGGTTGCCCAAGATACCAGCTAACGTCCATCATATTGTATTTTAACGTTACTTGCTGACCGTTAGGACAAATAATGAAGAAGCCCAAATCTCCCAAGAACGAATGTTCCATATTGATACAGATAGACAAAAGGTCATTTACATCGGTCAAAGTCGCATTCGGCAGAAAGTCATCAAAGACAACAGGGGCTTCATAGCACGCTATATTTGCTCCGGAGCAAGGAGGACCGTCGGGAATGAAAACTCTGTCGTGGTTTCTTTGCGTTGCAACTCTGTCAAAGCCGCTTGAATCAACACGGATGGTCGCTTGAGCGTTGTATCCTATGGAAAGGCTAATGGTATCGCCCCCACAAGCATCGGGAAATGTCAAAGCAGTAATCGGATTCTTTGCCATACGCACACGAATCTCATTATAATTCCTGCTGGTGCAGCCTCCGTTCGTGGTATCCGTAACACTTAAATTGATATTATAGCCAAAGAAGTTGGTGTAAAGATGTCCTGCAAATACATCAAAAGGTATGGTATCTCCACTACCGTCTCCCCAGTCCCAGTTATAAACACACATATTATCATTCTGGTAATACGCTCCCGGTAAAGACGATTCGGGAAAGGAAGGATTTGCTATCAGCAATACGCTGTCCCCTTCGCAGATGTCAATAGCATCAAACGGCACAATGGAATAGGATGTATGAGCCGTATTCCAAACTGTGTCAATGTAGTGACCAACATTCCGTACAATACTGTCGCCTTTTGAGGTATATTTTACGAAGAAAGTATCCAATGCAGAGACAGGATACTGACACCGATTGACGCATTGCACCTTTGCTTTCCAACCGGAGGATACTCCTGAGGCGTCTGCCTTAAAGCGAGCCGTAATACAACCAGAGGTTTCAGTATTAAGAGGCATCATTGACTTGCCATAGAGAGCCGTATTGGTCAAAGGAATAGCTACTCCATCGTTATCAAAGAGAATTAACGACGTTCCGGTGATACCTGTTCCCGAAAAAAGATACATAGTATCAGAAGAATGAAGTGAAAATTCGTCAAAGTGCAACTCTATTCTTTGCAAAGCTGGATTTGTAGGGCAGAATGTAATCCATCTGTCCTGATTATTCTGATAGTTTCCTGTGGAATTGTTATCGTAAAAGTAACCCGAACAGGTTGTTTTTATAGTATTATGATTAGTAGCGTTCAAAAGATAACTCTGCGAGTACGTTTCAGTACCGCAAAGAGTAATTATAACTATTCCTAAACATATTAAACGTTTCATAATCTATGATTTTAACGCCTGCAAAGTTACAAAAAAAACTTTGAAAAAAACAAAAGATTAGTCTTTTTTTTGAAAAAAAAGCCAGTTTGTCTGATATTTGGTGCTTTGAGTCTGCTTTCCTATTGATGTGATTTCGTTATACTTATCACGATAAAAGCCTTCGCTCCACGTTCCCATATCAAGATATAACGCATTCTTAACTCCAAGCCGCTGCAACATAGTTTGAAACTCACAGATGGTCAATCGCTCCTCACTTTCCAAAATAAAAACCTCTCCCCTGCCCTGTTCCACTAATGCACGGCGAAATGTCGGTCGGTAATTATCAAATATGGTGCATAATACAGGCTCATAATCATACATCAGAAGCATTTGTCTAAAAAAATCTCCCTTCGTTTCAACCACTCTAATCATCATTCGCTCAACCTTTTCATCAAGAGGGCGAATGATAACTCGTCCTTTTATAATTGCACAATAGCCATTCTCCACATCGGAACTTTGACCTACAAACCGCCCACCGACAATATAATCCCCTACTACGTACGTTAATTCCTTGGAAGTGAAGGCTGCGGGGATACAAAATTTTATATCGCTGTTGTCTTTTGAGGGTTTGCTGTCGGTGAAGCCCATTGTACATTTCACAGGCGTATATTTAGTGAGATGAAACACGCTGTCAATTGTGCAGGAGTCCGTTTTAATGGTATCCAATGAAGGTCTGATGTCATTGAATGCGAATTCAATAGTGTCTATCTTCATATACGAAGTTTGAGGTTGCCCTTTGCACGACAGGGACGTTAATATAATGAAGCCGAGTGCTGTAAAAGCAGATATTTTCATAGTTTCCGTTTTGTTTAGGCTTGCAAAAGTACTAAAAAAACAGCATTATAATTCATCAAAACTGCAATTCATTCAATAACAAAACCTTTTTATTCCTTCAAAACCGCCTTTCATTCCTTTATAATTAGGTTTCATTCCTTTGTAATCAAATAAGGTTGATAATAAGATGGCAAGAAACCGACAGTTTCTTGCCATCTTATTGATGGTTTCTTGCCATCTTATTGACGGTTTCTTGCCATCTTATTATCAACCTTATTTGATTACAAAGGAATGAAACCTAATTATAAAGGAATGAAAGGCGATTTTGACGGAACGAAAGCAAAGAATAAAAAAAATCTGTCTTTCTTATGCCATTTTGGTACGAAGTTTGCTAACAATTTTATTACAAAATAAAAATTTATTCCATATTTGTTGTGTAATCAAATAATAAATTGTAATTTTGCAGCCTCAAAAAAGCAGTTTTTTTTTAACGTTTAGGTGTTACCAAAGGCTTGAAAACTCTGTTATATGTGGAAAAAAAACAATTATAATATAATAAACTTAAAACAAAGTAAAGTAATGAAACGATTAGTTTTAACATCACTGCTTGCGATTGCAACAGTGTTTGGAGCAAATGCTCAGAGCAATCAACCTGCTTCTCAACCGGCTAAATCAACTGGCGCTCAGGCAGAAATTAAGTTTGAAAAACTTGAACACGATTACGGAACTGTTAAAAAGGGAGGAGATGGTACGTGTCAATTTGCCTACACCAATGTCGGCAAAGCACCTTTGATTCTGTCGGATGCCCGTTCCAGTTGCGGCTGTACTGTTCCTGTTTGGTCAAAAGAGCCTTTGATGCCCGGTCAAACAGCAACCATTACCGTAAAGTACAACACTAACAACGTAGGACCTATTAACAAATCCGTAACTATTACTTCCAATGCGGTGAATGACAAGATCACGCTGCATATAAAAGGTACTGTGGTAGCGGAATAAACTTAATTTGAAACAAGGATTGACAATGGACTGCGAAAGTTAAACAAAACCAACCGTAACAGCCCATTGTTAATTATTTTTATTTAATATAAACAAATCAAAATGCCAAAAATATCACATAAAGGTCAAATTCTGCCGGCTTCAGCCATTAGAAAACTTGTTCCGTTCGCCGATGCAGCCAAACAAAACGGGATTAAAATTTATCATTTGAATATTGGACAGCCCGATATTGAGACTCCCGTAGAGGCAGTCAACGCTTTACGCAACGCAAATATGAAAGTGGTGGAATATACCAACTCAGCAGGAAATCTTTCGTACAGAAAAAAATTGTGTGAGTACTATTCCCGACACAATATTCAATTAACGCCGGACGAAATCATTGTTACCAACGGCGGAAGTGAGGCTTTGCAATTTGCATTCACCGTTTGCCTTAATCCGGGGGACGAAGTACTGATACCCGAACCTTATTATACCAACTATAATTCCTTTGCTATCCAGACGGAAACGGTGATTAAAACCATTCCTTCCCACATTGAGAACGGTTTTGCCCTGCCTCCGATAGAAGATTTTGAGAAGGCAATAACGCCAAAGACCAAAGCAATTATGGTTTGTAACCCGAATAATCCAACGGGATACCTTTATACTAAAGAGGAACTGCATATCCTTGCATCGCTTGCCAAGAAATACGACCTGTTTCTCTTTGCCGACGAGGTTTATCGTGAGTTTTGCTATGACGGACGCAAGCATTTTTCGGTTATGGAACTTGAAGAAATTACACAAAACGTCATATTGTTGGATTCGGTCTCCAAAAGATATTCGGCATGTGGTGCAAGAGTCGGCGTGTTCATAAGTAAAAATAAAGAAGTTATGGCAGCGGCTATGCGTATGGCTCAGGCTCGTTTATGCCCTCCTTATTTCGGACAGATTTTCGCCGAAGCCGCTGTGGATACTCCCGATTCCTACTTTGAGAAAGTGGCAAAAGAATACGACCTTCGCCGCCGTACGCTGGTTGAAGAGGTGAATAAAATAGAGGGATGCTTCTGTCCTATGCCTACGGGTGCGTTTTATACCATGATAAGCCTGCCTGTGGATGACAGCGACAGGTTTTGCCTGTGGCTATTGCAGGAGTTTAACTTCAATGGTGAGACTGTGATGCTGGCACCTGCGACAGGATTTTACTCATCGCCCGAAAAAGGTCGCAAACAAGCCCGAATCACCTACTGCTTAAAGGTAGAAGATTTGAAGGCTGCCTGCAAATGTTTGGCGGAAGCCCTGAAAATATATCCCGGAAGGCAGATTTAATTTAATAATCAATGAACCAACTCAAAGCAATCTCACCAATAGACGGCAGATACAGGCAACAGGTTGAGTCTCTGGCTGATTACTTTTCCGAAGAGGCACTAATAAAATACAGAGTACGGATAGAAATTGAATACTTCATTGCATTGTGCAAGGAAAACCTGCCGCAACTAACCGATTTCCCAACATCCGAATACGAAAACCTGCAAAAAATTTATCAGAACTTCACAACTGCTGACGCAGAGGAGGTTAAATCCATAGAAAAGACCACAAATCACGACGTCAAAGCCGTAGAATATTTCATCAAACGGCGTTTCGATACAATGAACCTGCATAAATATAAGGAGTTCATTCATTTCGGTTTGACATCTCAGGATATTAACAACACCGCTACGCCTCTTTTGTTGAAGGAAGCCCATGAAAATGTGTATCTTCCGCTACTTGACGAAGTTATATCCCTGATTGACGACAGAGCAACCCATTGGAAAAATATTCCAATGCTGGCTCGTACGCACGGTCAGCCCGCTTCCCCTACCCTTTTGGGCAAAGAAATGAAGGTATTCGCCTATCGCCTCAATCAACAATTGGCATATTTCGCAATGATACCTTTTTCTGCCAAATTCGGAGGGGCAACCGGTAACTTCAACGCTCATAATGTGGCATTTCCAACGAGAGACTGGCTAACTTTTGCCAATAATTTCTGTGCCGAACTGGGACTTGAGCGTTCGTTATACACGACTCAAATTGAGAACTACGACAATCTTGCGGCATATTTTGACAATCTTCGCCGCATAAACACGATTCTGATAGATTTTTGCCGTGATATTTGGTCGTATATCTCCATTAACTACTTCAAACAGAGGATAAAAGAAGGCGAAGTCGGCTCTTCTGCCATGCCTCACAAGGTTAATCCTATCGACTTTGAGAATGCGGAAGGTAACTTGGGCATTTCCAATGCATTACTCGTGCATCTGGCTATGAAACTCCCCGTTTCCCGTTTGCAAAGAGACCTCACCGATTCCACCGTCAGCCGTAATATCGGCGTACCTCTGGCACATTCTCTCATTGCTCTGCGTTCCATTATAAAAGGTGTGGGGAAACTTATTCTAAATGAGGAAGTTTTGCAGGCGGACTTGGACGAAAACTGGGCTGTTGTGGCGGAAGCGTTGCAAACAATCCTTCGAAGTGAGAATTATCCTGAGCCTTACGAAACCTTAAAGGCTCTTACCCGTACCAATTCCAAGGTTACGCAACAGACAATCGCCGATTTCGTTGATACATTGGAGGTTAGCGAGGAGATAAAGCAACGAATGAAAGAAATATCGCCCTCAAATTACACAGGAATCTACGGAAAAAACTAACCGAAAGGGCTAAAAAATCACTTTTGTAACTGATTGATTATCAAAAGTCCCGGAGTAAAAAAAATTATCTCCACGAAAAAAAATTTTTTCGTGGAGATAAATTTTTTTTTCGTGGGACTTTTTTCACGAACTACAAAAATAAATTTTGGTATGTCAAAAAAAATTTATACTTTTGCAACGTCTTTGAGAAGAAAAAGCAAAGATTAATAATTTATAACCAAAAACAATTTAAAAAATAAGGAGGAAGTATGTCAACAAGAATTGATTTTCCATGTGTATGTCAGCAGTTTAACTTAATGGTTGGACCAAATCCGGGGATACGCTTCAAGAGTCGTGCGTTGAGAACCCAAAAAATTGAAACCGATACCCTGATTGAAGAAATCGTTGAGACGGAAGGATTAACAAGGGGTACGGTTTTGAATGTGCTTGCCGCCCTTAACGACAAGTTAAAGTGGCACTTGGGCAGCGGAGATACCGTTGTACTTGGGGATTTAGGCACTTTCACGCCGTATGTCCATTCGGGTTCATTTACAACTGCGAATAATGCAAAGGCTCATATCCCGGATAACCAGTTAAGTATCAACTTTACGCCTTCAACAATCTTCAAAAAATTTGTTAAGGACAACGTGCATTTCTTTGATGCCGACCTTGATATTACCGGTTTGCAGCCTTAATCCGTAAAGTGCGGCAATGCTCAAAAAAAGTCCGTCAAAACCCGTAGAAAGTACGCTTCGGCAATTCACAATCCGCTTTCTCAAGCCGTATATTGGGAGAATTGGTTTGTTTTTTCTGCTAATTGTTTTGGCGACAGGCTTTTCTATTGCCTCAATTCTTTCTATAAATAATTTTTTACAGATACTTTTCTCGCCCGAAACGCAGTTTTCCAATGCGTACTCGTCTTATATAGAGGAAGTTCTGGGAAAGGTCTATGATTATGTGCTGAGTTATGGCAAGGAAAACGCCCTTTGGATTTTTTCATGCCTGATTTTCGTGATTTATTTGTTGAAAGATGTTTTCACATATCTTGCTCTATATTCCATATCCTCAACACGTAACAAAATCATTCGCAACATTCGCAACGCCATCTTCCGACAATATACGGCGTTATCGCTCGCCTTCATTTCACGATACCGCAAAGGCGATTTGTTAAGTCGGATAAACACCGACATAATTGAGTACGAAGAAAGCGTTTTGAAGGCTTTGCAGTCATTTATCTCGGGTTTTGTGATGGTAATTCTCTACCTTTGTATGCTGATTTACATAGATTTATGGCTTACTCTGGGGGTTCTGTTAATTTTTCCGCTCTTTGCCGCTTTGGTTTCGTTGATAAGCCGAAAATTAAAGCGGGACTCAAAAAATTTACAGCAAAAATCAGCGTTACTAACCTCCATAATGGAGGAAACAATATCGGGTTTGAAGATAATTAAGTCCTTCACTGCCATTGATTTAATGAACAATCGTTTCCGCCGTTTCAACCAATCCTACACACGACTGAGGAATAAAGTTTATAGACGGGTGGATTTGGCTTCGCCACAAAGCGAATTCTTTGGAAATGTAATGGTTATCGGTTTATTATTGCTGGGTTCGCAGCGAGTTTTAAGCCCGAATCCTACGTTAAGTGCCGAGATGTTTATAGTTTATCTCATTCTTTTCGTGATGATTATCAAGCCTGCCAAAGATATATCCACGTCCTTTTACAGCATTCGCAAGGGTACGGGATGCGTTAGCCGAATTAACGAAATTTTGCAGTCAAATGCCTACATCAAAGAGCCGACCGATGCGGTGGAATTCCCTGTGCTTCAAAAAGGTATCCGCTTTGAGAACGTAAATTTCGCATATAATAAGGATATTCCCGTACTTCGCAACATAAATATCACGTTTGAAGCGGGTAAAACGACTGCTATCGTTGGCGCCTCCGGCTCCGGAAAGAGTACTCTGGCGGATTTGATACCCAAGTTCCACTCGCCGACAGACGGAAGCCTGTTTTTTGATGACATAAACAGTAATTCGTTGCGAGCAAGCGACATAAGAGCAAATTTAGCCATCGTTACGCAGGACACAATCCTCTTTAACGACAGCGTAGAGAACAATATATCGTTCGGAAACGGCATTTACACTCACGAAGACGTGGTTCGGGCGGCACAAGTGGCTAATGCAGAAGAATTTATCCTGAACCTGCCTGACGGATACCAAACAATCATCGGCGACAGCGGGAATACTCTTTCGGGAGGTCAGCGTCAGCGGCTATCCATCGCAAGAGCCGTGCTGCGCAACGCCCCGATACTCATTTTGGATGAGGCAACCTCTGCCTTGGACACGGCAAGCGAGCGACTTGTTCAGGATGCCATCGCACGAATCACCGCCAGCCGCACATCAATCGTCATTGCCCATAGACTTTCTACCATAATTAATGCCGATAAGATTGTCGTTCTTGACGCAGGTCAGGTGAAGGAGGTAGGAACTCACCATTCGCTTTACTCCAAAGGCGGTATATACACACGACTTTGCGATATGCAGGAATTGAAAGTTGATATTTGAAATAATTTGCGTACTTTTGCACCCGCAAAAATTAAAAATAAATCCTATAAAATAACAAATGTACAAAATAGAATCTCATCCAATTATTACGATTCCTCAATCGGAGGAAACGAGTTTTGAGTTTTGCGGCAGGCAAATCAAGGCTCAAAAAGGTTTTACCATTGCTGCCGCACTTCATCAGGCGGGTTATCC
>JAISTG010000007.1 GCA_031272705.1 Bacteroidales bacterium | reverse complement strand
CTTTTCATTTTGTTTATTGTTTTATTTGTTAAACATAAAATTTATACTTATTTGATTTTGTGGTACATCCGTCGGAGCATAACACCAATTTAAATTTTCCGAGCATGCTCGGAAGTTTTGCGAGCATGCTCGGAGATTTTCAGAGCATGCTCCGAAGTTTTCCGAGCATGCTTGGAAAGTTTGCGAGCATGCTCGGAAGTTTTGCAAGCATGCTCGGAGATTTTCAGAGCATGCTCCGAAAGTTTGCAAGCATGCTCGGAGATTTTCAGAGCATGCTCGCAAAGTTTGGAATACGTATCCAAAAACCCTATATTTTGCAAAGAATTTTTGTTTTCTTTTTGTTTTTCTTATAATTTCAGTCATATTTTTTTAATAAACTCGGTTGCAAATGTACCATTCTTTTATTCTGTAAAGTTCTTCCGTTTGCTTTAGAAAAAAGGTTGCTTGCGTTAGCCTAATTCGTAAGTGTGACTCGCATCGGCTCGCACCATTTTCAAAAGATGTTGTCCGTACTGGTTTTTTGCCATTGATTGCCCTAACCGACACAAATGGTCAGCGGTTATCCAGCCATGACGATAGGCTATTGCCTCTAAACAGGCTATTTTCAAGCCCTGTCGCTTCTCTATCACCTCAACAAAAATGGAAGCCTCCGCTAACGAATCGTGTGTCCCGGTATCAAGCCACGCAAAGCCCCGTCCAAGCAATTTAACCTTCAAATCCTTATCTTTAAGAAACTCCTGATTGACTGTGGTTATTTCCAATTCTCCCCTCGCAGAAGGCTTTATGTTTTTGGCAACCTCAACTACCCTGTTAGGATAGAAATACAAACCAACCACAGCATAATTTGACTTTGGTTTTGCAGGCTTTTCCTCTATTGAAAGTACGTTGCCATTTTGGTCAAATTCAGCCACGCCATAGCGTTCGGGGTCATTAACATAATAACCAAAAACTGTCGCTGTGCCATTGTTTTCTGCCTCTGCTACAGCATCCTTTAACATTCCCGTAAAACCCGCACCGTGAAAGATATTGTCTCCCAAAATTAAGCACGCACTATCGTTTCCAATAAATTTTTCACCGATTATAAATGCCTGAGCAAGACCATCGGGAGAAGGTTGCTCGGCATATTCAAACCTTACGCCATAATCCTCACCCGTACCCAGCAATCGTTGAAACGAAGGCAAATCTTCAGGGGTTGAAATGATTAAAATGTCCCGTATTTCAGCCTGCATTAAAACCGAAACGGGATAATAAATCATCGGTTTGTCATAAATAGGCAACAACTGTTTTGAAATCCCTTTGGTGATTGGGTAAAGTCGCGTCCCGGAACCACCTGCCAATACTATTCCTTTCATAAAATACTCAATTAAAATGTTAATTCTTCTTACGGCAAAGCCTCGTCAGTTACATTATGAAACTGACACATAAGAATGTGCAAAAGTAATAATTTTTCCAAACTCAGTAAAAAAATACAATAAATAAATCCTATATTCTAATTATCAATCTTTGTAAAACCGAAATCAAATTATAGAAAATTAGAATCAAATTATAGCGTGCTATAATCAAATTACAGAATTTTATAATCAAATTATAGAACGCTATAATCAAATTACATTTCGGCAAAATGATTGAATACGGCAGCGGCTTTTGATTTTGGAATACAATCCTCTAATTCCGAAAGTGTTGCATTGCGAATTCGCTCTACCGAAACAAACTTCAGTAGCAATTTTTGTGCTAACTGTTCGCCTATTCCGTCAATATCTGTCAGTTGAGTACGGATTGTGCCTTTGGAACGTTTATTTCGGTGGAAGGTAATACCAAAGCGATGTGCCTCATCCCTAATATGTTGAATTACTTTTAGCGTTACCGACCGTTTATCCAAACAAAGAGGATACGGATCGTTAGGATAAAAAATTTCTTCTAATCTCTTGGCGATACCGATTACGTTTGTGGTATCACGAAGTCCCAAAGCATCAATACTTTCCATAGCAGCAGAAAGTTGTCCTTTACCTCCGTCAATCACAATCAAGTCAGGCATTGGCTTGTCTTCACGTTGCAAACGGCTGTAACGGCGATATATGATTTCCTTCATTGAGGCAAAATCATCCGCACCAACTACTGTTTTGATATTAAACCGTTTATATTCAGCCTTTGAAGGTTTGGCATTACGAAAAACGACACAGGAAGCCACAGGAAACTTGCCTTGTATGTTTGAATTGTCAAAGCATTCAATATGTTTCGGCATTTTGGGTAAGTGAAGGTCGGTTTGCATTTGTTCCAACACCTTGTTACTAAAGCGTTCGGGGTCTATGAGGGTGGCTTTTTTCACTCTGTCACTCTTTTCAAAGAGGGCATTATGATGAGAGAGTTGAAGAAGTTTGTAATACTCCTTTTGATTGCGTTGAGGCACAATTTGATTAACATAATCCTGTGGTAAATCAAGACGTTGCGGCACTATGATGTTATCGGAATGAAACCTGAAACGGTTACGTGTTTGAATGATGGCAATAGTAAAAAGATCCAACGCCGTTTCATTGGTTTTTGCCGCAACCTCTGTGCCGTAAGACGAAATTATACAGCCATTGACAACTTTCAAAGCATTAAAATAAATACGTTCTTCGCCTGTTTCGTAAGTATAAATCTCTACATCACGTACTTTATTGGACGCAACAGCCGTATGATTCTTATAATTCTCAAGCAGAATTATCTTTTCCTTCATTTGATGTGCCTCCTCAAAACGTTCTTCCTTTGCAAAACTTATCATTTTATCTTTCATTGATTTCAGCAAAGGAGAAAAATTGCCTTTGAGAACCTGTTCCATATGAACGAAGGTCTCTTTGTAATCCTCCGAAGACTGATTGCCAATGCACGGAGCATCGCAAAGATGCAATTGGAAGTCCAAACAGGTTTTGTATTTCCCTTCTTTAACATTTTGCGAAGTTAATGGCAAGGCACAGGTTCGATATTTGAACACTGTCCTTATGAGGTTTTGAATTTCCGCCATAATGTTTCCCTTCGGGTAAGGACCGAAATACTTGCCGCCATCCTTACTTACGATGCGTACTTTCTCCAATCTGGGAAAATCTTCATTGGTTATTTTAAGCCACGGATAGCGTTTGTCGTCCCGCAACATTATATTGTAACGGGGTTTAAGGCGTTTTATCAAATTGCTTTCAAGTAGGAGGGCTTCCGTTTCGTTATTTACAAGTATCAGTTTGACATCATAAATATGTCTAATCATTACTTTGGTTTTGTCTGAAAGGGTTTCATCATGAGTGAAGTAGGAATGCACACGGCTATACAGGTCTTTAGCCTTCCCGATGTAAATAATCTCGTTCTTTTTATTTAGAAACTGATAAATACCCGGTGCTTTGGGTAACGTTTTCAGAGCTAACGATAACCTGTCACTAACCTCAAAATCCATAGTTACAAATTGTAATCAAGGTCGGACTTCACTATCTTTAACGACAAATCAACTATGCCCACTATGACAAACGGTTGTGAAAGATTGGTTATGCGTATAGTATGAGTTCCTGTTTCCGTGAAGGACATATAACTCTTTACTTTGTCCTCCACATCGTACAAATCACCCATCACATCTCCTATGAATTTAGTACCTTCTCTGTCTTTCAGTTTCATTATATGCTTGTTTGCCCGCCGTGTCCCATTGGGAGAAATCACTTCAACCAGAAATTGAATTTTATCCGTATTGATTACGGACGAATGCCGCACATTCACAAACACATCATACGGCGTATCGCAATCCTTAACCTCAATATCGGTAAATTCTATTGCATTTCCGTTTTTTTTGTCTTCGGAAAGCCTTTGCCACTGATAATCCTTGAATTTATAAATCTCATTATACATAACGTTTTTTCCGCAAGCAGCGAATAACAACAAAATGGCTATAACGCCCGACATCTTTTTTATATTCATAGGTTTTAGTTTTTATATTTATGTTTTGAATGTCTGTTAAACGGCTGCAAAAATACAAAAAATAATTACAAATTTCTTTCCTATGCTCGCAAAAACCTTCCGGTGCGTTTCTCACTCACGAGGAGGGCTTACTCATAACAATTTTTAAGTTACAAAAAACTTCTATACTATTTTTAACAGTAAAAAAATTATAAAAAAAACCTTCTATACTATTTTTAACAGGATGAAAACTATTTTGTGCGTGTTGCACTCACTCCAACAAACCAAAAAAAACATATCAAAAACTAAAAGTATGATTATCAAACTATTAAAGAGTGTTCCGAAAGGATTTTGGGTCGTACGGAAAACAGTAAAAAACGTTACAACAACTTTCTGTAACGTTACAGAAAATTATTGTAACGTTACAGAGAGTTATTGTAACGTTACAGAAAGTTATTGTAACGTTACAGAAAGTTATTGTAATGTTACAGAAAGTTATTGTAACGTTACAGAAAGTTATTGTAACGTTACAGAAAGTTATTGTAACGTTACAATAACGATAAAAAACGGACTTTTTAGATTTTATAATATAATATATACTAATAATAATTTAATATAAATAATAAAAAATAT
>JAISTG010000091.1 GCA_031272705.1 Bacteroidales bacterium | reverse complement strand
AGCACAGATTGAATATTAGGATTACCCATTATTGTTCGATAAAACTCATATTCTCCTGTTGCTTGGTGTTGTGTGAATGAAATTGTGGTTTGAGGGTCTTCTGTAATAACTTTCTGTGTATATTGAAAGTCTTGTTGCTGTGTAACCTCCCAAACCTCACTTTGAATAGAATTTTGTGCAAATGCACTTGTAGCATCAAAAAACATCACTGCAAAAAACAATGCTACTAACCTTTTTTGTTCTTTAAATTTAGTCATAATTACAATTTGTTAAAAATTAACGCTGCAAATGTACAAACATTTTTTCAATTAAAACAAATTTCTGAGAAAAAAAGTTATTGTATTAAAAACATTTAGTAAATAATCAATAACTCCTGTTTTATTATAAATATAATTTATTTCTATTGCATTAAAAATTCAGGATGCTGTTAGTCTGTTGTATTGTATTTATATTAAGAAAGGTTGCGATTAAACGGTCGTTTTCTTCTTTCAATTTGCAACTTTGGGGATATGATTGTGCCAAAATAAGAAAACTTTGAAACTTCTCGCTATTATAAAAATTTGTATTGGATGCTGCAACGAAATGAATAATCAATCGGTTATTTTTCATAATCAGTTTTTCAATAGAAAGACTCTTTGCTTTTTGCCTTAAACGTACAATATCAAACAATAAGAGTGTTTCCTTCGGCACTTTCCCAAAACGATCTGTAAGTTCTGTTTTAAGCCTTTGCAATTCCTGTTCTTCAGTAATGGAGTCCAAATACTTGTAAATTTTCAATCGTTCCGTCATATTACCAATATAACTGTCCGGAATCAAGGCTTCAAAATCCGTTTCTATAGTACAATCCACTTCAAACTGCGGATAATTTTTTTCCTGTTCGGGAACAGTGGCAATAATCTCCGTTCGCAGTTCGGCAATGGCTTCATTAAGAATTTTATTGTAAGTTTCAAACCCCATTTCGTTTATAAAGCCAGACTGTTCCTGCCCAAGAATATTCCCAGCCCCTCTTATGTCAAGGTCTCTCATTGCAATAGCAAAACCACTGCCCAAAGCAGTAAATTCTTCAACTGCTTTGAGGCGTTTTTCAGCCTGTTCAGTCAGTATTTTCTCATCATCTACAAGCAGATAACAAAAAGCCGCCCGATTAGTACGTCCAACGCGCCCGCGTAACTGGTGCAAATCGCTTAACCCATAGTTGTTTGCGTGATTTATAATAATGGTATTGGCATTGGAAACGTCAAGTCCGTTTTCTACAATGGTGGTTGAAATCAACACATCAAACTCTCCGTCTATGAAAGCGAGCATAATACGTTCCAACTCGTCATCAGGTAATTGTGAATGAGCAATTTGCACTCTTGCATCAGGCACCTGTTCCAACACAACCTGCCTTAACTGTTCCAAACCGATAATTCTGTCATTTACAAAGAACACTTGCCCATTGCGACTCAACTCATATTCAATCGCTTGCTTTATTAAATCTTTATCAAAGGCTGAAAGTTTAGTCTGAACCGGCAATCTGTTTAGCGGAGGCGTGTTTATGATGGACAAATCCCTTGCTCCCATTAACGAGAACTGCAAAGTACGTGGAATAGGAGTAGCACTTAACGCCAGAGTATCAACATTTACCTTTATCTTACGCAGTTTCTCTTTTACGGAAACACCAAATTTATGTTCCTCGTCAATGATTAGTAATCCCAAATCCTTAAAAATGCTTTCGCTTTTACTCTTTCCCCAGACCAAAGTATGCGTTCCTATTATTATATCTATCTTTCCGGACTGCAAATTTTTGATTATCTCGTTCTTTTCCTTCGTACTGCGAAAACGACTCAGGTATTCAACACGCACAGGCAACCCTTTAAGACGCTCGGAAAAGGTTTTGAAATGCAGTAATGCCAATATGGTAGTCGGCACAAGCACAGCCGTTTGCTTATTATCGCAAGCCGCTTTGAAGGCTGCACGTATCGCTATCTCCGTTTTTCCAAAGCCAACATCACCACAAACTAACCTGTCCATAGGATAAGAATTCTCCATATCCTTCTTAACATTCACCGATGCCTTATGCTGGTCGGGCGTGTCTTCATAAAGAAATGAGGCTTCCAAAGCATTTTGCAGATAGTTGTCTGCCGAGAATGAAAAACCCTGAGTCTGTTTGCGTTTAGCATAAAGAAGTATCAGTTCGCGGGCAATATCTTTTACCTTCCCCTTAGTTTTTTCCTTCAAGGCAGCCCACGCTTTTGATCCAAGCCTGCTTATTTTCGGCACACTGCCTTCCCCTCCTGTGTAACGGCTAACCTTATGCAGAGCGTGGATTGATACATACAGCACATCGTTATCCTTGTATATCAAGCGAATACTTTCCTGTAATTTGCCGTTTATGCCTTCTATTTTCTCCAAACCACCAAAGCGTCCTACACCATAATCAATGTGAGTTACGTAATCTCCTATGCGTAAGGTAGTAAGGTCTTCTACCGCCAGCATTTCACGATTTGCCGCATCATTTCTTACCTTAAAGTTTTTATGACGTGCAAATATCTGATGGTCAGTATATAACAACAGTCTGCGGTCGTGGTCTATAAAGCCCGAAGCAAAAGAAAAATCTATGAAATTTACTTTCAACCTGTCACCTTGCCGAAAGACCGATTCCAAACGCTCTTTCTGTTTCATATCTGCAACAGATACAAAGAGTTGATAGCCGTTTTCGTAATGTGAAACAAGATTATCATTCAACACTTCAAAACTTTGATTGAACACAGGTTGCATTTCGCAATTGTAAGTGAAAGTTTGAAGGTTTTCTTTACCTTGATTGACGTATATATTATTGTGTTTGAATATCTTACTCCATACATCTGTTGTTGCCTTGTCTTCTTTTGGCTTTGTGTTAAGCCATATTATTACGTTTTTACCTACATACCAATCAATTATGGTTGATTTTGTTGCAAACAATTCGTCATTCTGCACATCGGGAACAATGTTACAATGTTTAAGTTCCTCATTTGAGAGTTGCGAAACAACATCAAACGTCCTCATACTCTCAATCTTATCGCCGGAAAATTCAATTCGCAACGGCAAACGCTCACTGTACGAAAATACATCAACAATTCCGCCGCGTAAAGCGTAATTTCCTGCTTCATAAACGAAGTCTGTACGTTCAAAATGCAAAGAATCAAGCAGTTCTATAAAGAAATCCAAGTCCAAAATCTGCCCCTGTGACAGCGAAACGGTATTTTTACCAACGGCAATTTCGGAAGCAATGTCTCTGAATAACATTTCGTTATACGTAATCATTACATTGCTGCTGTGCTGTTTCAAATTGCTCAACGCTTCCGCTTCCGTGAGATTACCGAAAAAGACAGGAAAACCATTGAAAATCATATCATTATAGCATGCTGCTGCTTGGTTGTAATCTTCACAGATAATAACGTGATCAAATGCTGTTGTCTCCCGTGCTACCTTGCCTGCAAAAAATGCAAATGCCGTCCCTCGCAATCCTTCAACGGCAAGGTGCGAATGACTCTTTGTTGCCTCAATTACAAACGATTGAATACCGTCATATTGACAAAAAACGTTCTCCTCTTTGGTCATATTATAGTGTTAAAAGTTTGCAAAAGTACAAAAAAATTGCGTAACGTACGCATAATACATTATTTTATTTCTATCTTATTTGATTATAGATGAACCAAACTTGATTATAGATGAATATTATTTGATTCTAATTTATTGTAATCAAATTACGGCACGCTGTAAGCAAGTTTTAGAAAATGAAAATCAAACTTTGCGAAAAGATTTTGGTGTTTTGAGAAATTGTTGTACCTTTGCACTTTCAATAAAACGTAAAAATATGAATTTATTACAGGATAAAGTGGCACTAATCACAGGTGCTGCAAGAGGCATCGGCAAGGCTATTGCTTTGGAATTTGCAAAACAAGGCTGCAATATTGCTTTCACGGATGTGAAAAAAGATGAAAATATGACAGCCGTTGAAAATGAACTGAAAGAATTTGGTATCAAGGCTTTGGGATACGAATCCAACGCTGCTTCATTTGAGGATAGCGAACGGCTTGTAGAAGAGGTTGCACGGGAATTTGGCAGGATAGATATTTTAGTTAATAATGCCGGCATCACACGCGACAATCTCTTAATGCGAATGAGCGAACAGGACTGGGATTTGGTTATCGGTATCAATCTAAAAAGCGTTTTCAATCTTACTCACGCATGTCAAAAAATTATGTTGAAGCAGCGTAGTGGTTCAATTATCAATATGAGTAGCGTAGTTGGGGTTAGCGGTAACGCAGGTCAGGCAAACTATTCCGCTTCCAAAGCAGGAATTATCGGTTTTACAAAGAGTATTGCTCAGGAACTTGGTTCCCGTAACATACGATGTAATGCCATAGCACCCGGATTTATCATAACCGATATGACAGCGAAATTAAGCGAAGATGTAAGAAAGGACTGGGAAAAGAAAATACCGTTAAGACGCGGCGGTTTGCCTGAAGAAGTAGCAAAAGTATGCGTTTTTCTTGCTTCGGAATTAAGTTCCTACGTGAGCGGACAGGTTATTAACGTATGCGGAGCGATGAATTGCTAAATTGAAATAACATATAAATATACAGAAATAAAAAAATGAACAGATTTGATCCCGCTGCAGCGATAAATTCCGTGCAGCAAACATCGGCAGAAAGAGGTATTAACCCGTCAATAAATGATTCTGCCACCTTTACATTTGATTACGGACAGACAATGACCGATACTTTCCATGGTGAAACGCAGGGATATTATTTGTATTCAAGACATTGTAATCCTTCTGCAACGTCTCTGTGCCGAGCTTTGGCTGCTATGGAAGGTACGGAAGCGGCTTGGGTAACGGGAAGCGGTATGAGCGCCATAACATGTGCCTTGTTGCAATGTCTCCAAAAGGGCGATCATTGCATTGCATCAATGACTGTGTATGGTGGAACTTTCGCTTTCCTGAATAACTACTGCAAACGCTTTGGTATAGAGGTGTCTTTCGTGGATACAAGCAATATGGAGGAAGTTAAAACGGCTTGCCGCCCAAATACAAAGATCATTTACACCGAAACAATGTCCAATCCGTTGTTGCGTATTGCGGACATAGTGAAGTTAAGACAGATTGCCGACACTGCAAATGCCAAATTGATAGTTGATAACACCTTTACACCAATGATATTCTCGCCTTATCGTCTTGGCGCTCACGTTGTTGTTTATTCCATGACAAAGTTCATAAACGGGAAAAATGATTGTGTCGCAGGTGCTATTTGTTCCGACCGGCAGTTTATCAACGATTTGATAGACGTAAATAATGGAACGGCAATGCTTTTAGGTCCTGTATTAGACTCTTATCGTGCAACATCAATACTGAAAAACCTTTATACTCTCCATATAAGAATGCAACAGCACAGCAGAAATGCAATGTATCTTGCTCAAAAGTTCAATGAAATCGGTATAAAGGCTAACTATCCCGGTCTTGAGAAACATACAGACCATAAAATAATGGTTGAACAGATGAACGAAGGCTTTGGATTTGGTGGAATGATTGCTATTGACCTTAAAACAGCCGAAAGAGCCAACGCTTTTATGGAACTGATGCAGAAGAAAGGTATTGGATTTTTGGCAGTCAGCCTTGGATATTTCCGTACTCTCTTTTCATGTTCGGGAAAATCCACTTCATCGGAAGTACCTGACGAAATACAGCACAAAATGGGTATGAGCGAAGGACTTGTCCGCTATTCTGTGGGGTTAGATAATGATATAGCACATACTTTTGAACTCATAACTGAGTGCCTGAAAGACTTAAAGTATATATAATCTGCAAAACGTGAAACTGATAGCCGACAGCGGTTCAACCAAAACAGACTGGTGTCTCATAGATGATAAAGGGGTAAGGACTTACTTTGCTTCCAAGGGGATGAATCCTTATAATATCTCGCCGGAAAACATAAAAACCGAGATTGAAACAGCCATCATCACCCCTCATATAGAAAATAAGCAGAGTAAAGTAAGCCATTTGATATTTTATGGAGCGGGTTGCTCGTCTCAAACCAAAAAGGAAGAGATGAGAAATGTGTTTTCGTTTTACTTTCCTGCTGCTACGATAGAGATAGAACACGATTTGACGGGCGCAGCCCGTGCTACCTGCGGACGGGAAGCAGGCATCTGTGCCATATTAGGTACCGGCTCCAACTCCTGTCTTTATGATGGAGAACGGATTACGGCAAACGTTCCTGCTCTTGGTTATGTTCTGTGTGACGAAGGGGCAGGAACGAACATTGGAAAGGTATTATTGAGGAGTTATCTCTGTCATTTGATGCCACAGGACATAAATGAACTGTTTGCAAATCAATATCCGGGCAGTGAATCTGACTTTTTGGACAGGTTATACAAAGGAGAAATCCCCAATTACTACCTTGCATCATTTGCAAAGTTTGCTATGGACAATCAATCTCATCCTTATCTGAGATGGATTATTGAAGAAGCGTTTGAGAAGTTTTTCAAACATCAAATTCTTCTTTACCCTCAATATAGTACATACCCGATAAACGTAGTCGGATCTATCGGTTACTTGGCTCGTAATTTGTTCTGCAACGTGGCACAACGCTATGGGTTGAAAGTAAATAAGATAATCCAAGCACCATTGGAAGCATTGGTTGATTTCCATACAGCATAAAATTTTGCTACTCAACTTTTCCAATTGGAAATAAAAAATTTGTCTACAAAATGCTCAAGTTTCTTAAAACTTTGCTTTTGTTCCCATTTTTTGTTTAATTGCTTTATTTAAATTCTCTCTAATTTCAGTATCCAATGGTACGAAATTGTATTGTTGCCAAAAACTCTCGTCATAGTTACTGTCTGTAAAAATTTCATCATACTTTTGGGGGACTCTACTCAAGACTGTACTATCAGCAGCAAAGGAACGAATACTATTTGTATCTTTGCTTAAATCAATTAAGGAATATACATGAGAAAATTTCAGATTATGAGGTTTTGCAATGCTGTCATAACAAGTATAATCATAGTAAAAATCATCTTTTGACATAATATATTTATTTCCTATTTTTGAGTAAATTACAATATTGTAAATTTCATTTAGAGTTTCTGCCCATTGTAATGAATTAGTTTTTTGTATAGTTTGTGACTTTAATTTGTATTTAATATAAGTTAAGACATAATTTTGAGTATTTACTATTATTTCTATATTTTCATATTTATTGGTATTTTTCTTTGGACAAGCAATTATTTTATAAAATTTGTTACTGTCTGCATCATTAAATACAGATACATTGAATGAAAATTCTTTTATCTTTTTGAATATGTAAGCAAGTTTTGGAAATTCTATAATATCAAAAAAGGTATCTTCCTGAAATGTAATAATATCATTTTTGTGAAAGGATGTAATAGATAAAGTGTCTACGGCAAGAGTATCGTAAATAAGTAATCTATATAGTAATGGCTTTTTAAAATTACTTTTTTTATTTAACACATAACTAAAACTACCTGTTTTTCTTCCTGCACCACATCTTAATATATCAAAAATAGCCTCATTAAAAACAATCATATTGCTATCTACGATACCATATCGTCTGAAAAAGAAAGTGCTTATTGTTGTATCTATGTAATAATTATCTTTGATGTGTTTTTTGACCTGTTCCAATATATATTCACCAGTCGGTAAGGCATGAACTGTTAAAGATTGCAGTTGTACGGAAACGGGTATCAATTCTATATCTTTTCGTTTTGCAACATCTTTTATTGCAATGATTTTTGTTGTATAACTTACACAGGAAATAATAAGACTGTCATCAACAAACTTATTTGGTATTTTGAATACAAAAATACCTTCATTATTTGCCTGTGTTATGATTTTTAATGTTTTATGTTGTAAATGAGCATAACTTACAGGCTTTTTTGTTTCTTTATTTATTATTTTCCCTTTGTATTCAGTATAATCCGTTTGAGCAAAAACGGAAATGGAAAGAACGGATGTAATTATAAATACTATTTGTTTCATAATAATAGCAAACCTTATATCTTTTTTAATGTGAATACAAATAATTTACAGTTTCTTGTAAGGTCTCCAATTCAACAGCCATTACAGTATCTATTTTGTCATTTTTCACAATAATAACCTTTGATGTCTCAAATTTGTAACCTTCGGCTACAAAAAATTTTGTTTTTCTGTCATTATAACAATTTTTTGCTTCCAACAAATCACTTATGTCGTACATTGCTCCCGACGAATAATTGATTATAAAACAATTAGGTTTATCTATAACATACTCTTTCAAAAAGTTCATAAAACTTTTGTTACAGGCAGGACAGGTTATTTTTGAGTCTGCAAAAACAAAAATTTTATAGTTTTTCCCTATTGTTTGATTTGGGAA
>JAISTG010000088.1 GCA_031272705.1 Bacteroidales bacterium | reverse complement strand
GTACCTGCGGAAAGTCCTGTGTTAGAGATAGATTTCTCAAAATCAAAGGAACATTTGATTTATTATGGCAGTAAAGATCTTTCCAGCAAAAAAAAGATTCAAAGGCGGAAGCCGAAAGGTGTTGTGGGCGTTGAAATTATATTTTTGGTGGGTGAAAAAATGCCGACCGATTACGACCTGATGAAACCTTTGGCTTTGGACACATCTTCCCCATACAGAGTTACTTACGAACTGCATCAAGTAGGTCAAAGAGCATATTATGCCGCCTGCTGGTACAACACAAAAGGCGAACGCGGACCATGGTCTGAAATTGTCTCAGCGCTAATTAATTAAAAAAGAATAAAAAAATAAATCGGACGAAATGAAAAAAATCTTAATGGTAGCGGTTATTGCAACCGCAATGTTTGCAACCTTAAATGCAAACGGACAGGAAATAGAAATGGTATTTGTCAAAGGCGGTACTTTTATGATGGGTTCAAACGATGGAGACAGCGATGAAAAACCTGTTCATAGCGTAACTTTGAGTGATTTTTACATTGGCAAGTACGAGGTTACTCAGGCACAATGGAAAGCAGTAATGGGCAACAATCCTTCTTATTTCAAAGGAGATAATCTGCCTGTTGAACAAGTAAGTTGGGATGATGTACAGGAGTTCATTAAGAGACTGAACGCAATGACCGGCAAAAACTACCGTTTGCCGACCGAAGCGGAATGGGAGTTTGCAGCAAGGGGTGGCAATAGCAGCAACGGCTATACATACAGCGGCAGCAACTCCATAGGCAGTGTTGCTTGGTATGATGGCAATAGCGGCAGTGAAACCCATACCGTTGGCACAAAGCAGGCAAATGAACTTGGGATTTATGATATGACCGGAAACGTATGGGAATGGTGTAGCGATTGGTATGACAGTTATAGCGGTGATTCGCAGACTAATCCTCAGGGTGCTAATAGTGGCTCCTACCGCGTTGGTCGTGGCGGCGGTTGGGGCGACGGTGCGTCTAGCTGTCGTGTGGCTGGTCGTTACTACACTTCGCCCGTCAATCGCTACTACTACAGAGGCTTCCGTTTGGCTTGCAGTTCAAAGTAATCCTTTGTGCCGAGCAAGCAAGCAAGAGACAGGAGGAGTTTTGCCAAAAAGCGAAGGGAAGCGGAGCGACCGAAGCAAAAGGCAAAACGAAAGGCACTAAAACAAAAGCCCGTTCATTAACTTGAACGGGCTTTTTGTTTGCATTAAAAGATTTTTATTACTTTTGCAAGCGAATAAACATGGCGACATCGTTCTGTCGCTTCGGTTTTATCGAAGAGGAAAGTCCGGGCAACACAGAGCATCATACTGCCTAACGGGCAGGCAATCGGTAAAATGATTGACAGCAAGTGCCACAGAAAATAACCGCCTTCTCTTGAGGGTAAGGGTGAAAACGTGAGGTAAGAGCTTACGAAGCAGATTAGTGATAGTCTGGTTGGGTAAACCTTATGAGTTGAAAGACCAAATATATCAGAGTTAAGGATTGCTCGTCCGTTTCTGAGGGGTAGGTCGTTAGAGGTTTGTCGTAAGGCATTCAGTAGATTAATGACGGAAGCAGGGAAACCTGAACAGAACCCGGCTTACAGATGTCGCCAAATGTTTTTTTTATTTGGTATAATAAAATTCGTATCTTTGCGTTGTAAAAAAAGCAAACAAAAAAGAATAAGAAAAAAATGCGAAAACTGATTTTTATATTGATATTTTGTGGAGTAAATTTGGGAATTGCCGCTCAGGATATAAAATTCACTGCGACTGCTCCGCAGGTTGTCGATTTGGATAAACGCTTTGAAGTTAGTTTTACCATAAATACCACAAACGTAAGTGATTTCCAAGCCCCTACTTTTAGAGGAGTACAAATTCTATCGGGACCTAATCAAAGCCGAAGCACTTCCATGTCTTTTATCAACGGACGACAGACAGGCGGTTCTTCGGTAACTTTTTCCTATTGGTTGCAACCGATAGCCACAGGTACAATCAATATCGCTCCTGCAAAAATCAAAGCAGGGGGAACAACCTATACATCCAATGCTTTAAGTATAAGAGTAGAACAAAATGCCTCTTCATCGTCAGGCAGGCAGAATTCGCAATCACCGCAAGGACGCAACCAACAACCGACACAGGTAAATCTTGACAACAAAACGCTGTTTGTACGGGCTATTCCAAATAAAACAAATGTTGTACCGGGAGAACAGATTATGCTGACTTATAAATTATATACTTTGGTCAGCGTTTCGCAGTATCAGATAGAACGTTCGCCGGTGAGCAAAAGTTTTTGGCTTGAAGAACTTGACGCTCAACAGCAACCGCAGATAACAAAAGAAGTCTTTGACGGCAGACAATACAATGTGGCAACAATACGTAAAGTGTTGGTTTTCCCACAACAGGAAGGTAACTTAACTATAGAACCGTTGTCTTTGGAAGTAACGGCTCACGTACAGACTAAAAGAAACAGAAGAAATACGGGAGATCCATTTTTTGATGCCTTTTTCAATGATCCTTTCTTTTCATCAATGTTTGATATTCAAGACCAGCCGATACAAAAGAAACTTGTATCAAATTCAGTCAGCATAAACGTAAAATCTCTTCCTAATACCCCAAACAACTATATCGGTGCAGTGGGCAACTTCAGCCTTTCATCATCAATAGACCGCACAGAATGCAAGGAAAATGAAGCAATAACACTCAAATATACTCTTTCCGGCACAGGAAACATCACTCTAATAGACAAACTTCCCATTAAATTACCTTCGGACTTTGAGGTGTATGAACCAACCATTACAGACGAAATACAAAAGAGCGAAAACGGAATATCGGGCAAAAGAACATTTGAATACATTGTCATTCCACGTCAGGAGGGTAAGTTTGTAATAGATTCTTTGGCTGTATCCTTTTACGATACCGAAACAAAACAATTCAAAACCCTTACTTCATCCAAATACAATCTTACTATCGGCAAGGGAAAGGAAAGTGAATATATGTCGGAGCAAAGAAGCGAACGGGAAAAGTATCGTAACATGGAATTATTGCCTATTAAACAGATACGGAACTTGCAAAATCCGGTCATAAATCCTTTTAGCGGACTATGGTTCTGGCTTTTAACCATATTGATACTTATTCTGTCATCGGCATTCATTCTTTTTGAATATCAAAGAAAAGAAAGAAACAAAGACATCAAAGCAGTACGCTTACGGAAGGCTAACAGAGTAGCATTGAAACGCTTAAGGAAAGCACAGATGCTTCTTCAAAAACATGAAAACGAAGCATTTATTACCGAAATATCCCAATCTGTTTGGAATTATTTGGAAGACAGATTTTCAATAGAACGCTTTGCTTTAAGCAAGGAGCGAATCATTGCCACACTGACTTCATTTGATATTGAGGAAACATTGATAAACGACCTCATTGCTTTATTGGAAAGGTGTGAAATGTTAAGATTTTCAAGCGAAAAGACCTTTGAACAAAACGAAATCCTTTATTCACAGGCATTAACCGCAATAAGCGAACTGGAAATCCAATTAAAAACAAAACTAAAATAAATAAACATTATGAATAAAAAAGCATTCAAATTTCTGTTTTTTGCATTCTGCATCCTGTTTTCCGCATTTTCAGTTGCCCAAACCAACGAAAATTTAATGAAGAAAGCCGAAACATTATACAATAATCAAGATTACGAACAGGCTCTTGCTGTTTATCTTACCCTTGAATCAAAGTTTGCTGCTGACTGGAAGTTGAATTACAACATTGGAAACACGTATTTCAAACTTGCTGACTTCCCTCACGCAATTCTTTATTACGAAAGGGCTAAAAAACTCAACCCCTGCGATAAGGATTTGAACGAAAACCTGAAAATAACCAACGCTCGCTTAAAGGGAGAGACTTATGCCTTACCCGATTTCTTTGTTTGGACGTGGATAAAGACCATAAGCGGACAATTTTTTCCTAAAACGTGGGCAATCATCACTTTATTCATACTGCTTTTGGCTTGTTGCGGATTTTACTTGTACTATTTTGCTAAACAGTATAAAGTTTTTACGTTTTATCTATTTGTATTTCTGTCAATTCTTACACTGTTTTCTTTTTCCATGGGCTTAACCCGCTCTTACCTTATCAACCAATCCGATTATGCTGTTATTTTTGATGCAAACGGAATCATAAAAGACGAAAACACAGAGCAAACATATGGCAAGCAAAAGAACATAAAACTTTTTAATGGCGAAAAAGTGCAGATTATAGAAAAGCAGGACAAATTTCTTATAATAGAAACGCCTGACGGAAACAAAGTCAAAATAACCCCTAACGCCTTACAGATTATATAAATGAAGAACGAATGTTTTGAAAAGAACGGACAGGTGGTAGCCGTTTGCGAAGGAAAAATCAAAGTCAAAATTGAAAGGAAGTCTGCCTGTGTTTCGTGTGAGGCAGGTAAATTTTGCACGAGTTTGGATAAGAAAGAACAGATACTTTCCATCGTTACAAACTCTGCCGACTTTCATACAGGCGATGAAGTCATTGTTCAAATCCGTGAAAGTCTTGGAATGCGGGCGGTAGTGTTGTCATTCGTAGTGCCTACCCTGATATTGGTCTGTGCGGTTTTCCTTTTGAAAAGCACATTTCCCCTATTAAATGAAGGGCTTATTGCTTTGATTGCCATAGTGTTTTATTCTGTTTATTACTTTCTTCTTTATATTTTCAGGGGAAAAATCAATAAAACTTTCCGTCTTACTGTTAGAAAGCAACAATAAACTTTTGTTTTTATATCTTTTCCTTTTGTGTTCCTGAAATCAAATTATAGAATTCTATAATCAAATTCCGGCGTGCTATAATCAAATTATAGAATTTTATAATCAAATTACAGCGTGCCGGAATCAAATTCCGGAAACATAATATCAAGTTATGTAAATGCAAAAAGAGGTTTTGTTATATTTTTTATTACCTTTGTCCCCTCTAAAAAGCGATAATTGTAATGCAGATAGAAGTATTAAAGTCTAAAATACACCGAGTTAGCGTAACAGAAGCAGACCTCAATTACATAGGAAGCATAACCATTGATTTGGATTTAATGGACGCTGCCGATATATTGGAGAATGAGCGAGTATATGTTGTTAATCTCAATAACGGAGAGCGATTTGACACTTATGCAATCAAGGGAGAACGCGGTTCGGGCGTAATTTGTCTTAACGGAGCGGCGGCTCGGCTGGCTCAAGTGGGAGATAAAGTGATTATTATGACCTTTGCAACAATGGAAAGGGAGGAAGCCCGTTCGTTTAAGCCCATTGTGCTGTTTCCAAAGAATAACAGACTGAATTAAGTGAAGACAAAAATAATACAGGGCTTAAAAATAGCATTGTTTTTTGCTGTGGGCGTGGCTTTTATATGGGTTTTCGTGGCACAGTTGTCTGATAAGGAAATTGACGAAATGTTTTTTAGTGTCCGCAAAGCCAATTATTTCTGGGCTGTGGTGGCATTTGTGATTTCAGTATTAAGTTGTTACGTTCGTGCTTTGAGATGGCGGCAGATGCTAAAGCCGATGGGATACGGCAAAGTGAGCATTCACAAGGCTTTTCTTGCGATAATGAGCGGATATTTGACTAATCTGGCAGTGCCGCGTTTGGGAGAAGTGATGCGATGTGCAATGTTGAGAAAATCAGATGGAGTTCCTGTTGAAAAATCTCTTGGTTCGGTCATCACGGAACGGGCTATTGACTTGATATTGTTTGTATTCATATTTCTAATTGCTGTTTTGATGGAATTTAATGTTGTGAATAACTATTTGAAATCTAGTATAGACAGGTCTATCTTTGACAAAATAAAATTGTTGGCAACAGTTGGCGTCGGGATTTGCGTTATTGTTATCGTATTGGTTCTTTTTGTACGCAGGAAATTCGGTAACAATAAATTATATATAAGACTCAGGAACCTCTTTGCAGGTTTTCGGCAAGGCATCCTCAGTATCCTTCATTTGGAAAAGCCTTTGCTGTTTGTCTTTTATTCTCTTACCATCTGGTTACTTTGGATTGCAGGCACGTATGCTATTTTCAGGTGCTTCGAAGCCTCATCGGTGCTTGGTTTTGATGTTTCGGTGGTGGTTACTGCCCTGTCTGCAATCGGTCCAATGATAACTCCGGGCGGTATAGGCTTATATCCTGCCATCTTTGCTCAAACTCTGTTGGTTTATGGCGTTATAAGACCGATTGGATATGCGGCAGGATGGCTGTCGTGGCTCGTTTCGCAGTTGGCAAGTGTGGTTTTCGGGCTGGCAGGCTTTGTTTATTTTTCACAAAATCAAAAAAAATGACACCAATAGAAAGAATTAACAGCAAGATTTTAGATTATAATTCACTGAAACATCAACTTGCGGAATGGAAAACCAACAAAGAAATCATCGTTTTCACGAATGGTTGCTTTGATATTTTACATTGCGGACACATTGATTACTTAGCGAAGGCTAAAACGCTGGGAAGCAAACTTATAATAGGCATTAACAGCGACCTTTCCATTTCTCGCATTAAGGGAAAGAGCCGTCCGATTCAGGATGAGAAGTCTCGGCAGATGCTTTTGGCTGCTTTGGAATTTGTTGATGCTGTTGTGCTGTTTGGCGAAGACACTCCGTATCAACTGATTGAGATTGTGCAGCCCGATGTGTTGGTTAAGGGTGCGGATTATCAGGAAGAAGAAATAGTTGGTTATGACATCGTTAAGGCAAAAGGCGGCAAGGTTAGGACAATAGCCTTTTTGGACGGATATTCAACCTCAAATATAATTGCCAAAATCATAAAAGATAATAGCGTTCTTTGATTTCATTTCTCCGTAATAAAAGAACAATAAACTGAAATCAAGAAATAATCCCACAGAATCAAGTTTCATTCATCCGTAATCAAATAGTATTGATATTATCTTGCCAACATAATGCAAGTATCTTGCCAAGATAGTTGAAGTATGTTGCCAAGATAGTTTAATTATGTTGGCAAGATACTTGCATTATGTTGGCAAGATAGTATCAACCAAATCAAATTATAGATGATTATTATTTGATTTTGGATGAATGAAACTTGGTTTTAGGGGAATGTTATTTGGTTATGGAGAATTGTACTTTGATGTGGCTACGCCGAGATAAAGGTTAAGGCAGGCGGAAAGAAATTTTTGGAAAACAGATTAAAAGTATAGTACAATGAATGTTCAAAATAAAATAATTTAGTAACTTTGCTGTCTCTTATTTAACCATAAAATAAATGTATTATGTTCAGTAACAAATATATATTCGTATATTCTACCGTTCTTGTAGTGGTTGCTGCGGCTATTTTGGCGATTGCTGCCGTTGGACTGAAACCATATCAGGACGCAAATGTGAGAATAGAAACCAAACAGCAACTTCTGTCGTGCGTAGGGATTGATTCAACACCGAAAAATGCCGAAACGCTTTATGCAAAGTACTTTACGGAAGAACTTTACGTGAATGCCAAAGGTGAAATCGTAACCGCAGGCGAAGATTCCAAGCCCGTGTATGTATGTAATAAAGACGGGGAAAAAATTTATGTAGTTCCCGTGCAGGGAAAAGGCTTATGGGGTGCAATATGGGGAAATGTGGCTTTGGCGGAAGACCTTACTACGATAACAGGTGTGAATTTTGACCACAAGAGTGAAACTCCCGGACTCGGGGCAGAAATAACTACCAAACCGTTTCAGCAAGAGTTTAACGGGAAACGCATTTTTGACGGCAGCAAATTTACTTCCGTCAAAGTAGATAAACGGATGGGAAAAGACAATCCTCATGCCGTAGATGCCATAAGCGGAGGTACTATCACGTCTCGCGGTGTGTCGGCGATGTTACACGATTGCCTTGAATTTTATGTGCCTTATTTCAATAACTTAAAAGCAAAACATTAAAATGAAAGAACAAAACAGAGAACCATTGTTTTCAGTCAAGAATCTGAAACTGATAAAGAATCCGTTCAATCGTGAAAACCCTATCACCGTACAGGTTTTGGGCATCTGCTCTGCACTTGCCGTTACGGCGAAAATGCAACCTGCTGTCGTTATGGCAATATCCGTAACGGTTGTTGTTGCAATGTCAAATGTTATTTGTTCGTTACTGCGGAATACAATACCGCCACGTATCCGTATTATAGTGCAGTTGGTGATTGTATCTTTGCTTGTAATACTTGTGGATCAGATATTAAAGGCGTTTGTTTATGAAATAAGCAAACAGTTGTCGGTTTTTGTGTCGTTAATAGTTACTAACTGCATAGTGATGGGACGTATTGAAGCCTTTGCATTGAGCAATAAGCCTTTCCCTTCACTGCTTGACGGCATTGGAAACGGATTGGGTTACGGTATGATATTGCTTGTGGTTTCATTTATAAGAGAATTGTTTGGCAGTGGAAGCCTCTGGGGTTACAAAGTAATACCCGAGTCCCTTTATGCTAACGGATATGCCAACAACAGTCTGATGATAATGCCGCCAATGGCACTGATAGTTGTTGGACTTATTGTTTGGTTCCATCGTAGCCGTAACAAAGAACTGCAAGAAAATCAATAATCCCTCCGTTCCTTATGTCAAACTTTACACATCTTCACGTTCATACGCAGTATTCAATTCTTGATGGTGCCGCATCGGTAGAAAGCCTGATTGCAAAGACGAAGGCTTTCGGTATGAATTCAATAGCCATAACTGATCACGGGAACTTGTATGGCGTATTGGAGTTCTGCAACATTGCAATGGAGAATGATATTAAACCAATTCTCGGTTGCGAAATGTATGTTGCGAGAGGTAGCCGTTTCAATAAGGATAAACTGCAACAGGGTGGGGATCACCTTATTTTATTGGCAAAAAATAAAATCGGATATAACAATTTGATGAAATTAAGTTCTCTGTCCTTTCAGCGGGAAGCCTATTACAGCAAACCAAGAATTGACGAGGAATTGCTGTTTCAACACAGTGAAGGATTGATTTGCTCTACGGCTTGTGTGGGAGGGCTTATTCCGCAACTCATTCTCAAAAATGATTTTGTGGAGGCGGAGAATGCAATCAACCGATATAAAGATGTGTTTGGTGATGATTTTTATTTAGAAGTACAAAATCACGGCTTGAATGACGAGGATATTGTTCGCAAACATTTAATTGAGTTTAGCAAAAAACTTAATATCAAACTAATTGCTACAAATGATGTTCATTTTGTAGAGAAGGAAGATTTTGAGGCTCATACCGTTCTTGTATGTCTTAATACGGGGAGAAAAATCAGCGATGAGAACAAACTGATGTACACAGGTGAAGAGTACATGAAGTCAGAGGAGGAGATGTTGAAGTTGTTTAGTGATTGCCCAGAAGCAATCTTCAATACGCAGGAAATAGTTGATAAAATAGAGAAATATAAATTGACACGTAGTCCTGTTTTGCCCGTTTTTGACATACCATCGGAGTTTGGAAGCATTGATGATTATTATGCGAAATATCCGAAAGAAAAGATAACAGAAGATATTTATAATGAATTATTGCAAAAAGGCGAAATAGCAGAAGAAGAAAGGGACTCAAAGGAACAAAACGAACTAATAGAACGACAGATTGAAGAAAAAGGCGGATATAATAAAATTGTAAGAACCAAGTTTGAAAGTGCATATTTGAGATACCTTACTTATAAAGGAGCAAAAAAAAGATACGGAGAATCTTTACCTGAAAATGTAGAACAAAGAATTAGCAGCGAGTTAGCAACTATTGAATGGATGGGGTTTCCCGGTTATTTCCTAATTGTGCAAGATTTTATCAATTACTCAAAAGATAATCTTGATGTAATAGTAGGACCGGGTAGAGGCTCAGCAGCAGGTTCAGTTGTGGCATATTGTCTAGGCATTACTACTATAGAACCGTTGAGGTACGGCTTATTGTTTGAGCGTTTTCTTAATCCTGACAGAATTTCATTGCCGGATATAGATGTTGATTTTGATGATAAAGGCAGAGAAAGATCATTAAATTATGTAAGGGAGAAATACGGAAGAGACCACGTAGTACAGATTGTTAACTTTGGCACTATGGCAGCCAGAATGGCAATAAAAGATGTTGCTCGCGTATTGGAACTCCCTCTTGACAAGTCTAACTATTTGGCTAAATTAGTGCCGGAAAAGGGGACAAGCCTTGAAGATGCTTACAAAGCAGAAGAATTAAGGTACGAATTGGAAAATGGAGATGTCCTTGTAAAAAAAACTCTTAAATTAGCCCTTAAATTAGAAGGCTCCATTAGAAATACAGGTGTTCATCCCTGTGGAGTTGTGATAGGACCTGATGAAATCTCTAAATATATACCTGTTGCCAAGCCTACCGAAAAGGAAGAGAATGCAATGGATAATATGATGGTATCGCAGTTTGAAGGAGTTCTTTTAGAAAGCGTTGGTATGATTAAGATGGACTTTTTGGGCTTAAAAAACCTGTCTATAATTAAAGATACTTGCGAAAACATAAAAAAATCACACGGGTCCAAGATAGATATAGATAACATATCTCTTGCAGACAAGGAAACATTAGAATTGTATCAACAAGGAGATACCATAGGTACCTTTCAGTTTGAATCCGATGGAATGAGAACTCATTTGCAAAACTTAAAACCGGATTGCTTTGAAGATTTAATAGCAATGAATGCTCTTTACAGACCGGGTCCAATGCAGTACATTCCTTCATTTATAAGAAGAAAGCACGGATTAGAAAAGATAGAATATGATTTTGATGTAATGGAGCAGTACCTTGCTGAAACGTATGGCATTACTATCTATCAAGAACAGGTTATGCAACTCTCTCAAGTTTTGGCTGGCTTCACTCCAGGGCAGGCAGACAAATTGCGAAAGGCTATGGGTAAGAAGCAGATAAATGTTATGAATGACTTGAAAGACAAATTTGTAAAGGGTTGTATTGGTAATGGATATGAGGAGAAGAAAGTATTAAAGATATGGGATGATTGGGTAGAATTTGCAAAGTATGCTTTTAATAAATCCCATTCCACCTGCTATTCCTTTGTTGCTTTTCAAACAGGATACTTAAAGGCTCATTATCCCGGAGAATATATGTCGTCTGTTCTTACTCATAATCTCAAAGACATTAAGGCTATTTCTTTTTATATAGATGAATGTCAAAGACAAAAGATAAATGTTCTTGGTCCTTCGGTTAATGAATCGGACTTAAACTTTATGGTTAATAAGAAAGGGGATATTCTTTTTGGACTTGCAGCTATTAAAGGAGTAGGAGAAAAGGCAGCAGAGGAAATAATAAAGACGAGAACAGAAGGAGGCGAATATCAATCCTGTTATGACTTCATTCAAAGAATTGACAGGCAGGTTGTGAATAAGCGTTGTCTTGAATCATTAGTTAAAAGTGGGGCTTTTGATTGCTTTTCTGACATTCATAGGGCGCAATACTTGGAAGTTATGGAAGGCAAGGACGAACAGTCATTTCTGGAAAAACTTATACGTTACGGTGCAAAATTCAAAGAAGAAGAAAATTCGTCACAGGCATCACTCTTTGGAGAAGGTGAAGTTCAAATTCTGCAACCGCCAACTCCTCCAATATGCGAACCATTAAACGATTTGACCAAACTTTCCTACGAAAAGGAAATCATAGGGTTCTATGTGTCGGGGCATCCTCTTGACAGATATAGAGACACTATTAGAACATTTGCCACGAATAAAATAGAAGATTTGCAAAACCTTGAATCATTACAAAATAAAGAACTTATAATAGCCGGCGTTATTCAATCTGTTTCCGAGAGAACAAGCAAAAACAACATTCCTTTTGGTTCTTTCCGTTTGGAAGACCAGACCGGTACAACGGATATAACTCTCTTTGGCAGGGATTATATTAACTTTAAGGGGTTCTTTCGCAATGGCTTGTCGGTACTTATCAAGGGCAGGGTACAACCTAAATGGAGTGCGGACAAATTGCAAGAGAACGTATTGGAATTTAAGATAAACAAAATGGATATTCTTGCCGATGTACTGAATACCTATGCTATTTCACTGACTCTGTTTTTGGATATTGACAATATGAATAATCAGTTGTATGATATGCTAATAGATATTGCCAAAACCTCAAAAGGCAATGCCACATTGAACTTCAAAATCATTGACCGCACAAACGAAATTTCCCTTACAATGAAAGGGAAAAAGCACAAAATAGATGTAGTAGCATTTATTGAGAAATTAAAGCCTTTAATCCAGCAACGACTTGTCATGGATTATGTTATAGGCAAGTCAAAATTCTAATATGTCAATTTATCTTCCTCTTTCGTTAGTACGGAAACTTGCTGCACGGCAAGGATTTGCCGATTGCGGAGCATCAAAAGCGGAATCATTGCCATCAGGCTTTTTTTCAACTTATCTAAATCAGAATTTCAACGCAGGAATGCAATTTTTGGAACGCAATATTGAAAACCGACTGTCCCCTGTCCTTCTTTTTCCATCGGCAAAAACTATTTTCTCATTTGTATTTCCTTATCACACAGCAATAAAAGCATCATTACCACCCTTCACTGCTTCTTTCGCTATGATGGATGACTATCACAGGACAATCAAATCAAAACTTAATGCCATAGTACAAAGTATCAAAGAAATAAAGCCTGATTTTAAGGCGAAGGTTTGTGTAGATACGGCACCTGTTTTTGAGAAAATTTGGGCAAAACGGGCAAATCTCGGAACAATAGGTAAAAACAGCCTGTTCATTAGTCGCACTCATGGCAGCAAGGTATTACTTGGCGAGATTATATGCAATATGGAGAGTGATTATCCTAATATGCAAAAGGTTGAAATCAATAATGATGTTGCGGATTTTTGCCTTCATTGCGACCTTTGCGTCAAAGCCTGCCCCAATTCCGCACTTGAATATGCACCTATGCTTGATGCACGTCGCTGTATTTCGTATCTAACGCAATGGAAGGGAATAACAATACCTCCAAACATTGACTTGAAAGGCTATATTCACGGTTGCGACATTTGCCTTGACGTTTGCCCGCACAGAAATGGTATTTCAAATTTCATCTTTGCTTTTTAGCCTAAATTCAATCTATTATTCACTTTCATTAAGTCTGATTTCATTTTTTTTATTCAAAAACTTGTGGGTTTGGAAATTTGTTGTACCTTTGCAACACTTAATAAGTGTGTTTTTGTAACGCCTTATTATCTAACTTGATAGTAAAATTTGCCAGAATGTAACCTGTTTTGAAAGCGGTTGGTTAAAGCAATGCATGAGCGCGTTGGTGTTAATTGTATTCTCGGCTTTCAATAGGTTTTGGCAAATACCTGCTACAGTGGATAAGGTGTTAATTCCACGCTTGGAAAATAAAAAATAAGTTTATGTTTAATAAAACGTTAAAAGTAATGAATTTAAAAAAGATTGTATGTTTTGTACTTATAGCAGGTACATTGTTGGCATCGTTTGACGCAGATGCACAAAAAAGAAGAGGAAAGAAACGTTCAAGCAGAGGACGTGGTAAAACGGAAAAACCAATGCAACTTGGCTTTACGGCAGGTTATCAGGCAGGAGGACCTATCAATGCTGCAAGTGCAGGTTATACGATGGGAATGCTTGGCTTTACCGTAGGAGGTTATGGACAGTTCCGTTTGGCAGACAAGGTTGCTTTATCTGCACAATTAAACTATTCTTTTCATAAGTTTTCCGGCGGAAGTGATAACAGTAATGGAAGTGGTATGCTGTCATATACTCAACATGCTATTGCTGTACCAATCATGGCGAAGTTCTATCCTGCGAAGTTCTTTTACCTTGAAGCAGGTATAGAACCAAGAGTTAATTTGGGTGATGCCAAAGGTAAAACGGCAAGTATTATGGGGGTACAACTGGGTGATAATATGTCCGCTACTGTTCCTACTAACGTATTTGAATTAGGTGTTGGCGGTGGATTAGGCTTTGATTTCGGGAAATTCTTCTTCGGAATGAGGGTTATGTATGGGGTATTACCTTATGCAAAATTAGCCAATACAGGAATAAGTTTTATCACATTGGAAGTTAATACGGGAACTGTTAGTGCCAATAACCTGTTCTACGGATTGCACTTGGGCTTTAAGTTCTAAAAAGTTAAGGGGACAGCCTTAAATTTTTATACAATTTGCATTCTTTGCAGCCCAACCTGATTATAATTTTTTAGAATCAAATTATAGAACGCCGTAATCAAATTACAGCAAATTAGAATCAAATTATAGAACGCTATAATTTGATTCTAATTTGCTATAATCAAGTTTCAGTTTTCCGAAGGACTGTTACACATCTACAATGTCCCAGAAGAAGACCCGCAAACCCTGTGCCGGTGCCGCAGAATCAACTCCGCGTAACATTTTTTTGAGTAATGATGCCGTGCTGTCCTCAATTATGCAAAGCGTTGCCATATTCTTGGCCGGCCATGCGTGAGAACCCAAATGCGGCTCGCCATCCTTACTGCCTCTTCCCTGAACATCTGTCCAGCGAGTAAAACCCCGTATTGCCAACTGATTCAAAACTCGCTCCACATTCTCAATGTGTGCCTGATTGTATGTTATAAATGCTGCTTTCAT
>JAISTG010000027.1 GCA_031272705.1 Bacteroidales bacterium | reverse complement strand
TGGCAAAAGATTGGTGGCGATGAACCGCCTACTTATGACGAGATGACTTTTCTTGGTGAGGAGTCAAAAAGTCCGTTTATGGTGGAATTTTCGGCTGAACATTTTGGTCAAAAAGTTTGGTACGCCGTTCGTTATTACAACTTTAAGCACGAATACAGTGCGTGGTCGGCAATTAAAATGGCATTAGTAAATTAGTAATTTAATAAATAATAAAAAACAGAAAAGTACAATTCTCTTTTTAATCGCACAGAAACGTACGATAGCTATGGAAATCAAAAACTAACTAAAAAATGGAATTCTTTATTTAATCGTTACGAAGTTTATGACTCTGGGGGTAATATGAAAGGATACTATAAGTATAATGAATTATTTGAACAATGGGAATACTATGAATATTGATTTAGAAAAAATTATAAAATTATTGGAGGAAATCGAAAATCCATTAAAGAGTAGATATCAATTTAAAACTTTAACAATATGATATGTGTTAAAAACTTAATAGGAACTTCTGATAATAGAGTTCCTAATGATTATTCATCATGGTTAGATTATTGGGAAAAGGAAAAAAATCAGAAGGCAAATCAATGTTCTGCTTCTGATTGTTCACAATCCGATAATTTAGTGGGTGCTCATGTCAAAAAGGTTGGTAGTGATGACAATAGTTGGTATATTGTTCCATTGTGTCAATCTTGCAATATGAGCGAGAGAGAATTCTTGGTTAATGAGAATTTGCTTGTACCAGTTAGATAAAGAGATGTTTAACATTACAGTTTTTTTATAGGCTGTTAAAATAAGCCCGATAGAAGTTTAATCTGTCGGGCTTTTTGTTTTCGGAGGCTTAACAAACAACAGAATTGCTGAAAAGTATTTTTATGAGCAGATTATTTTATTCCGTATTTTGAAGTTCCGCAATAATTTTTGCCGTATTGTCTTCTACTGTTTTAAGTCGTAACTTGCATGTTTCAAGCAGTGTAGTAGCACATTTAAGATTTATTTCCAATTCATCAAGCGAAACATCATCACTTTCTATGTTGGAAACTAACTCTTTTAATGCCTTAAGGGCTTCGGTATAAGAAATGTCCTGTTCCATAAAAAATTATTGCATTGCATTTTCAATCTCTTCAACAGTCTTTGGAATTGGCTTGCCAAGAACTCTACAACCATTGGCTGTAACTAAAACATCATCTTCTATTCTAATGCCGCCAAAGTCTTTAAACCGTTCAACCTCTTCATAATTTATAAAGGCTTCGCATTTCTTTTCACTACGCCACTGATCAATTAAGGCAGGAATAAAATAACAGCCGGGTTCATCAGTTATCACAAAACCTTCTTCAAGTTCTCTCCCCATTCTCAGAGATGCAAGTCCGAATTGAGACGAACGGGTATAGGATTTATCATATCCAACATAATTTTCCCCATAATTCTCCATATCATGCACATCCAAACCCATCATGTGACCAAGTCCGTGAGGCATAAACAGACCCATTGCTCCTTCTTTCACCGCTTCGGAAATATCTCCTTTCATTAACCCCATAGCCTTCAACCCTTCTCCCAGACATTTAACCGCAGCAATATGAATATCAATATAAGGCACTTTGGGTTTTATCAGTGTCGGTACAAGCAGTTGAGCATCAAGTACCGCTTGATACACTGCTTTCTGTCTTGTATCAAAACGTCCTCCAACAGGAACAGAACGAGTTATGTCGCTACAATATCCCAAAGAGGTTTCACAACCTGCATCGGAAACTACCATACGTCCTTTTCGTAATTGCAGACTATGATCATGTCCGTGCAGAATTTCCCCATGAGTTGTCAGTATAATAGGAAAGGACACCGGTCCTCCCCCTGCAAGAGCCAATCCTTCCATTGTGCCTGCAATCTCATACTCATACACTCCTTCCTTTGCAGCCATTTTCATCATAGTTGTGTGCATATTGTACGCTGTTGCAAGGGCTTTTTCTATTTCAAAAACTTCTTCAGCCGACTTAACCGAACGCTGCTTAATGATTGCCTTCATCAGTTCCACAGAAGAATATGCCATAACCCAATCTTTCTTTATATGTACCAGTTCCGATATATAATTTATCGTTCTTGCACGGTAAGGCGTTACATAATGAATTTTACGTCTCGCATCAATCGCTTTATTGAGCATTGCTGCCAAATCTTTTAGCGACCCACTATTTTTAACTCCAACTTCTGCCGCACGATCTTTCATAGACAGCACAGGACCCGTCCAAATAATATCTTCCATTGACACGTCTTCACCGAAAAGATACTCTTCTCCGTTTTCGCAATCAATCACTCCAACCAAATCCTGAATATCATGTGCGAAGAAATACCTGAATGTACTATCCTGCCGAAAACCATAAACATTATTCGGATAATTAAATGCGGCATCCGTATTCCCAACAATTAGGATTAACCCATCTGCAACGTCCTGCAACAACTGATGTCGGCGTTGCGTATAAACTTCTTTTTTGAACATAACTTTATCTGTTTTTTTATCAAATTATCATTTTCTAACCGCCCGCAAAGGTACAAAAAATTCCACAATATGGTTTTGGGTTGCAACTTGTTTCCATAAATTTTCCATATCTCGAGAAAGTTTTATACCCCGTTGTACGAACTTTGCTCACAATAAGAAAAGTAATTTAGCCTTATTGATTTATTTTTGTACCTTTGCATCCTAAAAAAAGCATAATGTTATGGCAAATAAAAAAGACCGACAAACAAAAACTACACGTAAGGATTTTAGAAAAGTACTCACTTTCACCATAGACCCCGATAATGCAAAAGATTTTGACGATGCGTTAAGTTTTAGAAACATTGACGAAAATACCTATGAAATAGGTGTACATATTGCGGACGTTTCACATTTTGTAAGGGAAGGTTCGGCGTTAGATAAGGAAGCGTTGGAAAGAGCAACATCAGTATATTTAGTTGATAGGGTAGTACCGATGCTGCCGGAAGAACTGTCAAACGACATCTGTTCTCTTAATCCGAAGGAAGATAAATTTTGTTATTCGGTTATATTTCAAATGAACAATAATGCGGAAGTCCTGTCGTACGAAATTACCGAAACGATAATAAATTCCGATAGACGTTTTACTTATAATGAAGTACAGCATATCTTGGAGGAACATAAGGGAGAATATGACAAAGAACTACTGATTCTCTGGGATATTGCCGCAAAACTACGGGAAGAACGGTTTCAGAAAGGTGCTATTGATTTTGCAGCAGAGGAAGTAAAGTTCGTATTAGATAAACATAAGAAACCAATAGCGGTTATGCCGTATATATTAAAGGAAGCAAATTTTTTAGTAGAGGAATTTATGCTTTTGGCAAATAGAACGGTGGCAAAACATATTGCATGCCCGAAAGAACGAAAAGATAAAAAGACCTTTGTTTATCGTATTCACGACAAACCAGATGAAGAAAAGATGGGATTGTTTCAACATTATTTAAAGAAAGAGGGATACAAAATTGACAATAAATCACGTCTTGCCCTCGCAAAAAGTCTTAATGCACTGTTCAAAGCAACAAAGGATACTCCCAATTCACTGCTTTTCTCCTCCATAGCATTGAAAGCGATGAGTAAAGCAGTATATTCCACCGATAATATAGGGCATTACGGATTAGGATTTAAGTTTTATACACATTTTACTTCTCCCATTCGCCGTTATCCGGATTTGATAACTCATCGGCTACTTAAACAATATGCACAGGGAGTTGCGTCGGTTGATAAGCAGCCTTTGGAGAAACTATTGGAACATTGTTCGCAAAAAGAGAAAGAAGCCGAAAGAGCTGAGCGGGAGAGTATAAAATTCAAGCAGGCTGAATTCCTATTAGGGAAAGAGGGGATGCGTTATACGGGAGTGGTTTCGGGCGTAGCGAAGTTTGGGGTATTTGTAATCCTTGACGATAATCGCTGTGAAGGTCTCGTGCCAATGGAGAATCTTACCGATGACTTTTACTGGTATGATGAGAAAAATTACGCAGTACGCGGACGCTCTTCCTATGGAACGGAGTACAAGATTGGAACAAAGGTGAGCGTGAAGGTGTCAAACGTGGATTTATTAGAAAGAAGAATAACCTTTAATTACTTGGAACTCATCTGACAATGAACACAAATCCTTATTACATATTGGCTATTGAGTCGTCCTGTGATGATACTTCGGCGGCGGTAATCAGGTCGGACTTCCATATCCTTTCAAACTCTGTGGCAAGTCAAAATGTCCATTCCGCCTACGGAGGTGTGGTTCCCGAACTCGCTTCAAGGGCGCATCAGTCCAACATAATCCCCGTAATAGACGATGCGTTACGCAAATCCGGCATTGACAAAAGCCACTTATCGGCGGTGGCTTTCACCTGTGGTCCGGGCTTACTTGGCTCGTTGTTAGTGGGAGTTAGTTTTGCAAAAGCATTTGCATTGTCGCTAAACCTGCCGCTTATTTCGGTCAATCACCTTGAGGCACACGTCCTTGCTCACTTCATAAAAGATACAAACGATGCGGCAGTTCCTCGTTTTCCCTTCCTTTGTTTGCTGGTTTCGGGAGGGAATACTCAAATAATACTGGTGGAGAATGCCTCAAACTTCACTGTGATTGGCTCAACCTTGGACGACGCTGCGGGAGAAACGTTGGACAAAACAGCCAAACTCCTGTCTCTTCCTTATCCCGGCGGACCGCAAATAGAGCGTTTGGCGAAGGAAGGCGACCCAAATTCCTTCCGATTTTCCACTTCTCACGTGGGGGGATTTGATTATAGTTTCTCCGGATTAAAGACAAGTATCCTTTACAAAATGCGTGATGAGTTAAAGAAAAACCCTCAATTCATAGAGGAAAACAGGGCAAACATCGCCGCAAGTGTTCAAAAAGCGGTTGTTGATAGCCTGATACACAAGTTTTCTAAGGCTGTAACGCAGGTTCGGAAAGACCATCCTAACCTCACGGATATTGCTATAGCGGGCGGAGTTTCAGCCAATTCCCTGCTCAAAAGTGAGATTCTGCGGCTGGGAAAAGAGCAAAACCTCCGCACGTTTCTTCCAAACCTGCAGTATTCTACCGATAATGCGGCGATGGTTGCGGCGGCTTCGCTGTTTAAGTATGAGAAAACGGAGTTTGCAAACCTTAATACCGTACCCTTTACACGTTGAAAATATGAGAGTTATTTTAACAGGTTTCATGACCTCAGGTAAGACAACTTACGGTCAGTTATTGGCAAAGAGAATGAGCGTTCCGTTTTTTGACATTGACCATTTGATTGAAACTCAGCAACAAATGACCATAAACGACATCTTCCTTCACCATAACGAGCAGTACTTTCGCCTGTTAGAGCGGGAGATTTTGATTGATTTGTTGGAACGGATGACGCCGAATACGGATTGCGTTATTGCACTTGGCGGCGGGACTATATGCTTTTTTGACAACCTGCAACGTGCTTTGTCTGCGGGAGTTATGGTTTATCTCTCTACGCCAAAAGAGGTAATTCTGCAACGGGTTCAAACTTTCTCCAATCGCCGTCCGTTGTTTCTGGGGGCGAAAACGCCGGAAGATTTCGAGCGGATTTACGATGCCACGATGGCTGAACGGCTGAAATTCTACTCGCAATCGCACATAACGCACAACCCCGAAGCCTTTTCCATTGAGGAACTTATAAGCAAATTGCAGGTACGTTAAATACGAACCGAAACAGCGAAAAGGGCTAATACAGACTGTATTTCAAGCAAATACCGAATGTATTAACCCTTTTCTTTGAATGTATTTCTTTGAATCCGTAAGATATTTTCCGATTTTGTTGAAATTTCCTCCGATTTTATTTTAATTTTCTCCGATTAAAATTTTTTTTCCTCCGATTTTATTTTATTTTCCTCCGATTTTATTTTACCGTTTGAGGCAAACTTGTTCGGAGTTTGGCTCAAACGCAGTCAAAAAAAGGCTGAAATCCTTTCGGAAATCAGCCCAATGAATAAAAAATAACCGCCACAAAAAAAAGAAAATGTGGCTAATTGGTGTTGAAGATTGCGGGGTTATACTCCACAGTTTCAAGGAAAAGGGCGCTGCCAATGACCGATGTGGCGGCGGCTTTTCGGTCTTTCTCTTCAATTATTTTGCGGAAATCTTCGGCGGAAATCTTGCCTCTGCCCACCTCCAAAAGCGTTCCTACGATTGCCCTTACCATATTTCTCAGGAAGCGATTAGCCTTAATTTCAAAGACATAGAGGTCATTTTCACGTGTCCATTGAGCCTTTTCAATGTGACAGATGTTGGTTTTGACCTGTGTTTTTGCCTTACTGAACGACGTAAAGTCTTCATAATGAAGTAAGTATTCGGCGGCATTGTTCATTGCCTTTAAGTCAATCCGATGCGGAAAAAAGAGGCAAAAGTCATTGAGAAATGGCTGTTTATCAGTGGAAACGAAGTATTTGTAGGTACGTTTCAAAGCATCAAAGCGAGCGTTTGCGTCATTCTTCGCCATAGAATAGATGTTTAAAACCTTGATATTACGGGAAATGAAGCGGTTCAAACGGCGTATCAGGTCTGTAATTTGGTCATTTGTCATCGGCGAATGGTCAAAATGTGCGTAGAAATTCCTTGCATTAACGCCCGTATCTGTGCGTCCGCAGCCCGTCAAATCCACATTCTCCGACAGCAAAAGGCTCATAGACCGTTCCAATTCAGCCTCTATGGTCGGCTTGTTTGCCTGTATCTGCCAGCCGTAATAGCCTGTCCCGTTGTAAGATATGTGGATAAAGTAACGCATAATTGACTATTCCGTAAGTTCTGTTTCGTCCAATCGGTCGAGGTATTTCTGTGCAATCTGCTTTGTGGATGCCGCACCCAGCGTCCTGAGTCGTTCAATCCTGCCTATGATTGTGCCGCCCTTCACGTCCGAATGGTACAATTGCTTCATGGCTTCAACGTAAATGTTTTTGGATTTGTCCATTTCTCTGCCGACATTCTCCATATTCTCCAAGAACGAAACAAACTTATCGTATAACATTCCGCTTTCTTTTGCTATCTCAAGCACGTGTTTCTTTTGGTCATCTGCCCTCCATATGAACGCTACCGTACGCATTGTCGCCAGCAAAGTGGAGAAAGAGACAAGGATAATGCCCTTTCTAAGAGCCTTATCATAAAGTTCCGTGTCGTTCATAAAGGCTAATGTGAGTGCCGGTTCAACGGGAACAAAGAGGAAAACATAGTCAGGTGCGTTGATTCCATAGAGTTTATGATATTTCTTTTCGCCCAATTCGTTGATATGATTACGAAGAGATGCAAGGTGTTCATTGAGATATTGTGCCTGTTCGGTCTCGTTTTCGGCATTGAAGTATCGCTCATAAGCCGTGAGAGAAACCTTGCAATCAATGATGAAGTTTTTACCTTCGGGCAGGTTGATTATGTAATCCGGACGTACGTTTGAGCCATCCTCAGTCTTAAAATTGGGCTGTTCCAGAAAGTGAATGCCCTTTTGGAGACCGCTCTTTTCAAGTAATATCTCCAACTGTATCTCACCCCAGTCGCCCTGTATCTTGCTATCTCCCTTTAAGGCTTGGGTTAATCGCTGTGCTTCATCGGTCAAAGAGCGATTGGCTTCTATTATTTGCTTTAATTCAATTCGCAGAGATGCCTTCTCCCTTGTTTCATTTGCGTAAGTATCTTCTACTTTCTTTTCAAATTTTTCTATCTTTTCTTTTAAGGGATTAAGGATTGTGCCGATGTTCTTTTCATTTAACTCCGTAAATTTTTTGCTCTTTTCTTCGAGGAGTTCATTGGCAAGGTTACGGAATTCCAAGCGAAAATTATCCTGTATAGTTGTGATTTCGGTACGCAATTCGCTCAAAGTCTTTTCCGAAACGGAGAGTTTGGCGGTCAGTTCTCTTGCTAACGACTGTTCTCTCTGGCGTTCCGCACGTTCATCTTCATATATCTGCAACGGTACATACTTCTTTTCTATTTCCTCTTGCGGCATTCCGTTCTGCTGAGGCTTTATAAACCACATAGCCACAGCCCCAATGGCTAATCCAATAAGTAAAAAAATTATATTCATATCTTATACTTTGAAATGTTTTATTAAGTTTTGAGCGGGCAAAAGTACAAAATCATTTTGACATAACAAAACATCTTCATTCGGAGAAGTCTTAAAAGTAACCTGTATAAGTATTTGATTTTCACTAAATGTCGTTTCATAAAACTGTAATTTGATTATAGAATTTTAGAATCAAATTATAGCGTACCGGAATTTGATTCTAATTTTCTGTGATTTGATTTCGTGAAATTCAAAACATATTTCAAAAAAATAAAATTGCTTTTTGGTTGTTTTTAATGAAAAAATAGTACCTTTGCAGCCCGAAATATTAAAATAAATAATGAATATGGATGAACAAATCAATGAAACCCTTGAACAGAACAGTGTTCAGGAAGAAGTAAAATCTGCGGACAACAACGCCGAACTGAAACAGACCATCACAAAACTGAAAAAAGATATGCGAAAAGCATATTTAATGTTTTCGGTTATTGTTATTGTGATTGTTATAGCCCTTTTGCTTGTAGTGTTTTTTGGTCGTAGTTCGGAGAAAAAGGAATCCGCAACGGCACAACCTGTAAAAACTATTCAAAAAGGAGATTTGAAAATTGCTTATGTCAATACCGATACCATTATGGTTAAGTATCAATATGCCAAAGATTTGGAAGCAGGCTTAAAAACCTATCAACAACAGATAGAAAATGAAGTTAGGGCAGCCGCCAATAAACTTCAACGGGACTATGAAGACTATATGAAAAACGGAGATAAACTAACGCTGACCAAACAAAAAGAAAAAGAGAAGGAATTGACTGAAAGACAGCAACAGTTGCCTGCTCTGCAACAGGAAATGGCTGCAAAGTTACAGGAAAGGCAGTATAACGACAATAAGAAATTAGTAGATGCTATTTACGCATTTATAGATGAATATAACAAAACACACGATAATTTCAACTTAATTTTGCGAAAAGAGTATATGAATTCGCCTGTGCTTTACATAGACAGCGGAATGGACATAACAAACGAGATTATCAATGGATTAAATGAAGAATATAAATCTGTAAAAGGCAAATAAAAAGTTTTAATTTGAGAGAAAATTTGGTATGTAAGAAATTTTTACTACCTTTGCAGGCTCAAATGGCGGGGTAGCTCAGTTGGTTAGAGCGTCGGATTCATAACCCGGAGGTCACGAGTTCAACTCTCGTCTCCGCTACAAGTAATAAAAAAACTATTATTATTATGAAACAAATCTATATGACAAAGAAAGTATTGGCTCTTATGCTGGCATGCATGATGATCTTTAGCGTTGTAGCACAGTCCAATGACACAGTACCTGCTATAAACGCAGAATCTTTTAGAGCAATGGCAGAGGCTGGTGATGCACAGGCTCAATTCAAACTTGGCACATGTTATTATATGGGATTGGGTGTTGAACAAAACATCCCTGAAGCATTGTCATGGTTCAACCGTTCTGCAACGCAAGGTTATGCTCCTGCACAAAACGCTGTTGGAAAGGCGTATGCGGAAGGTGATTTCGGAACGGAAGACATTGCAACAGCCAAAAAGTATTACCAAATGGCTATAAACCAAGGCTATGCCGAAGCAATGTATAACATGGGACGCACTTGCGTAGATGGGTATTACAATTATACTGCTGATGCTGTCAAGTGGTTCGCCAAGGCAGCGGGACAAGGCTTTGCTCCTGCTATGTTTGACCTTGGTCATTGCTACGAAAACGGCTACGGAGTAAAACCTGACCATGCTGTTGCTTTGAAATGGTACATCAAAGCAAGTGAAGCAGGTTACGAAGAAGCCAAAGAAGCCGTTACTCGTTTGGGAGAAGGCACTGAAAACGACAGTTATTAAAGCCAAATGTCCATTGCAAACAAGAAAAAGATTATAAACGACCCCGTTTATGGCTTTATAAACATTCGCAATGAAGAGATATTTGATTTAATATCACATCCGTATTTCCAACGTTTAAGAAGAATTAAGCAATTAGGGCTTACAAACCTTGTATATCCTTGTGCGGAACATACAAGGTTTGCTCATTCTTTGGGGGCTATGCATTTGATGAGTAAGGCTCTTGATGTCCTTACGGCAAAAGATGTTTCCATCTCGGAAGAAGAATATAACGCCGCCCTTATTGCCATACTTCTGCACGATATAGGGCATTCTCCGCTTTCACATACATTGGAACACTGCTTTTTTTGCTGCAAACACGAGGAGATTTCTCTAATGCTGATGCAACAAATGAATGTTCCTCAACTTGCAATAGACATTTTTAAGAATCTATATACTAAAACCTTCCTTCATCATTTGGTTTCTTCGCAGGTGGATTGCGACAGGCTTGATTATTTAACCAGAGACAGTTTTTTTACAGGTGTTTCCGAAGGAGTAATAGGTACGGAGCGAATACTGAATATGTTTTCCGTCACTCCCGAATGTGATTTGGTTATAGATGAAAAGGGAATTTATTCTATTGAAAAGTTTATTATCTCTCGTAGATTGATGTATTGGCAGGTTTATATGCACAAGACGGTAGTTGCTGCCGACAATCTGTTGTTTTCAGTTCTTGAGAGAGCAAAAGATATGTTACTTGAAGGGAAATCTGTTAATGAGGGTCAAATTCACACGGCTCTTTTGTATTTTCTTTCTAAAACTCCTTCATTTCCAAATAAAGAGTCGCTGTCGTATTTTGTTGATTTGGATGATTTTGATGTTTATTCCGCAATAAAGGTTTGGAGTAAGAATGAAGACAAAATACTCTCCTATCTGGCTACAAGCCTGCTTTGTCGCAATCTTGGAAAGATAAAGTTTATTGATACCCCGCAAGAACTGCAATACAAAAACAAAGAAGAACATTATTTTAAGCGTTGTGACCTTTTACACAATGCAGCGTATCGTTTTGATGATGAGAAAATAAACATTCTTTATCGTTCGGGCGAGGTTAAAGAGATCTATAACGCATCCGACCAGCTGGATAAAGCGTTTCTTTCCAAGGATATTCGCAAGTATTTCCTTTATAATTTGTCCGAACCGTAAAGGATTAAGAGAAAAAACCATTTGAAAAAACATTTTTTCCCATGCTAAAAAGTTTTTTTCCGTTGCTGAAAACTTTTTTTCCCATGCTGAAAAGTTTTTAGCACGTGCTGAAAAGTTTTTTCCCGTTGCGGAAAACTTTTTCCCAACGAAAAAAAACTCTAAAATAAGGAGTTTGGATTTATTTATCAATGATTACTTCATCAACCTCTTGCTTGGCAACTTCAACTTCCTGCTCGTTAATCTTTTTTGCCTGCTCTTCCTGTTCTTTAATGGTGTTTAATCGCTCCCCCGCTTTAATTACAAGGTCTTCTCCGTCGTAATTGTCAATTATACTTTGATAAGTTTGTTTCGCTTGCAGGTCATTACCCTTGGCATGAAAGATGTCCCCCCATAAAATGAAGGTGCGTGCCAACCAATACTCACTTGAAGGATTGGCTGTTATGCCGTGAATAATTTTTTCGCTGGCTTCGTAATCGCCTTTGTTAAATTCGTTCTGTGCAAAGAAAAAGTTAGCCTCGCCATAGTACTCGCCGTTAGAGGAATTCTTCAGTTTGGCAAATTCCAACAGAGCATTAGTCGTATCATTCAAAGCAAGATACGAATGAGCCAGCATATAAATAATTTCATCCCTCTCGTCATTTGTAAGTTTTGCGTCTTCAAGCGTAGCCTTGGCGCAGACAATAACTTTAGTCCAGTCGTTCAAATGAAACAAAGAGCGGGTTCGTCCCATCTTTGCCAAAAGAGAATGCGTATTTATCTCGCTTTCCGCCTCCAAACGAAGATATTGCTTTTCCGCAAGGGCATATTGTTCAAGTGAATAAGCGATGCTTGCCGACCGAAGCAGAGATTGATGTGTAAATTTGCTTACGGGAGCATCACAAACGGCTATGTATGATTCCAAAGCCTGTTGAGGTTGTCCGTTTTTAGCAAGACAATCCGCCAAATAATAATGAGCATTTGTTATAAAAGAACCCTGAGGAAATCTAAAGATATAATCCTGAAATCCTGTGATTGCAGGGGAACATTCTCCCGACAAATACTGCATTTCAGCCGCTTGATAGAGTAATGAATCCTGTTCGTCATTGCTTATGGTGGTATGAGGAATGTTCTTTACGTAATTAAAGAAATCATCTACACGGTTCTGTTCCACGTAAATGGTACGTATTTGTAACAGACCCGCTTTTGACTGTTCTGTTCCGGGATAGCGTTTAACTAATTTGTCCAATACTTCCAATGCTTTTTTGTCATTATCCATATTATAGTAAATCATACCTGCCTTTCCCAAAGATTCCTTTGTATGAACCGAAGAAGGGTATTGCTGTATCTGTTTTTCGTAGTATTCCAACGCCTTTTGATTATCATTCAACAAAATGTACGCATTTCCTGTCTCAAATAACATTGATGCGGCATATTTACTTTGATTAAATTTAAGAAGAGTTTCTTTCAACAAGGTTATCTCTTCGTTTGTTTTCCCTGTTGCTCCGAGTGCCAAAGCCTTTTGATAGTATGCGTAATCCACGTCAAGAGAATTTTCATTTATGGCATAATCATACTGTTTTATTGCTCCATTAAAATCCTTGCACATAAAAAGACAGTCGGCATAACGATTGTGTGCATCGGCTATTCGTTTTGGTTCTTCCTGAGAAGTATTTACAAGGAATCTTTGAAAGTAATCCTTCGCCACGGCATACTTCTGCTGACGGAAAAGAATGTATCCCATTGAGTAATTAGCCTTAAAGTAATACGGATTCTTTGTTACATCGGGCGAAGAGTAAAACATATTGATATATTTCTCTGCTTCGTCAAACTTATTGTTACGATAGTATATTTCATTCTTCAAATAATAAGCCGCAGCCGTTATTTGGTTGTCATAAGTCTCTTTTTCGCATTTGTCAAGCAGGGCAAGGGCTTCGGGATCTCTTTTTTCGTTAAAAAGTTCCACTGCTCTGTTAAGCCTTGTTCTTTGCATAATCCCTTTTAGATTTCTGTCCGGCATATCTATTTGTTCCAAAAGATCTAATGCTTGCTGATAATTTTTAGTTGCAGAGAAGATTTTAGCAAGCATAGTCTTGGCTTCCTGTGATTTATTGTGGTCTTTTGACCTTGCAATGTACTTGTTCAGAGCATCTATTGCCTCGTTATACGGACTTGGTTGCAGATAACACAACTTGGCATAAAGGAAAAGAGCATCATCTTTCAAGACTTTGTCAAAATCCATCGCCGATGCCTGACGATAATAATCCCTTGCGGATAAAGTATCCTGCTGTTCCAAGGCACAACAACCAAGATAATAATATGCGTTTTGGGTCAAAGAGTCATTGTTATTTATCAATTTGAGATAGTCAATAGCCTCTTTGTACTTCTCGGTCTTGAAAAGACAGTAGCCAAGTTCATAATTTTTGTTCTGATCAAAAAGAGTATCATTATCAACCGCCTCTTTCAAATAGGGAATAGCCTCTTTGTACTTCTTCAATTTGAAGAATGAATCGCCCAACATATAGCCTAATTCATTGTTTCGCTTGGAATCGGACTCCAAAAGCAACTGTTGTGCTATTTCTATCAACTTTCCGTATTGTCCTTGCTTATAATAAATTTGTGCAACGTAGTATGGTACTATTTTTCTAAAGTTTTTATCGTTCCTTAACGTCTCAAAACCTGAGAGAGCCTTGTCATAATCCCCCTTTTCGTAAAGAATATGCGAATGAAAATAGGTTGCGGCGGGTGCATACTTGCTTTTGCTGTCTTTAACCTTCGCAAACTCTTGTTGAGCCTTGGTTTTATTGCCGTTTTGGAAGAGACTGTAACCGCGTTTGTAGCGAATTTCCAATGCTTTATCGGCATCTGATGTTATTGTTTCAGCCTTATCGTAATACAAAACGGCATTTGCATAATCGGCACGCTGGAAATAGAAATCGGCAAGTTCAATACAGGCATCGCTTCGCAGGGAATTATCGGGGAAGGTCTCAATAAAATTCCGTAATTCCTTCTCTGCCGCATTGTTAAACATCTTTGCGGCGGAGACAGCCTTGTTATAATATGCTTTTTGCGTGCTTAAATCCTGTCCATTCCCGAAAAGAGTAATATAATCCGCATATAATTGATATGCAGTGGCGTAATTATGGTCATTGAACTTTCCGTTGGCATCTTCCAAGAGCCTGTTTGGTTCTTTCACAACTTCGTTTCGTTGTGCGGTTGCGGTCTTTGAACCTGCGGTAATCAACAGGGACACAAGCAGAATAAGGTTAAAAATATTTCTTTTCATTTCTTATTTAATTAAAATCCGATTGCAAAAGTATAAAAAAAACATTAAAGGAAGCAAAAAACCAAATAAGAAATCAAAAATACCCGATATATTTTACATAACAACAACCTTCGCGTCAGGAATACGCCTTTTGCAGCCGGCGACTACCGATTTATCATACCCGAAAAGGGCGATTTTAAGCCTTTTGTAAGTGATTGATTATCAGAAGTCGGCGTTTTCGTAAAAAAAGTCGCCGAGTTTCCGGAAAAACTCGGCGACTTTTTTCATGAAGGTTCGGGAGTTGTTTTTTTTATCCTTCGTATAATAAAAACAAACGCCTGAAATTTTGTCGGTTAGTCGGGATTTGGATTTTTTGAAATTTGGATAAAATGAAGCAAAACAAATTTTTTTTGTACTTTTGCCGATTATAATTTACAAAAAACAAGATAAAATGAAATTATACAGAGTTATAACAGCGGCTATCTCGGCTTTGATGATATGCAACGCAGGAGTGACGGCACAGGAAAAGGAAAAGACTTATAACGAAACGGTTATCGTAACATCCAACTTTAATCCCATAGTAAGCGAAGCCAAGAAGATTGACCACAACGCAACAACTATGGACACGGAACTTAAAAAAGAAAGCGTAACCCTGACTCCTGTTGAATTACCCTTTCAACCTGTGATGCCGTTGGACACTATCAAGCCGGCAAAAGTGAAAGGCGAGCCAATAGAACCTCTTTTCAATACTCATATCGCAGGAGGTCTCGGCACGTATCTTACTCCCTATCTTGACATTGCCCATTCCCAGACACGTTCTCGGGATTTCATCTATTCCTTACACGCCCGTCATTATTCTTCTCTTTGGAGTGGCATGAAGGAAGTGGCACATAGCACTTTCGCAGAGAACGATATTGATATTTATGCGAAGAAAGTATGGAAAAATTGCTATCTTGACGGGTTTTTTTACTACTCTTACGACCGTAACTACTGGTATGGTTTCAACGAAGACACTATTAACTTTGATATAAAGAACAAAGATTATCGGGCATCCTACAATCATGTTGGTTTTCGTACGAATTACGGCAGTCTTTCCAAGCATGAATACGCCATTCACAACAAAGCATCCTTTGATATAAACCATACGTCTTCTCTTTACGGCATCAGCGAAACGGATATTAGTCTTTTGTTTTCGGCATACAGGCATTTTCATTTCTGGAAGGGCGACCCGCAGACCTTAGGCTTGAAATTGAAGTATCAACACTTCCTTTACGGAAATAAATTCGGCACAACACCTTATTTTACCGAGTATTCCCCTGTTCCATATCCCGTTCCAGATACATTATACGTCAATACGGATTACGGAAAGTTCAATATCAATCCGTATTTTGACTTTTCCATTCCACAGGTCAAAGACTTGCTGTTTCATATCGGCTTTAAGGTCGTACCTTACGTTGGTTGGACGGAATCAAAGGTCTATTTCCTGCCTGTAATTTGGGCTTACTATCCCGTCATAAAGGACTTACTGCATTTGAAAGCAGGTATTGACGGCGACATTCACCAGAGAACTCTCAACGAAACACGGATAGAAAACCCATATATCAGCCCTTCCGTACAGTTATTGCCGGAAAAGGATGTAAGAATCTTTGTTCAGGCGTTCTCCAATCCCCTTCCCGCTTTGGCAATGCAGTTAGATCTTAGCGTAAATTTCTTTTCCCATAAAGCATTCTACACTTTGGATGAAATGGCTCTGCTTAACAATATGTTTACTCTTGTTTATGACAATGGCAAACAGTATTACGCCAAATTTCAACTTCAATACACTATAACGAAAACCCTTAACCTGATGCTGAATATGCAGGTGCAGGGCTTTGACGTTGATTCCATCGCAACGGCTTGGTATCAGCCTGTGCTGAATGTTAATATGACGGTGGAATATCTTGTCGGCAAAAAATTAAGAGTTCAGTTCACGCCGTCATTCTTTACTTCCGTCAAAGCCATCAACGAAATGGGAGAAACTATAAGCCTCAATCCGAGAATAGACCTTAATATCGCTGCCCAGTACGACTACAACAAACAATTATCTTTCTTTATCAAATTAAACAATCTTGCTTGTCAGCGACAGTATCAGTATATCCATTATCCGTCTCAACGATTTATGGGAATGATAGGGGCTAAAGTTGCTTTTTAACCCGAATAACACTCTAATAATACAAAGAGATATGATAACGAGAGCCGAATTCATGTCAAGGATTTATCTTTCTACCGACAGAAAGATGATAAAACAACTTGCGGAAGACGTGATTGCGAATGATTTTCCTTTGGAAACGGTTATGGAAATGCTTCATTCGCCTAATGCACAATGCTCTTTTCACTGTTCTTTGTTGCTTGAGGCTTTGTTTATTAAAGACTCTGCATTGTTAGACCCTGTTTTAGAGCGGTTATTCCGTCAGTACAGCGAAATAAAACGTTACTCCACAGCAAGAAGTTTGGCAAAAATTCTCACAAATGTTTATCGTCTTAAAGCACAAAAGCAAGCCACACCAAAAATGCTTGAAGTTACGGACGGCAGATACGACGACAATATAATAGACGGCTGTTTTAAGCAGTTAAATCACAAAGAGTTTAAAATAAGTGTTTCTATCTGGCAGTTGCAACTGCTAACCTTCTTTATGAACAAAAAGAACGCATGGGTAAAAGATGAGGCGCTTGCCGTAATAGAACGAATACGACAGATAGATAGTCCGTCCGTTGTTGCATTTACTAAGAAGTACTGCGAGAAAATAAAGTCTCTGTAAAGGGAATTGCCGTTTCAAAGGCGTAATTTCAAACCCGCAAGGATAGTATCGGGGCAGAAATTAAATACACTGTTCATCTCGGCAGCCATACAAAAGCCGCAACGGTCGCAAACTCCTTCCGTTGCACCGGCGCACTGCTCCAACTTTGTACCGTCCGAGAGGATAAAATTAGTAACCCAGCACTGCTTTTTGAATGACAGGTGCTTCATTTTCTTTAAGCCGGAGACGGAGTTCATAATTGGGTATCCTTTTCTTTTATATTTAATTATTAAGTCAATTATTTCGCGGCGTTTTTCCATATCCAAAGCCAAATGTTCCGTACCTTTGAAGGGTGTATGGAAATTCAGGGATATGGATTTGATATATGGGTTGTGTTTTACGTATTCTATGGTTTCGGCTACGGATTCCCAATTCAATGTATTGATAACCATATTCACGGATAACGCTTTATGATTTGCTTTGGCGATGTTTTGTTCCAATGTTGCGAAAGTGCCGTTGCCACGTATCTGTTCGTGGTATTTGCCGATACCGTCAAGGCTTACCCAAACGCTGTCGGCATTGCTTTGGAAAGGAATTTGAGCGTTGGTGGTAATGGTGCAGGAGAAAAAGCCTATGTCCTGTTTTGCTGCCGTAATTAAGTCGTTTATATCCCTGCCGTTATCGTTCCATAAACACGGCTCTCCACCCTCAAAATCAACAAATCCGGCTCCCAAATCATAGCAATACTGCAATTCCGCATAAATTTCGTCAAAGGTTTTAACGTGCGGATTGTCCAAGTTATAAACCGAGCAGTGCCGACATTGAAGATTGCAACGGTCGGTAATAAATATAACGCTTTGCAACGGTTTTTTGTGCTTAAAAATCTTCGCCCCAACGAACCATTTGAATAATGTGTATGCCTGAATAAGTTTTCTGTAGCCACCTACAGAATTTCTGTAGCCACCGCCAGAACTTTTGTAGCCACCGCCAGAACTTTTGTAGCCACCGCCAGAATTTCTGTAGCCACCGCCAGAACTTTTGTAGCCACCGCCAGAATTTCTGTAGCCACCGCCAGAACTTTTGTAGCCACCGCCAGAACTTTTGTAGCCACCGCCGGAACTGCTATTATTTGTCATTTGAAATGCGTAATTTGTAATATGATATGTATAACCATCATTAGAAAACAAAAGGAAGTCAGCAGGTTACGCGAAGCATACCACCTGACCATAAACCAGTCCAATCCGCTTGCCGTAATCCGTTGCCAATTTTCCATACGTCCAAGCCAGATTTCACGCCGTACCTCCGCCTTTTCGTTTTGAAGAAACCGATACATTGAACAAAAAAGCCACACGGCACGGGGAATAACCATAAACACAGCCAAATACAACCAATGCATAAAACCAAGCCATACTCCCGCCGTAACTACGAAAAAAGGTGCAAAACAAACCATAAAACCGGCTGTAAGCAGAGCCTTATTTCCCGTCAGAAGAGTAGCAAAGGTCATCTTTCCGATTGCCCTGTCGGCATGCCTGTCCATAATAGAGTGGGTAAAGATTATATTCATCACAAGTATGCCCACGGGAACGGATGCAAAGACCGCAAACCCCGTCAATTCGCCACAGGCAGCAAAATATACCCCCGACATCAACAAAGGTCCGAACATAATACCTATAACTATGTCTCCAAGTCCCAGATAAGACAACTTCAACGGCGGACAGGAATAAAAAATCCCCAGAAACAACCCCACAAAAGCAATGTAAAGAATAGTAACTCCGCGATAAAGCATCACAATTCCTCCAAGTCCCCCCGCAACAGCCAGAAATACGAACACGGCAATTAGAAGTTGTTTTGGAGTAGCCGTTTGAGAGGTTAGATAATCACACTTTGCTATCCTTGCACGAAAACCCTGATGCAGAAGTCTGTTACGAACAGAGTCGGACTTCATTCGGTAGTCAAAATAATCATCGGCAAGGTTCATACCCAGATGGGCAACCACCGCACCAACTACTGCCGCCAATGCAGGAATTATCTTAAAGTCTTCACTTCCCACAGCCAGCAATACCGCCATCACAGCAGGCATCACACTTTGCGGAAGTGCCACATAGCGAGCATTCTTTAGCCAAAAAAGTACCGTATTCATAAACTAAATACATAATAAAATCAGGCTACATTACACTGCAACCTGATTATATTATGGTTTTATGTTATTGTAATCTTTTTAATTGAACGGTGAAGTGTCGCATAAGTTCGGCTTCCCAAGTTATTTCAACACCCCGTTTGATGGATTCCCTTCTGTCATAGACGTTTTTCAACGCAACGGCAACCACATCCATATGATTATTAGTATAGACTCTGCGAGGAATACACAGACGCAACAAATCCAAACCGCCAAATCTGTTTTCTCGAGTAACAGGGTCTCTATCCGCCAGCAGATAACCTATCTCACAGCCTCTGATACCTGCTTCCAAGTACAGTTCACAGGTTAATGTCTGTGCAGGGAACTCTTCCTTTGGCACGTGAGTAAGCACTTTGGGAGCATCAATGAAAATAGCGTGTCCGCCGGCAGGTCTTTGATAAGGTATTCCAAAGTCATCTAAACGTTTAGCCAAGTACTCAACCTGTTTAATACGTGTTTCCAAGTTGTCAAACTCCGTATTCTCGTCCAATCCTGCGGCAAGAGCGTTCATATCCCGTCCATTCATTCCGCCGTAAGTAAGAAAACCTTCAAAAGGAATGCAGAATGCTTTTGCCCCTTCGTACCAAGATTCGTGGCGAGTAGCAATAAAACCACCCATATTAACTATTGCGTCCTTCTTGGCACTCATAGTCATTCCGTCTGCATAAGAGAACATCTCCAAACATATTTCCTTTATGGTTTTATGCTCATATCCTTTTTCTCTTGTCTTAATGAAGTATGCGTTTTCTGCAAAACGAGCCGAATCAATAAGCAATTTCACACCGTATTTGTCGCATACAGCCTTTGTTCCTTTTATATTCTCCATGGATACGGGCTGTCCGCCGGCAGTATTGTTTGTTATGGTCAGCACAACGAACGGAGTATTTCCCTTATTGTCTGCAAGGGCTTTCTCTAACTTATTCAAATCCATATTACCCTTAAATGGTAATTCAAGTTGGGTATCTTTTGCTGCGTCTATTGTACAGTCCAATGCCACTGCTTTACGAACTTCAATATGTCCCTTTGTTGTATCAAAGTGCGAATTGCCCGGAATAATATTGCCGGACTTCACAAGGAAGGAAAACAATACATTTTCCGCTGCTCTGCCCTGATGTGTCGGGATTACGTAATCAAAACCCGTTATTTTCTTAATCATATCCTTCATTTTGAAAAAGGATTTTGCACCGGCGTAACTTTCATCTCCGAGCATTAATTCTGCCCATTGTCTGTCGCTCATTGCACCTGTACCGGAGTCCGTCAGCATATCAATGTACACATATTCGGCTTTGAGTTGGAATACATTATTATATGCTTCCGCTAACCATTTTTCTCTTTCTTTACGTGTTGATTTCCTTATAGGTTCAATCATTTTAATTTTCCACGATTCTGCAAAAGGTAATTCCATATTTGTTATTCTTTTATTTTATTATTTTATTCAATTCATTACAATTTGGGGCTGCAAAGGTACATCTTTTTACAATAATAACCAAATACTTCGGATTAAAATTCGTTAAAAAAGATAAAAACCATACCTGAATCAACTTTAATTCACTAAAATAGCATTTAATTACAGCCAAATCATTTATAAAACCCCGTTTCAACGGACAAATCTCAATCCCATCCGATTTAACGTTCGGGGCTATGCTTTGGTGGTCATTTTTTTTAATAGGTAGAGACATTCTGTTGGTGAAGGAACTCCTGCAAAGTCTGAAGGAACTCCTGCAAAGATTGAAGGATGTCCTGCAAAGATTAAAGGAACTCCTGCAAAGATTAAAGGATGTCCCGCAAAGTTTGAAGGAACTCCTGCGGAATTTAGCTGTCCTACTGATTTGAAATACGGATTTTAATTTTTATCTTACGGAATTATAACAGGATATGACGGTTAAAGGTTTAATTCCTGTTTAATTTGATTTATTTTTGCTTCTGCCAAACGCTCCTCATTATGAACGTCTGCGGCGTTGGAAAGAGTAGAGGCTACGCCAAAATAAAACTTCACTTTCGGTTCCGTACCGCTCGGACGCATTGATATTTTAGTACCGTCAGCCAAAAACCATTGTAAAACGTTGGATTTGGGAAGACCCGTTGTTGCCGTATCCAAATAATCAATTATTCGTACAACAGGCTGATTCAAAAGTGTTTTAGGAGGACTTAACCGAAACCTCTGCATTATTGCAGCAATCTCTTCCTGCCCTGTTTTGCCAATACGAACGATGGAAAGCAGACTCTCATAAAAAAAACCATAGTTTTGATAAATTTCAATAAGAATATCGTAAATTGTTTTGCCTTTTTGCTTTGCCCACGCAGCGATTTCGGCAATTATACAACAACCCGAAACAGCATCTTTATCTCTTACAAAATCTCCGATGAGGTATCCGTAACTTTCTTCTCCTCCTCCGATGTATTGTTGAGCCGTACCTTCAAGAGTTAAAATCTTATCTGCGATGAACTTAAAGCCCGTTAGAACCTCGTAACATTTCACATTGAAGGAATTGGATATACGTTTTATTAAATCCGATGAAACGATGGTAGAAACGATATACTGTTTGCCATTGAGCCAACCTTTTTCCTGCCATTTGGATAAAAGATAATACGTTATAACGGAAGCGGTCTGATTTCCATTAAAAAGAATCCAATTTCCGTTATGGTCTTTTGCGGCAAGGGCTTCGCGATCGGCATCAGGGTCTGTTGCCAAAAGTATGTCGGCATCTATTTCCCGAGCGAGTTTTAAGCCTAAGGTCAATGCGGAATGTTCCTCAGGATTGGGAGAAACACAGGTGGGGAAATTTCCATCGGGTTCCAACTGTTCCGCAACGGGAATTACGTTTGTAAAGCCGAACATCCGTAAGGATTTTGGCACTATTTGTCCGCCCGTTCCGTGCAAAGGAGTGTATGCAATCTTTATATCGTGATGTTCGTTCACTGCTTCTGGCGAAAGAGAAAGAGAAAGGACACGCCGAAGGTAAATATCGTCAAAATCTTTTCCCAATATGGTAATGTTATCGTTAGTTTCCTGTGATTTAACCTGCGAAAAATCGGTAATTTTATTTACTTCCGCTATGACGTTTGTGTCGTTTGGCGATACTAATTGCCCCCCGTCCGACCAGTAAGCCTTGTATCCGTTGTATTCTTTGGGGTTATGGGAGGCTGTAATCATAACTCCGATGTCGCATTTCAGTTCCCTGACGGCAAAAGACAGCACAGGAGTTGGACGTAACGCCTCAAAAAGAAAGACCTTAAAGCCATTGGCAGCAAAGACTCTTGATGTAATTTCGGCAAAATGACGACTATTGTTACGGGAATCAAACGATATGACTGCACTTGGCTTATGGGATAAACCCTTACCAAGAACGTAATTGGCAAAACCCTGTGTTGCCATTGCCACAACGTATTTATTCATTCTGTTTGTTCCTATGCCCATTATGCCTCTTAACCCGCCGGTACCAAATTCAAGAGTGCGATAAAAGGAATCGTTAAAGAGGTCGGTATCTTCGGCTTTCATTCTGTTGATAGCCTCTTTCGTATCATTGTCAATACTCATTGCAAGCCACTTTTGAGCATTTGCCAAAGCAGCATCGTCTATTGTATTCATCTTTTTTACTTATTTATTGATACGGTTTCTTAATGCTTTAGCCTTTTCCAATAATTCTTCGGCTTTTTTAGGATTTGGAGCAATTCCTGCGTCTGCTGTGTAGATGCCTGCGAGGTTTTCCATAGCCGTAGCCTGCTCTTCATAATATCCGTTCAGGCAAAGCGTATCGGTTTTCGCAACATTGGCAGAATTATTCATTTGTTTATCGGATTCTTTTAATACTTCGGCGGACGGAGAAGCATTTATTGCTTTCTCATACCAGTATCGTGCTTCGCTATGGTCTTTTTCCACTACTCTGCCTTCTGCATAATAATCACCTAATTTCCTGCATGCAAGTACATTTTCTCTGTCTGCACAGACACGATACCAAAGATAGGCACGTGCATCACTCTGCATAACACCCCTACCCTGCTCATACATTACGGCAACTCTTATTTGCGAAGGGATATTGCCCCGTTCGGCTGCCTTCAAATAGTTATTAAAGGCATTTCTTACATTGGTATCGCAGCCTTTTCCCTCTTCCTGCATACGTGCTACGCAATACATAGCATCTACATTACCGCCTTTTGACGCTTTCTCATACCAACTCAACGCCTGCTTATAGTTTTTTAGTTGTCCTATTCCGCTGTAATATTGTCCTGCAAGTTCATATTGAGCCTGTACATTGCCTCTTTTAGCCTTGCGTTCAAGATTTTGAGCCTGTGAAACAGTATTTCCACACAGGAAAACGACAAAACACACCGCTATTATCAACAAATATCTATTCTTCATACTCCCATAATTTATTTTTTGTCCAGTATTCCATAGCCGTAGGGTAGCCATTGTAGAAGGCTAACTTTATATAATTTATCCCCATTGAGGTATCCTTCGGCACGCCTTCGCCTTCGTAGAGCATTTTTCCCGTAATAAACTGGGCTTTTGCCAAAGCACCTTTGTCGGCTGCGGCTTTGTAATAATTAAATCCTTTTTGGAGGTCTTTATCCACGCCTACGCCCTGACAATACATCTGTCCAAGGCAGTAATAAGCCTCATAATTTTTATTTTCCGCTGCAAGCCTCATATATTTAAGGGCTTTTGTGTTGTTTTTTTCAACATCCACACCATAGTAATAAAGTTCCGCTAAAGCTATTATCGCATCCTGCTGACCCTGATTGGCTGCTTTCTCATACCAATATACAGCACGATTGATGTCTTTCGGCATTCTGTCGGCTCTTTCGTACATCTTGCCCAGACGATACTGAGCATCGGGATTTCCGTTTTCCGCTTCCCTTACAAAGGTTTGCGAAAAGGCTGCCTGCGTAAGCACAAGGCATAACACAACTAAAACATTCCGTATCATTTTTACCTTAATTTTGAGCGACAAAAGTACAAAAAAAACTTCAATTACGAAGCAATATCGCATTTTTTCATTCTTTTAGATTATATTTATTCTGTTTCCATTGTCCCCAATGCCGTTCCGTATTCACAAATTTTTAACTCGGCACAGCCAAATCAAGTTACAATTTTTTAGAATCAAATTCCGGCGTTCTGAAATCAAATTACAGAATTCTATAATCAAATTATAGCGTTCTGTAATTTGATTTCAGAACGCTATAATTTGATTTCAGGAAAGCAAAAGCAAAGTGCCTCATAACCAAACAAAAAAAGAGAGCAGACAAATCTTTGCCCGCTCTCTTCGGTTTCAAATCCCAAAGGATTGATTATTTATTGACTACCAACTTTTGTGTGCGGTTGATGTCATTGT
>JAISTG010000120.1 GCA_031272705.1 Bacteroidales bacterium | reverse complement strand
TACTTTGTCCATTTCTGCGATAAATCTCCCGCAGGTATCCTTGAATCTAACTGTATCATATATCTTATTTTATAAATTTACTGAAATATCTGTTTATTTCCTCTCTTAATTCCATTCCTTTGTTTATTCGTTAGTGAAACCATATCTAAAGTATGTATTTTTCTACTAATTCAAGTTTATTTATTCTTGAACGAACAGCACCTTCATTACGTCCAAAAATTTGCGAAAGTTCCTTTACTTTTTTGCCTTCACAAACATCATCCTTACTCCAAGGTTTATAAGCATTTGGATGTAATGTTCTAACTTCCTCAACAGAATATGCCTTGCCGTTTAATTTAATCTTTTTTAATTCTGCAAGAGCAACTTTGAATGAATGAACAAAATCTTTCATATTTTCTTCAAAAATCATTATTCTGTTATGTTCAAAATTTGTTTCTCCTCTTTTGCTTTCTGATATTACGAAATATAAATCTCCGTATTCACTTTTCTTTACATCAAAGAAATATGTGCGAGAACTTGTTGTTAATTTTGTAGTAAAAATCTCTTTTTTAGTCATAACCATTATAATCTATTGGATAAATATCTTTTTATACTTTTTTTGAGCAGTATTTTAATATCATATCATTTTATTTCTCAAATTTCTATTTTCTACCAATGATTTCATTTGGGTTATTGCAACTTTATTCAATTGTATAAGTCGTTCGCTCTGCGACAAACCTTGTTCAATCAATAATGCATTAATGCTCTCCATATTTGATAAAACAACTAACTGTTCCAATGTTGCATAATCCCTAATGTTTCCTGTTTTATCCTCATTAGCCTCTCGCCAATCCTTTGCGGTCATTGAAAACAAAGCAACATTTAGCAAATCGGCTTCGTTAGCATAAACAAATTGTATCTGTTCTTTGGTTACAACATTTGGAATAATATGGTCTTTAATTGCATCGGTATGAATATGATAATTGATTTTGGATAATGTTCGTTGTAAATTCCATTCAAGAGATTTCTGTTTAGTTTCCTCCTGTTTTAATCTGTCAAATTCCTTAATCAAATAAACCTTGAATGCTGGACTTATCCACATTCCAAACTCAAAAGCAATATCTTTGTGGGCATAAGTTCCACCATAACGACCAGCAGTTGCTTTAAGTCCAATCGCATTAGTCTTTTCTACCCATTCTTTTACGCTTATTTTATAACTGTTCAAACCTGCATGACTTCTAATTGTGGCAAATTCGCCATAATTAAAATTTGTATTATTTACTTGTTCCCAAATTCCAAGAAATTCTATCGTATTCCTGTTTCTCAACCAATCCGAAATAAAAAAATCACCATCCTTTGCCTTCAACATATCGGTCAAAGAAATATAATTTTCACTTTTTGTTGAAATAATTGTTATCTCCGTTCCTCGAACATTTATTGTTTCTTTCTTTTTCATTTTAGTTATGATTACAATTCAGTACAATTATTCATAAACAAATGCCGGTCTGCCTTGTACTTTGTCCATTTCTGCGATAAATCTCCCGCAGGTATTTTTGAATCTAATTCCATATTTCTTTCATTTAAGAGTGTGCAAATTTACTACTTTTTTTATCAATACAACATCTTTATTCAACTAATTGGTAATCAAGATACTTCGTTTAGATTTTTTGTAATCAAATTACAGAACGTTAGAATTTGATTATAGAATTCTGTAATTTGATTCTAACGTTCTATAATTTGAAAATAGAAAACCCGACAATATATTTGTTTTCGGGCTTTGATTTGTTAATATTACTTTTTGGCGAATTAAAACTTCCAAAACCCTTTTGTTTCCGGTCTTTGTGCAGAGGTTTTCTCTGTATCGGTATTCCAATAGTCTATATCCCATTGGAAACCGGATTGTGCAGTTGTAGTAACTGTCATAACCGTTTCATCGGCATTAGCAAACATATACATCTTATTCCAACCCTTTTTGAGTTGAAGATTACAATTGTTTATGTAATCTTCTTCTGAATATGTTCCAGTAATATTGCAATCACGGTCAGCGTATATAAAAGTAACCTCACCATGACTACTATGATATGAAATGTCAGCAATTTGATCTGCGTTTGCGTCATAGCATGCAATATCATCAAACATTGCTACTTTGACATTTGCATCGCTGAATGTGACTTCTGATGGCGCATATTCGGCAAACAAATACAAATCTTCCGTTGCCGGAGTTAGCATTTGCAGAGTGAAGTTGCCGTTATTATAGTTGGCAACATTGGAATAAGGTTCGTACAAATCTCCTGCGACAACGGTAGCAATGTCCGTGTATTGAGACCCATTCGCCAAATTCACCTGCAAAGAGGTAAATTGACCGGTCGTACCTCCACCATTATTGTTGTCATCGTCATCATCGCTGCACGATGAGAAACTTACGATAGCCGTTGCTATCATTACATAGCAAAGAGTTTTGCTCATAATCCCGCGGGCTTTAGCCCAATTAAATGTTGTTTGTTTCATTTTGTTTTTGGTTTGTTTTATTTTTATTTTTTGTTTTTTTATTAACGTTTGGTTTGCTCAGTACAAATTTCGGCGGCAAAGGTACAAAAAATATTTTAATCTGCGAGTTTTGAGAAAAGAATATCTGGAAATAAAAAAATTGTTTGCGTCAGCCACCCTCGTGCGTGCGACATGCACCGACTGTACCTTTTTAACCCTGTTCACACAATATAAATGAACAGATTGCGTTTATTATGATAATAAATTATAATTTTCAAAGATATGATTAGAAAATTTTTATTGGGTATTGCGTCCATATTATTTGTCAGTGCAGCCTTCGGACAGGCAAGCCAAAATATCCCTATCGGAAAGTGGCGGGAACATCTTGCTTATTATTGTACGCATAACGTTGTTAATACAGGTGACAGAATGTTGCTTGCCGCCGAAAGTGCATTGTTCTACGTTGATAAGAAAACAGGCGAAATAGAACGCTTTTCCAAAGTAGCAGGATTATCCGATGCGGGTGTTCATGTTCTCGCTTATGACTCGGCAAGTCAAACAACAGTAATTACTTATAACAATGCAAATATAGACATAGTGCAGAAGGGAAAGGTTTATAACATCTCTGACATCCGTCTTAAAACACTTGAAGGTAATAAAACAATCAATCAAGTTATCTTTAACAATGGAAAAGCATATTTGGCTTGTGGATTTGGTATTGTTGTGCTTGATTTAATTAGACACGAAATTGCTGACACATACTTTATTGGTTCTAATTCATCCGCCATAAGCATAAATCAAATTGCCATAAACGACACCGCTATCTTTGCAGCAACGGAAAAGTACGGCATTCTCTACGCTCCCAAAAACAGCAATGCACTTCCAATAAGCGAAACGTGGAAAAACCTGTCGCAAATACCCGTTGCCAATCTCACCGATACTCTTTCCGTAACCACAATCTTTACTACAGAAACCGGAAACCTGATTCTTTGCCTCAACACTGCCGATTCGGATTCCGTAAATAGAACCGTATTACATTTTAACGGGACAACGGTAGATACAATCTTTGCAAGAGAATTTCTATACAAACTTATACCAAGTCAAAACAAAATTATAAAACTGTCATGGCAGGCAGTAACAATATATGATGAGGATTTCAATATGCAGGGTTACTTTTCAACGGACACAACTTGGAATTCATTGATACGATATGACGGTTCGGTGCTGGAAATCCTTATAAACGATGCCGTACTTGACGGGAACAGACTATGGATGGCTCATCAGAATCTTGGTTTAATAGGCGTTGAAAATTATATGGGTTGGAGAGAAAATGCCAAAGAATACTATCCCAATGGTCCTTTGCTAACCGAATCCTACAAGGTGAAAGCCGGACAGGACGGAACGATATATGTAGCCCCTTCTGCTTACGGAGCGTGGAGGAAAGCCAATCTTTATACCTTTGAAGATAACTGGTGGGATTTCCTTGTGAAGTCCGATATGCTGGATACTTTAACAGGCGTTTGTGATGTGGCTGTTGATCCTCGCGATCCTTCGCATCTAATGCTTGCATCTTGGTGGAACGGCATTATTGAGGTGAAAAACAATCGTGCGGTGAAGGTTTGGGACGAGACAAACACCGATGGATTTCTTCAACGTTTCTATGGCGTAACCTGTTGCAACGTAGAGTATGACAAGTTCGGCAATCTGCTTATTGCAAACTCCTATGGCAACTACGGACTGTCGTTTTTGAATGCTCATAACGAATGGGGAGGATTTGATACGGACGATTTAATTAACGGAGCGGTAGTTAAAGGCTTCATAATTGACACTTTTACCAACTATAAACTCCTTTGGACAACGGGAACCAAAATTCTGCTGCTCAACAACGAAGGACGCAAACTGCTGATTGACCCAAACTACGGTGCAAAGGACAAAACATCTACCGTGAATTGTCTTGCACTTGATCAGGACGGCGAAATATGGATTGGAACCGAGAAAGGAATAAAGGTAATATACTCTTTGGCAGATGCCTTCACAAACAACATCGGCACGGACGCAATGATTGAATGCAACAATATCATATATGACGATAACGGAGTGCTGCAATATCTTCTTAACTTTGAGAATGTGAAATGTATAATGGTGGATGGTGCGAACAGAAAATGGATAGGCACCGAGCAAAACGGCATCTACGTTTATAATGCCAACGGAAGCGAAGAGTTAATGCACTTTACGGCTGAGAATAGCCCGCTTCTGTCCAACAATATTTTCTCTATGGCTCAGGATGTCAATACCGGTGAGGTCTTTATTTCCACTACGTACGGCGTTGTCTCATATAAAGCCGAGTCAATGAAGGGAGCGGATTCGGCAGGCAAACTTACGGCTTATCCTAACCCCGTTCGTCCGGATTATACGGGAATTATAGCCATTAAAGGCTTTGTCCGCGACAGCGATGTGAAGATTACCGACATCAGTGGCAACCTTGTTGCTCATATGAAGTCCATCGGCGGACAGGCTATTTGGGACGGCTGCAATATGAAAAAGGAACGCGTTACCAGTGGCGTATATCTGATTTTCGGGTCTGCGAATGAAGGGGACGAAACCGTAACAGGCAAGTTGTTAATCATCCGTTAAATGCTTCACAATACCAAAGCAATAGTACTGAACTCCTTTCCGTATCAGGAAAGCAGCATTATAACCAAGTTATATACTCAATCCTTTGGCTTGCAAAGTTATATCGTTAAGGGCTTACGCCAAAAGAACAGGTCATATGCTTCTTCTGTTTTTATGCCTCTTCAAATCATTGACGCAGAGGTTTATAACAGCGGGCGGCAAGGGCTTAACATACTGAAAAACGCAAATATCAGCGAAGGCTTACATCATTTGCACACCTCAATAGTTAAATCCACGCTCACTCTGTTTCTTTCCGAAATCATACTTTCAAGCATTCGGGGAGAGGAAGCAGAAGAGGTTGTATTTCAATACCTTTTCAACGCCATCAAAAGCCTTAACAATGAACAGGACGGGGCTTTGGCTACTTTTCACCTTCGTTTTATGATTGATTTTGCGGGCATTCTGGGCTTTAACATAAGCAATTACGACCTTGCAAGCCTTAATCAACTCACTCTTACCTCATTTCCAACCGACTACAACGAACGTTTGACACGTGAAGACCGTAATTTGTGGCTCTCAACGTTGATTTCGTTTTACGAACAGCACATTACGATTGGACATAAAATAGTTTCGCACAGAGTTTTACACGATATATTGCATTGAAAGCCCGTTATTCAATGCCCATTTCTTCAAGCCATTGCATTGCGTCCTCATCTCCGAGTTCTGCAGCCTTCTTCATAGATGTTATTGCCTGCTTTCTGTCTCCTAATTCCTCATAAGTAACTCCAATATTATAATAAGCGCTTGCGTAACCGGATTTATACTCTATTGCCTTCTCCCAACATTCTATTGCTTTCTCGTATTGCCCGTTCCAATTCGCATAAGCAAGTCCCATATTGTAGTATGCGCTTGCGTAATCGGATTTATACTCTATTGCCTTCTCAAAACATTCTATTGCTTTCTCATAATCCTGCTTCCTCTTCGCATAAGCATATCCCAGATTGTAGTACGCGTCCGCATAATCGGTTTTATACTCTATTGCCTTTTGATAACATTCTATTGCTTTCTTATATTGTCCGTCCCAATCCTCATAAGCATTTCCCATATTGTAGTATGCGTTTGCGTCTTTCGGATTTAACTCTATTGCCTTCTCATAACATTCTACTGCTTTCTCATAATCCTGTTTCCAATCCTGATATACAAGTCCCATATTGTAGTATGCGTTTGCATGATCGGGCTTATATTTTATAGCCTTCCCATAACATTCTATTGCTTTTTCATATTGTCCATTCCAATTATCATAAGCAGTTCCCATATTGTTATATGCGTTTGCGTAATCGGGCTTTAATTTTATTGCCTTCTCATAACATTTTATTGCTTCCTCGTAATCTTGTTTCCCATCCGCATAAGCAAGTCCCATATTGTAGTATGCCTTTGGGAACTCGGGTTTTAAGTTAATAGCCTTTTGAAAACATTTTATTGCTTTCTCATATTGCCCGTTCCACATAGCATAAGTAGTTCCCATATTGTAGTATACGTCTGCGTCTCTCTGATTTAATTCTATTGCTTTTTGATAACATTCTATTGCTTTTTCATATTGTCCATTCCAATTATCATAAGCAGTTCCCATATTGTTGTATGCGTTTGCGTAATCGGGCTTTAATTTTATTGCCTTCTTATAAAAGCCTATTGCTTCCTCATATTCATGTTTGTTTTGGCTAATGTACGCTTTTAAGAAGTAATAATCTTCCGGTGGAAGTTTATCTACAACTTCAATAATCAAACTTAAATCGTTTATTAACTCTTTTGGAGCGTCTTCCGGTGGCGTTTGCTTTGCCAGATTAGTTAGTTCCTGCACACGGTTAATTAGTTCTGCAATTCCATCCTTTATTTCTGCCGTATCAGTCTTTACTTCTGCATGACGCTTATCTGTTAAATCATCTCGTTTTTTTTGCTTCCATTGAGGTATAACAAAGAAAAATATTGCTAAAACTATTCCTAAAATTGTGAGAACAACCCCCATTTTTCAATACCCCAATTATTGAAAATCAAATTCAAAATTTCTTTCATATAAATCAACTTTTATCAGGCTGCAAAGATAAATAAATTTTTTGAAACAAGAAAATTATTTAATAAAATAAAATTTCAACGCAGTTTGGCACGATTTTTGCTATGTATAAGTTAATAAAATAGATATACAATCAGGCAATAAACGGCTGCAATTTTTTTCCAATGCGATATGATTAAAAACCAACGCATTATAATGACGAATAAATTTTCTAAAACTTCGTTTCAACATCGTACATTGACATCACAGGACGGCAAAAGCAAAGAAAAAAGTTAAGAAAACAAAAATAATATATTATACATATAGTTTAAGTAAAACAATTACTGACAAGGGGAAATCCAAACGGGTTTCTCCTGTTTTTTTGCATTTTTTCGCCCTGACGAAACTTGATTCTAATTTCACGAAACTTGATTATAGAATTCTATAATTTGATTCTAGCGTTCTATAATCAAGTTTCGTGATTCTATAATCAAGTTTCGTGATTTTGTAATCAAGTTTCGTGATTTTGTAATCAAGTTTCATCCTGATGGGATAAAATTATGTAATTTTGAAGTCAAAAATCGGATTTTTTGTAATCAAATTTCAGCCTGATAGGATAAAATTATGTAATTTTGAAGTCAAATTTTGTAATTTTATAAGCAATTTTATGTAAATTTAAGTTGAATTTCCGTAAAAACAGAACTAAAATTTGTTTAACCGAAATGGGATTATGACGGATAGAAAGAAAAAAAAATGAAAAAGATATTGCAGATTAAAAAATTTGTTGTATCTTTGCACGCTCATAAATGCAGGTTTTACGCGAATTATTATCCTAAAAACAAGCGTTTATTGAATTGTTTATCATTATTTTAGTTGATTGCGAATGCCCGTTGCAGGAAACTTTTAATATGATGGATTGTTAAAAAAATTGAAGAATAAAAGAACAAAATGAGTACATTAAGTTACAAAACGGTATCTGTAAATAAAGAAAACGCCAATAAGGAATGGCTGGTTGTAGATGCTGAAAATATGGTTTTGGGACGCTTGGCTACGAGAGTGGCTAATCTTTTGAGAGGCAAGCATAAGCCTTGTTATACTCCGCATTCCGATTGCGGCGATAACGTAATAGTGATAAACGCCGACAAAATACGTTTTACGGGAAATAAATTGACCGATAAGGTGTATGTAAGGCACACGGGCTATCCCGGAGGACAACGTTTCACTACGCCAAGAGACGTTTTGGCAAAATTCCCCGAAAGAGTGGTAGAACATGCCGTTAAAGGAATGTTGCCAAAGAACAGATTGGGACGGCAGTTGTATAGAAACCTTTACGTTTATGCCGCTGCAACGCATCCTCATCAGGCTCAAACACCAAAAGAAGTTAATATAAATTCAATAAGATAAGATATGGAAGGAGTTATAAACACTATCGGCAGAAGAAAATGTGCTATTGCTCGCGTTTATATGAAGTCCGGTAATGGTAACATTACGGTTAACGGACGCGATTATAAGGAATACTTCCCCACTGCATCGTTGCAGTATGTTTGTCGTCAGGCTTTTGAAACCGTAGGTGCGGAAGAAAAGTTTGATGTTAAGGCAAACCTTGACGGAGGCGGGATGTCGGGTCAGGCGGAAGCACTTCGTATGGGTATAGCACGTGCTTTGTGTGAATTAAATGCTGAAGACCGTCCTGCCTTGAAAGAGAAAGGAATGTTAAGACGCGACAGCCGTATGGTTGAACGTAAGAAACCGGGACAAAAGAAGGCTCGTAAGCGTTTCCAGTTCAGCAAACGTTAATCGTATTGGATATTGTTTAGTATCCAAATCTGCAAGACGTGGCTCAAAGTCATTTACTTGCGGATTGATTTAAGATAATTAGGAAAGTAAACGAATTAAAAAAGAAACAAATGTTAAATTTCGAAGAAATGATTGAAGCAGGTGTTCATTTCGGACACCTCAAAAGAAAATGGAATCCAAAAATGGCTCCTTATATATTTAAGGAACACAACGGCGTTCACATTATTGACCTGCAGAAAACAGCCGCTAAGGCTGACGAAGCAGCCGCAGCCTTAAAGCAAATAGCAAAATCGGGTAAGACTATCCTGTTTGTTGCTACTAAAAAACAGGCTAAGGATATTGTAGCACAGGAAGTAAAGCGTATTGGTATGCCTTACGTTACCGAACGGTGGCCCGGCGGTATGCTTACTAACTTTGTAACCATTCGCAAGGCGGTAAAGAAAATGCAGAACCTTGAAAGGCTCATCAACGATAAGAATTCAACGGAAATATCTAAGAGAGAACGTCTGCAAATATCAAGAGAGAAGGCGAAATTAGAAAAGAATCTCGGTTCTATTGCTGATTTGAACAAACTCCCTTCAGCCCTGTTCATCGTTGATATAAACAAAGAACATATTGCTGTTGCGGAAGCACGCCGTTTGAGCATACCTACCTTCGCTACTGTGGATACAAACTGCGACCCTGAACTGATAGATTTCCCTATTCCAGCCAATGACGATGCTTCTAAGGCTATTGCACTGATGGTAAAATATGTGTGTGATGCCATAGAAGAAGGATTGCGTGAAAAGAAAATGAATAAGGATCTTCGCGAACAAAATGACGAGGATACGGAAGAATCAAATGTTTCACGCATTGACCTTTTGGAAGATGACGAAGAGGGAAAAAACGGAACTGTAAAAGGAAAAAAGGGAAAGGCAACAGTGGCAGACGACAGGAATGGCAGACATCCTCGCAGACCGAATAAGCCAATGTATAAGGATAATAAGGGACAAATAAAAAAGGAGAAATAAATATGGCAAACATAACAGCATCACTCGTTAATGAGTTGAGACAGCGTACCGGCGTAGGAATGATGGACTGTAAGAAAGCCTTAGTGGAAAGCGACGGCGATATGGAAAAGGCTATCGAATACCTGCGTGAAAAAGGACAGAAGTTGGCAACAAAGCGTGCAGACAGGGATGCAAGCGAAGGAGTTGTTTTGTCGGGAGTCAGTGCCGACAAAACGTTCGCCGCTATCATTATGATGAACTGCGAAACGGACTTTGTGGCTAAAAACGAAGACTTTGTGGCTTTTACCAAATCGGTACTTGATTCCGCTATTGCTGCAAATGCACAGACCAAAGAAGAGGTTTTGGCTCTAATGCTTCCAAATGGAGTTAGTGTTGAAACTATGATCGTGGAACAGGTTGCTAAAATCGGTGAGAAGATTACTTTGAGCCATTACGAAATAATTGAGGCTCCGGCAACTTATGCTTACATTCATCAGGGTAACGGATTGGCAAGTATAGTTGGTTTTTCCAAGGCAGGTTTTGATGTTCAGGGAAAGGAGATAGCAATGCAGGTTGCGGCTATGGCTCCTGTTGCGTTGAACAGAGATACTGTGCCGCAGGAATTAATTGAAAAGGAGTTGGAAATCTATCGTGTGCAGATACGGGAAGAAGGCAAGCCTGAAAATATGATTGAGAAAATAGCAGAGGGAAAACTGAACAAATTCTTTAAGGACAGCACTCTGTTGAATCAGGACTTCATTCGTGAGAATAAGAAGTGCGTTGAAGAGTACTTAAAAGAACATGATAAGGATTTAACAGTTACAGGATTTAAGCGTCTTAAATTAGGCGAGTAAATAAAAATACTTAATTTTTTCATTGTTGAGGTGGAGTTCCGATTCTTCGGGCTTCACCATTTTTTTTCGGCTTAACGCCAGTTGAAAGTAGTGATAAGATGTTCCAAATCAGCCGTTATACGTGATATAACGGGAGCAAGCGAATCGTTATTCGGCACTTGGGTATAGTTTAATGAGCCTCTAATGAAATACTTGTTGTTGTCCGTGATGTAAAACTGGTAAGGGGTGGCGACCTGAGAGCCTTTTATTTGAAAGGTAGTTGCATATACCCGCCGCAAACTATCGCTGTACGTGCGGGAAGCAACTCCCGAAGCCCGTTTTTGTTGAGAATAATACGCCAATCGGTCGCTGTCGCTAATCAAAGTGTCCAACGTATGCTTCGTTTTCAGGGGAACGTAGGTCAAATAAAGCACATAGCCAAAGCGTTCAAAGTTTATGTTGAACCAGTTGCCGTTTGACTCAAAGGTATTGGGCATAACCTTGCCGTAATCGGGATATTCGAAGGTGAAGGGTAGCGTTGCGGTGTCAAAAACAAGGTATTGAGGTTGTGCAATGTCTATCCGTACGTATGTTTTGGGCTTCGGATAAGTCCTGTCGTCTCTGTTGCAGCCCGCAAAGGCTATAAGGGCAAGCAGAAACATTAGTATGGAAATTTTTTTATTCATTATGTAACAATTTTATATTTGTTTGTGTCTATTAAGTGTAAAAATTGTATTTTTGCAACTGCAAAAGTAATAAAAAATATCAAAGATGATGACTAAAAGAATTTTATTTCTACTAATTATTGCGGCATTCTGCCCGTTGGCAATGCTTTCTCAGGTAACCTGTAACACAACAACAATGACTCCGCAACAACTTTTGGACAACTATTTCGTTGGAGAAGGAGTTACGGTCAGCAATGTACAATTCCGTAACAGTGCAGGAGCAATCTCTTCCTCGCATATAGGATATTTTTCCAATTCCGACACAAACGGAATTAAGATAAAGGCAACGGAAGGTGTTGTGATGGCTACCTGCAATGTAACATCTGAGTCTGTACAAAGCGACCCTGCGTGGGATTTTGCCAACGTTGCGGCAACTAATACGACTTGTCCGGCATTGGCAGGGATACTTACGGCGATGTGTTTCAGTTCTGAATCGGTCAATGAGGTCGCAAAGTTAGAGTTTGACTTCGTTTCCGAAGGTGAAAAGGTGGCTTTCAAGTACTGCTTCTCTTCTGATGAGTATCCAACTTATGTTTGCTCATCGTACAATGATGCTTTTGGGTTCTTTGTTAAAGGACCTATTTTATCCGATGGAAGTTGGGATCCCAGCGTACCTGTTTCCGACAGATACAGTTATAATAATATAGCCCTGATTCCCGAAACAACCGAACCTGTAACCATAAATTCGGTTAATGGGGGAGGACATACAGCGGTATTATCTTGCGCCGCAGGTAGAAAATGCTTGCCTAACAATACCCAATGGTTCGTTGGCACGGGTGTTCCAAGTCCTCCGTACAGCAATGGTTGCACTAAACTGCTTTCAACCCAAACAATAACGGTTGTTCCCTGCAAAACATATCACATGGAGTTGTATATATGCAACGTAGGCGACCATGCGTTTCAATCGGGTGTCTTTCTGCAAAAGAATTCCTTTCAAGCGGAGCGGCTTAACCTGAAAGAGGTTGCTTCGGGTAATGTTGTATCATCCGGAGACCCCACAGACACAAATCATTATTTTGTAAAAGGCTGCTCCACTACGGAGATACGACTCACAAGGAACTTTCCGGCAGAGACTCCTACTTCCATACAGATACAAATCAGTAGTCCGGACGGCGCTGTGCTGGGAACGGATTACGAAGTGTATGATTTATCAACCAATGCTCCCGCAGGAAACATGGTAACCTTCCAAACAGGAGACACTGTGGTTACTTTGCAGGTGCGTTTCCTCGACAGAGACCCCAACGAGCCTGTTGGAACAGTCAAAACCCTTGTTTTCACAACCTCCGATGCAATGACAATACCTTGTCGTCCTTCCGCAGACCCTATGATATTGAAAATGATTAAGCACGAATCAATGACTATGACAATGTCTCCCGGTAAGGTGTTTTGCGATGCCTCAATCCCTCCAACAGAAACGCTTATTTGCGATGTACAAAACGCTTACGGCGAAGTGCAATACCAATGGGATTTCGGCAACAACCCTAACGATGAAATAAATACCTGTACCTTTTTAACCTTGCCTCAAACGGTTCATTTGACGGTAACAGACGTATGCTCACGTTTCCCTTACGACGAGTCAAAAGCCCTGTCGGATTCGGCGATATTCCTTGTTAATATCCCTCATGTTACGGCTACGAGCGACAAAGACAAAATTTGCGAAGGCGAAATAGTACAACTGCACGCCACAGAAGCAACTACGTATCACTGGTCTAACTCCGGTGCCGATATGTTGCTCTCTACCTACGACAATCAGCAACATCCGTTGGCTCAACCTGTCCTTTCGCAGTGGTATAAGGTAGATATAGTGGATAGTAATGGCTGTTCAACAAACGATTCGGTGTATGTAGAGGTCGTTCCTTCAATAGATGCCTCCCTGCTGTTAAACCCTACGGAAACAACACTGCTTAATCAGACCGTACGTTATGAAAGCAGCACCCCTAATGCTTACTGGTGGTACTGGGATTTCGGCGATGGCACTACTGCTACCGACGAACGCGGTACGCATTATTACGATGCACAGGATTCCATTACGTATCCGGTTATGCTTGTGGCGTATAACGCTGCTCATTGTCCCGATACGGCTTACGGACAGGTGGTTATAAAGGAAGAGTTTGCGATGTGGATACCTACGGCTTTGGCTTGCGGGGCTGGAAATGAAGCAGGGTTATTCCGTCCTTACGGAGCAGGCTTGACCTATTACGAAGTGCATATCTGGAATCGCTGGGGTACAAAGGTATTTCAGTCATTCGGTGTCGGTACTGGCTGGGACGGCAGACTGCCTAACGGCGATTACGCTTCCGAAGACACATATGTATACGAGTTAATTTACAAAGACGGCACCAACCTCTTACAACGTAAAACAGGAACGATAGCCGTAATCCGTATGGACAAACAATAGAAAATTGTATATTTTTTTTCATATATTTGTAACAGTCTTTCATTTTTATGGGAGGCTGTTCTTTTTTCCTGAAACTTGATTACAGAAATCTATAATCAAATTCTAGCGTTCTATAATTTGATTACAGAATTTTGTAATCAAGTTTCAGGATTCTATAATCAAATTTCAGTTTTACGGGACTTTTTTCTATGAAAATCAAGCGAAAAGATACTCATCCATAACAAAAAAACGACCTATTTTTGTCGCAAAAAATGAAAATATGTTAGTTATTTGTAGTTGGTTAAACGCATTATAACCAATACGTTATAGAGTTATGATAAAATTTTATTGCATTTTTTTGTTGTAAAATGTTGCAAAATCAAAATGAAAGTTTTACTTTTGTCGCCGTAAAAAAATCAAAAAGATGAAACATCACATACAAAAAATATC
>JAISTG010000082.1 GCA_031272705.1 Bacteroidales bacterium | reverse complement strand
TGTACGCATAATCAAAAAACAAGTAATAATATAATTTTAACATATACAAAAAAAATATAAACATAATATGGCAGAAAGAAGAAATTTGTTTCCCGCAGGAAACGCAGCATTTTACAACTAGGCGGATAATTTCCGCATTAAAATTCAAGACACAGCGATTTCGGCAGCGACCGGTCAATTAAAAAATCCGCTTTAGTAAATTAAAATAAAATGAAAATAATTTATTTTTATTAATATTTTTACTATCTTTGCCAGTAAATATTATAATTTAATTAAATATGAGAAACAAAAAAAATTTTGTAAACGAAACTTACACCGTTAAAGAAGTAACTTTTAAGATGGTTGCCGTTAAGGCAGGTACTTTTACTATGGGTACTGATGATACCTCTGTTTATGATCGATATTCCAGTCCTGCACATCAGGTAAGGCTTACTAATGATTATTGGATTGGAGAAACGGAAGTTACGCAGGAACTTTGGCAGGCAGTGATGGAAAGTAATCCTTCCTGTTTTCTAGGTAAAAATTTGCCTGTTGAACAGGTAAGTTGGGACGATATTCAACAATTTATTACTGAATTAAATCAACTAACGGGGAAAACATTTCGTTTGCCAACCGAAGCGGAATGGGAGTTTGCAGCAAGAGGCGGAAATCAAAGCCAAGGATATAAGTATAGCGGCAGCAATAATATTGATGAAGTTGCCCGGTATTTTGGAAACTCAAGAACCTCGCAGCCAGTAAAGACAAAGGCGGCAAACGAATTAGGACTTTATGATATGAGTGGCAATGTATGGGAATGGGTTAATGACTGGTATGGTGATTATAGTAGTGATCCTCAAACCAATCCGCAAGGACCAACAACAGGCTCCTTTCGCGTTATTCGGAGCGGCGGTTGGAGCAGCGCCCTGTCTATCTGTCGTGTGGCTAACCGTAATGGGCTATGCGCCAACGGTTACAACTGCGACATAGGCTTCCGTTTGGCTTGCAGTTCAAATTAAATCCTTTGTGCCGAGTAAGCAAGCAAGTGACAGGAGGAGTTTTGCCAAAAAGCGAAGGGAAGCGGAGCGACCGAAGCAAAAGGCAAAACGAAAGACACTAAAACAAACGCCCGTTCATTTTTGAACGGGCGTTTTGCATTAACCTAATATAAAAAATCCTGCCTAAAAAAAAACAGGATTCATAAAAAAAGTTCTAAAACGTTATCGTAATAAAACTTTTGAGGTTAATAATTTTAAGTTACAAATTGAAGGCAGTACGAATTTTATCCACATAATCCAACTTTTCCCACGTATAAAATTCCACTTCTTTCTCCGTAGTAACTCCGTCCTGTGATATGGAAACCGTTTTTTTATAAGGAGTACGTCCGAAATGTCCGTAAGCAGCAGTTGGTTTGAATATAGGATTTTTTAAGCCTAACCGTTCAATAATTGCATAAGGACGCAGGTCAAATAATTCTTTTATTTTAGATGCAATCTCACCATCAGTCATATGGACTTTCGCCGTACCATACGTATTTACGTATAAACCAACCGGTTCGGCAACACCAATCGCATACGCAACCTGCACTAAAACCTCATTGCATAAGCCAGCCGCAACCATATTTTTAGCAATATGTCGTACGGCATAAGCGGCACTGCGGTCTACTTTTGAAGGATCTTTACCCGAAAAAGCACCTCCTCCATGCGCTCCCTTGCCACCATAAGTATCAACGATTATCTTTCTGCCCGTTAAGCCTGTATCACCATGAGGACCGCCAATCACAAACTTTCCCGTAGGATTTACGTAAAGTTTGTAATTACTTTCAAACAAATCTTTGATTTCTTTTCTTTCTATCTTTGCTATGACTCGTGGAATTAGGATATGGCGAACGTCATTTGTTATTTGGGAAAGCATTTTTTGTTCCTCGTCAAAGTCGTCATGTTGCGTGGAAACAACTATGGTATCTATGGCAATGGGGCGATTATTGTCATCATACTTTATGGTAACCTGCGATTTGGAATCGGGTCGTAAATAAGGCATAAGTTGTTGTTTCTCACGTCTTATTTCAGCAAGTTCGGCAACGATGATATGAGCAATAATCAACGGCAAAGGCATAAAATCCTCCGTATCAGAGCAAGCATAACCGAACATCATACCTTGATCTCCGGCTCCCTGTTCCTGATAATTTTGACGTTCTACACCCTGATTGATGTCCTGACTTTGCTCATGTATCGTTGAGATAACACCGCAGGATTCACCCTCAAATTTGTATTCTCCTTTGGTGTAACCGATACTTTTGATAACCTCTCTGGCTACCTGTTGCACATCAACGTAGGCTTTGGTTTTAACCTCTCCGCTTAACACCACTAAACCTGTGGTAACCAAGGTTTCACAAGCCACCTTACTGTTTGCATCCTGACGCAGAAACTCGTCTAACAATGCGTCTGAAATCTGGTCGGCAACCTTATCCGGATGCCCTTCGGAAACTGATTCCGATGTAAAATAATAAGCCATCTTTTTTCTTTTTTTTGTTAATTTAATAAAACCTTAAAGGGGAAAACTTGACTGAATGTAATCAAAAGAGTGTTATTGTTTTAGCATTCTTTTTATGTGGTTGCAATCAAATCAAATCTTTCCACATTGGAATTGCAAAAGTAATAAAAAAAATTCATATAACAAGATTAAGTGTTTATTTTTTGATATTTATTTGAAACATCGCTCAAAATTAAATGATTATCTTCGCATAAAAAATCAATAATCCGTCAGAAAAATAAACAAAGAAAAATTATATATTACCATTAAATACTTACAAATTATATACATCATTGAAGGCGTTTTGAGGCAATTTTTACCCCCTTTGTAACTAACTGATAATGAGAAATAAAGAAACTCCGTTCGAGTTTGGCTCAAACTCCGATCACGTTTGGCTCAAACTCGGATCACGTTTGAGCCAAACTCGGATCGCGTTTGAGCCATTCATGAATGGGGTTTAATTCAAACGGAAAATAAGTTTGACTGTTGCGTAAAAAATTATTAAGCCAATGGCTCTTGGGTTTTCTCGCAATAATGACACTTGATTTTAAGAGGCTGCTTGTCAATAACGGTAAATCTGGTGGAAATATCCTCTATATTAGTGATGCAGTTTGGGTTGATACACTTAACAATAGCCTGCAAAATGTCGGGGATTTCCACCTGTCTTTTAACCACTTTTTGATAATCCTTTATCTCAATTAGGGTAGCACTCGGAGCCGCAACTGCTATTTTATCTATTTCGTTTTGTGCAAAATACCTGTTCTTAATCTTGATAATTCCCTTCTTACCAAGTTTTTTGCTCGCGAGATTTGTCCCGATTAACACCTCGTCTTCGTGCAGATTCAGGTTTAAGATATTAACAACTCTATACACCGCTTCGGCTGGAATGTGGTCAATAACAGTTCCGTTCTCAATCGCCGAAACAATCAATTCTTTTTTATTATCCATAGTTTCTCTGTTTTATTATTTAACACCCATAATTGCTGAAATCAAAGCCTGACGTACATAAACGCCGTTTTGTGCCTGCTGGAAATAGTAAGCATAAGGAGTAGTATCAACGTTCATTGCTATTTCATTGACCCTTGGCAAAGGATGAAGAACCCTCATATTCTCCTTACAACCCTGCAAAGTCGCAGCGTCAAGGATGTAACAATTCTTCACCTTTTCGTATTCCATAGGGTCGGAAAAGCGTTCTTTTTGAATACGAGTCATATAAATTATATCGCTGAACGGCACAATGTCTTCCAAATTTGTGTATTCATGATACTTCAAACCCATCCTTTTGACGTGCATCTTAACGCTTTCCGGCATCTCCAATTCTTTGGGTGATACGAAATGAAACGTTGCTTTGAAGTTACTCATAGCCTGCACCAACGAATGAACCGTACGACCATATTTCAAATCACCGACCATTGTAATGTTTAAGTTGTCCAAAGTTCCCTGAGTTTTTCGTATTGAATACAGGTCTAACATACATTGAGTAGGATGTTGATTTGCCCCGTCTCCCGCATTGATAACTGGAACCGACGACACCTCAGACGCATATCTTGCCGCTCCGTCTCTTGGATGTCGCATAACAATAATATCCGAATAGGACGCCACCATCTGGATAGTATCGTGCAGACTTTCGCCTTTCTGTAACGAAGTTGCCGCAGGATTTGAGAAACCTATCACCCTTGCTCCAAGCATATTGGCAGCACTTTCAAACGACAGGCGGGTTCTTGTTGAAGGTTCAAAGAATATTGAAGCCACCACCTTATCGGTTAATATGGGTTGCTTTGGGTTTAGTTCGAATTCTTTAGCAAGGTCAAGTATTTGAATGTATTCTTCCTTGCTGTAATCCGTAATTGAAATAAGATTTTTACCTTTTAAGTTTGTCATATAGCGTTTATTTTTGATTTTTCCATATTCAAAGAGTGTTTTATCATGATATATCTCCGTTATTGCATTGTCTTATTTTAATTTTGTCAATTGGTCTTTGGCGTATTGGTTATGAGAATCAAGCAATAATACTCTTTCATAATCAGCCTTTGCCTTTTGCTTTTGTCCCGTTACGGCATAGGTATCCGCCCTGTTTAACCACGCATAAACATAGTTGGAATCGCTTGCAATAGCCTTATTGAAACATTCAAGGGCTACATCGTATGCTTTCTTTTCTTCCAAATTTATATAACCAACACTGTTTAAGGTTTTTGTATCATCAGGTTTTATATCCAAAGCCTGTTTGTAAGTATCAAGTGCCTTCTGGTAATTTTCGTTATCCTGATAGAATTTTCCAAGAGCATATAGAGCCGATATATTCTTTGGATTGATGTTTATGGCGGAATTCAAATACTCTATTGCCAAGCCATCACCCTTTATGGAATAGAGGATACCAAGTTCCTCAAAAGCCTCTCCGTAATCGGATTTCAGTTCTATTGCTTTCCTGTAAGCAGCAATAGCCTGTAAAGTATCGCCTCGTTCTTTCAGGGCAAAGCCTTTTAAGAAATATGCCTGTGGGTTCAACTTATCTATTTCCAATACTTTATTTACATTGAAATTCACCTTGTCATAATCCCTCAAAAACAACGATAATTCAGCCATTTTGAGATATGCTTCGGTGGATTTGTTATCAACCTTTACGGCATTTTGCAAAGCGTCAAAGGCAAGTGTCGTTTCGCCGTTTGAAAACAGAATGTCGGCTTCCAGAATGTAGTAATCTACTTTTTTGTCGTTAAGACTTATGGCTTTACTAATATCAATCAGTGCCTCTTTGCCCTTTTGCTGTTCAAGGAAGGCTTTTGATCGTGCAAAATAAAGTTCGGAATCTTTCGGATTTTTCTTAATTTTGGCATCTAAAAGGGCTATTTTGTCTTCCGTATTAAGAGTTTCCTTTTCCGATTTCCCGGAACAAGCCGCAATAACGAGTGTTAATAGCACTAAAATGAAGCAGTTGAGTATTTTCATTTGATAAGAGATATTGAGTTAATTCGTTTGCAAAAATAATATATTTTTTTGTAATGTTGAATGTACGCTTAAAATAATTATTTTTTTGCTGTATTTCATTTTTTTTAATCCGTATTAGTAACGGTGCGTGTCGCACGGACAAAAAAGGCTGACGCAAACAAACTTTTTTATCAAAAAATTTGATAGTATTAATATTTTTTGTACCTTTGCAACCGATTAAATAAGGTAAAAAGATGCCTTAAATTGTTTTGAACCAAAAAAAATTAGTTAAAAATCAATATACTATGTGTAAAAAAATATATGTTCCAACAAAGAATGCAGAAGATTGGCGACAACTTCTCGCAGATCCGGAGAAACATTGGGAAGATGGATATTCTGCAAAATTATTAGCGGAATGTTGGGAAAAATCAGGGAACGATTTTCCTTATGAAATAAAAAAAATGTTTGCAGAAGGGCATTTAAAGTTGGAAATGTTATTGGCAATTCCTGAATATAAGGTGTATTTAGATACAAAAAGAAGCCCAAGCCAAAATGATATTTTCGTGTTAACTAAAGATGAATTAGGCTTGGCTGTTATAATGGTTGAGGGGAAAGTTGATGAGCCATTTGACAAAATTATTAGTGAATGGAATGACAGCAACGGCAAGAAGAATAGATTTGATTTTTTAGCCAATAAATTGGAAATTTTAGAAGATATTGCTCTGTATAATGATTTTCGATATCAATTATTTCACAGAACGGTTTCTGCGATTTTAACCGCTGAAAAATTTTATGCAAAAAAGGCAATTATGCTTGTACAATCATTTAGCAAAACAGACGAATGGTTTGACGATTACGAAAAGTTTGTAAAAATGCTAAATGCTAATATTCAAGTACAAAAAGGAAAAATACACAAGTGTAAAACATTGAAATCCGGTATTGACTTATTTGTTGGGTGGGTAAAATCAAACAACAAAACTTTGAATTAGGCGAAAGCCCAAAAGGTTATAAGTAAAACTCTTTGTTCTTTAATGATAGCAACGGCTATCGTAAGTTTCTCATCGTGCGGAAGCGATGACGATGAAGATAATAATGGTACTACCGTGCCAATCCTTAGCGATTGTTATTGTTACGCAAATCTTTCTGAAATGGACATATCTGTACCCATGTTCGTGAATGATGGAACACCTACCATTTCTAACTTTAACGGTAATTGTTATGAAGTTGAATGGAATGATTTGTCTGAGCCGTGGATTAAATATCAAGGAGAAGGAATTATTCTAACATGTGAAGAAATGTAAATCTAAACTGCCAAAAAGAAAAGCCCGATGGAAGTTTAATCTGTTGGGCTTTTTCGTTATTGGGAAAAAAGTTGTACTTTTGCGGCGTTATAATCATACACAAATGAAAAAAATTTTAGTCATATATACGGGAGGAACTATTGGAATGATAAAAAATTCCGATACGGGTTCGCTTGTGCCGTTTGATTTGGAACAAATATCGGAGGTGATACCCACTTTGAAAAAATTGGATTGCGAAATAAGTACCTTCAAATTTGAACATATTATTGATTCTTCTAATATGAAACCTGTTTTTTGGACGGAACTTGCAGATATAATTGAAAAGTATTATGATGATTACAACGGATTTGTAGTTCTTCACGGAACAGATACCATGTCTTATACGGCTTCGGCTTTGTCGTTTATGTTAGAGAACCTTGCAAAACCCGTTATACTTACGGGTTCTCAACTTCCGCTTGATGCAATCCGTACCGACGGACGCGAAAACATTATTTCAGCCATTGAAATAGCGGCAAATGATGAGGTTAAACTACCTGAAGTTTGCCTGTTCTTTGATAATAAACTGTTTAGAGGAAATCGTACGACAAAGATAAACGCAGAATACTTTGAGGCATTTTATTCAGGCAACTATCCTTCTTTGGCAAAGGTCGGCATAAGCATCAGTTACAAGAAACATTTGGTATTACCTGTTCCGCAGGGCGTATTTCGTGCTTATAAAAGGTTGTGTGATGATGTTGCGATTGTGAAAATACACCCCGCATTGAAAGAAAAACATCTGCAATCTATGCTTTCGTCGGAAGGGTTGCGAGCAATAATCCTTGAAACTTACGGAAGCGGTAACGCACCTACGGAAACGTGGTTCTTAAACCTTATAGAACAAACACTTAAACAAAATATCATTATTTATAATGTTACGCAATGCAAGGCTGGTTCGGTGGTTATGGGGCATTATCAAACGAGTGAGCAACTGCTGAATATGGGAGTAATTTCGGGATATGACATTACGACCGAAGCAGCCCTGACAAAGTTAATGTTCCTGCTTGGAAACGAAAATGATACAACAAAAATAAGAGAATTATTGCTTACAAATATGAGAGGTGAAATAACCAAATAAATTATCAAAAACCTCTTTCGCATTTATGGATTTTTGATTCGGTTCACCCAAATTTGATTCCGAAAAATTAGAATCAAATTATAAAATTCTGTAATTTGATTCCGGCGTTCTGTAATTTGATTCTAAAACGCTGTAATTTGATTTCAGAAATACAAAATTTGATTAAAGTAAAAAGGGGTTGCATTTCAATATATTATAATTAGTTTTCATTGATTTTTATCAGTGTTTTTTCAATGGTATTGTTTTGGTTTGAGTTTTTTTTTGTACTTTTGCACCCTCAAAAAAAAGCAAAAAGAGTATTTATTACAACGTAAAAAACCCGTAAAATGGATTATAAAGAAATTTTTCAACGCTTTTCAAGGCTGAATATCCTCATTGTCGGGGACGTTATGATTGATTCATATATGTGGGGCAAGGTAGAACGAATTTCTCCCGAAGCACCCGTACCCGTTTGCACGGTTACCAAAGTAGAAAACAGGCTCGGAGGTGCGGCAAACGTGGCATTGAACGTAGCCGCTCTTGGTGCGGAACCATTGCTTTGCTCTATTATTGGTGCAGACCGAAATGGCGAAATACTCCTTTCACTGATGAAGGACAGCAAACTTTGTTGCGATGGCATAATAGCCTCAAAGACAAGAGAAACAACCGCAAAAACGAGAATTTTAAGCGGCTCTTCACAGATGTTAAGAGTAGATGAAGAAACCGATAGCGAGATTTCCGCAGAAGAGGAAAGCCTTTTCCTTAAAACTATTTACGATATTATTGCTGCCAAACGAATAGATGCCATTATTTTTCAGGATTATGACAAGGGCGTTATTACTAAAAGTCTCATAGAACAGATTATCCGTAAGGCAAAACAAATGAATATACCGGTTACTGCCGACCCTAAAAAACGTAATTTCAACAATTATAATGGCGTAACGCTATTCAAACCCAACCTGAAAGAACTTAAGGAAGGCTTGAATTTGGATTTTGAAAACGTAAATGAAGAAGTGTTGATACAAGCCTCCAAATTGCTGCACGAAAAGCACGCAATAGAAAAAGTATTCATTACTTTGAGCAGTCAGGGTGTGTTTATAATAGATTTTAATGACAAAATAGTGATGCCATGCCGCATTCCTGCTCATTTAAGGCAGATTGCCGATGTGAGTGGAGCAGGGGATACGGTCATCAGTGTTGCTTCTCTTTGTCTGGCATTGGGTATGAAGGCAATGGATATTGCAAAAATCAGTAATCTTGCGGGCGGTCTGGTTTGCGAAAAGGTAGGAGTAGTGCCTGTAGATAAAGACGTACTATACAGAGAATTGAATAAATAACAATATAAATTTAGATTATGAATAATTTTTCTTTTTACAATCCAACTAAAATCATATTTGGTAAAGGTGAAATAGCCAAATTAGACCGTCTTATCCCTAAAACAGCCAAGATTTTGCTGATTTACGGTAGCGGAAGTATCAAAAAAAACGGCGTTTATGAACAGGTAAAGTCTGCTTTGGGCAAACGCAAGGTTACGGAATTTGCCGGCGTAGAACCCAATCCGTTTTATGAAACCTGCCTTGATGCTCTTACTATCATAAAACAAAAAAAGATAGATTTTTTATTACCCGTAGGCGGCGGCAGTGTGATAGATGCGACAAAGTTTATTGCGGCTGCGGCTCTCTATGAAGGGAAAGACAGTTGGGATATATTGGAAAAACAAGTGGAAATAAAAGATGCAATGCCTTTTGGTACGGTATTGACCTTACCTGCCACCGGTTCGGAAATGAATAAAGGAGCAGTAATAACCAAATCTGAAACAAAGGAAAAACTTGCCTTTCATTCAGACAAATGTTTTCCTGTTTTCTCTATTTTAGACCCAGAAACAACTTATTCTTTACCAAAAAGACAGGTAACAAACGGTATTGTTGATACGTTTGTTCACGTTATTGAGCAGTATTGTACTTACTCTGTGAGAAACCAATTATCCGATCGCTTTGCGGAAAGCATACTCATAACTCTTCTTGAGGAGGGAAGTAAGGTCGGTAAAAACCCTACGGATTATGATATTAAGGCTAATCTTATGTGGGCGGCGACAATGGCTCTTAATGGCTTAATTGCTTGCGGTCAACCGCAGGACTGGGCTACGCACAGCATAGGACACGAACTTACTGCTTTTTATGATCTTGACCATGGCGTAACTCTGTCTATTGTTTTGCCGGGTGTGTTACGTATAATGAAGAAGGATAAACTGGATAAACTGGCTCAACTCGCTACTCGTGTATGGGGATATACCGAAGGCTCACGTGCAGAGCGTGCAGACAAAGCAATACTTGCCATTGAACGCTTTTTCCGTACGGTAGGAGCCCCAACCCATTTATCTGACGTTAATCTTGATGCTTCGTGTATTGACCCTATCATTGAAAGATTTGAGCAACGTGGATGGAAACTTGGTGAAAAAGGTAACATAACGCCAAATAAAGTCAGAGAAATACTGATGAACAGATTGTAAATTTAATTTTATAGATATGAAACGATTATTGGTTTTTATTATGGTTGGTATGGCATTTGTCTTTTCGTGTAGCAATGACGAGCAAGAGGAACCCAACCCAACGCCAACGCAACAACCTGAATCTGTACAGCCCGAAAGTTATGCTCTTGGCGACACTTTGACCTACGATGGTATGAAAATAGTTTGGCAGGATGAGTTTAACACAGGCTCAATGATTGACACAACTCACTGGACGTATGAAAAAGGTTACGTACGTAATGGGGAAATTCAATATTACACCGAAGCACGCCCTGAAAATTGCAGACTGGAAGACGGATTTCTCGTTATAACGGGGCGAAAGGAAACTCCTTTGTATCAGGACAGTATTTCCATAACTTCAGCAAGTTTGAAAACACAGCGAAAGCACAGTTGGCAATACGGACGCTTTGAAATAAGAGCCAAAGTTCCTGCAGGAAAAGGACCATGGCCTGCTTTCTGGGCAAAGGGAGACGCTCAAAATGAAGGTCAAGGCTGGCCTGTATGTGGCGAAATAGACATTATGGAATATGCTGCAAAAGATCCGTTAATGATTCAAAACATTATCTATGGCACAAGCACCACTAATTATCATCAAAACTATAATTACATTTATCAGGACTTCTCCGACCGCTTCTATATTTACAGTTTGCACTGGACGGAAACGCAAATCGTTTTTGCAATAGACAATATTGTAACTCACGTTGTTGATATTACCAACCTTACTCCTAACCCTTATCATCAGCCTTTCTCCATTCT
>JAISTG010000055.1 GCA_031272705.1 Bacteroidales bacterium | reverse complement strand
GAAAAAACCGACAACAATGCCTCTCGATGCTTTTCTTCCGAAACCTCCCTATAATCAAAGGTTTGTTTCTTTTCGCGGTGCGTTGGTTGATAATCCTCGACCAATTCGGGCAAACTGTCGTCGTTGATGCGGAAGACAAACGGCTCAAACTCGCGGTCGCGGATAAACATCGCCGTTACGGAAGAAATATTTTTGTCAAACTCGTCTTTCGTAATCTGCAAGACGGTTTCGGCTTTGTTGTTGAGTTCCGTTCCGAGATGCCCGCGTGTGTTGTCGTCGCCCTTGTTGAGGTGCAAAACAGTGTGCAAATGCAGTTGCCGCTCGTCTGTCCATCGCATCAGGGCGGTAATCAGTTCCGTCGATTCGCTCGGACTGTTGATGTCATAAGCTAAATCGCGGATTCCGTCGATGACGACCAAGCCCAGATTTTCCGTTCTGTAAATCTCGTTCTGAATGACTTCCAGTCGTAGATTGGGCGCAAACTGTCGAAGGGCAAGGAAAACAAGATTTTGCGGCTGTACTTCTCTTGTCATTCCCGCCAAAAGCAAGATGCGATTTAAAACCTTTTTACAGTGGAACTTACTCTGTTCGGTATCGACATACAGGATTTTTCTTTTTTCATCGGGAAAAGTTGCCGAATAGTTCAAAATCGTGCCGTTGGTAAGCGCGGCGGCAACGATGGCGCAGATATTGAACGTCTTTTTGCTTTTCGCCTTGCCGGTTGATGCGCTGAAATTGCCAAGCGTCCCGATAATCGAATCGTCGATTTTCAGAACAACAGGCGGCGCAGGAAACTCGTCAGTTATCCGCAGGCGGGATTTCTCGGCGATTTCGGTGAGCGTTTGTGCCGGAGGGGTGGAGTTGTTGTTTGCCATATTCTTGCTTTATAGAATTTTCCGGCAAAGGTACGGCTTTATAATTTAAAATACTAATACACAAATAGTTATGTCCTAAATTGTACAACTGTTGTTCAAAATTGTCCTGTTGTGGCTGTATTTTCTTTGTAAAATCGCGATTTTGTCCTTCGATGCGGACATAATATGGTCAGATTGCCTGATTTTAGAAAAATTTTTCGTACTTTTGCGCCGTAGTTTTATGCAAACAAGGGCAGGTCAGATACGGACAAATCAACCCCTGAAAGGTCTCCCAAGTCGTACCCCATAAAACGAAGTGCAATCGTATAATTCTGATTTTTAGAAAGTATTGCTTATTTTGGAAAAATGTACAACTTTTTTTTATTTTACAACATTTTGCAATAAAAAAATGCAGAAAAATTTTTCTGTAAGATTATAATATATTGATTACAATACTTTTAACTAATCCCCAAAAACTAATATATTTTTCACATTTTACGACTAAAAACAGGTGTTTTTTGTCGTAGATGAGTACCTTGTTGTTTAATTTGCATAAAACATTGTTCCATATAACTGTAATTTGATTACAATTTTTTGTAATCAAATTACAGAACGTTAGAATTTGATTATAGATTTCTGTAATTTGATTTCGGAAAACCCGAACTAACGTTTAGCGACCCCAAGAGTCCCTATCGAGGCTGCGATAGTTGATTGCCTCAGCCAGATGTGAGTTTTCAATATTGGTTTTGCCTTCAAGGTCGGCAATGGTTCTTGATACCTTTATGATGCGATTGTAAGCCCGTGCCGACAAACCAAGTTTTTCCATCGCTTTTTTCAGCAAATCAAGTCCCGAAGTCTCCAAATGACAAAATTCTTCCATTATTTTAGGAGTCATTTGGGCGTTTGAATGAATGTCAGGGAAAGACTTAAAACGTTCAGCCTGAATATGCCGAGCGGCAATAACCCGTTCCCGTACCGTACGGCTTGGTTCGCCTTTGCGGGCTTCGGATAACTCCTTAAAAGGAACAGGTACTACTTCAATTTGAATATCAATTCTGTCTAACAAAGGACCGGAAACGCGATTTAGATATTTATTTACAGCCCCTGTGGCACAAGTACAGGCTTTTTCCGGGTGATTGTAAAAGCCGCAAGCACAGGGATTCATCGCTGCAACAAGCATAAAATTTGCCGGATAGTCGCTTGTCTGCCGTGTTCTTGAGATTGTGATTGTACGACTCTCCATTGGTTGTCGCAAAACTTCCAATACATTTCGCTTAAATTCAGGTAATTCGTCCAAAAACAGTACTCCGTTATGTGCAAGAGAAATTTCACCGGGTTGAGGATAAGTCCCGCCACCCACAAGAGCCGTATCACTGATTGTATGATGAGGATTGCGGAAGGGACGTACTGATACCAATGGCGTATTGGCTGACATTATGCCCGCAACAGAATGAATCTTCGTTGTTTCAAGGGCTTCGTCAAGTGTCAAGGGAGGTAATATGGACGGCAAACGTTTGGCTAACATCGTTTTTCCGCTGCCCGGCGCCCCTATAAGCAAAATGTTGTGCGACCCTGCGGCGGCTATCTCCATTGCTCTTTTGATATTCTCCTGTCCTTTCACTTCTTCAAAGTCAAATTCGTAAGTATCAAGCCCTTTTAAGAACTCTCCACTGACATCAACCTTTACTTTATCCAAATCTTGCGTCCCATTGAAAAATTTTATCACCTCAAGGATGTTATCAACGCCGTAAATATCCAAATCTTCCACAATAGTCGCTTCCTGAGCATTGACTTTTGGCAAAATAAATCCCTTAAAGCCTTGTTTTCTTGCTTCAATGGCAATGGGCAAAGCACCTTTTATAGCCTTCACAGAGCCGTCCAAAGACAGTTCTCCCATAATTAAATAATCTGAAAGTCTGTCTGCCATAATCTGTTGTGAAGCACCGAGAATACCAATGGCAAGAGGCAGGTCGTAAGCCGAGCCTTCCTTGCGAATATCAGCAGGAGCCATATTGATAATTATTTTCTTGCCCGGAATACGATAGCCAAAGGCTTGCAGTGCAGAGGAGATTCGTTGCTGGCTTTCTTTAACTGCGCTGTCAGGAAGCCCTACAAGAAAAAAATTTATTCCCTGTTCAACGCATACTTCTATTGTTATGGTAGTAGCAATGATACCTGAAATAGCACTGCCAAAAGTTTTAACTAACATAGTGTTTTATTTTATTTATTTATTTTAATATAAGTTCATTATATAATTATTTTTGTTCAAGGCAATTTAAGGAGTCTTTTTACCTTGTTTAACAATTGCAAAATTACAACTTTTTCCTGAATTAACTACATTTTTATGATAATTTAATTGGATTTTCTTTTATGACCTTCAATAAATACTTGTAAATATCTGCATTTCTGTTATTATATCTAAATTCACACTCCTTTAAGTGTAGATAAACTTTATGTTTATGTATTTCTTTGTATTTATTCTGCAAATATGATAAAACTAAATGGTTGGACGGATTTGCAAGGTTGATTATTTACCAATATTTTTATTCGTTTGTGTAATTGAAAATTTTATGCTAACTTTGCAGCCGATAATAATCAAATTTCAAAACAACAATAGTATGGAAAAAACTTATAAAATGTGCCAAAGTTGCGGTATGCCTTTGAAAAAAGACACTCATGGCGGAGGAACAGAAACCGATGGCGTAACAAAATCAAACAGATATTGTAGTTATTGTTACGAAAACGGGCAATTCAAACAGCAATGCACAGCAAAAGAAATGCAGGACTTCTGTATAAAAATGATGAACGAGAAAATGAAAATGCCAAAATGGGTTGCCAAGTTTCTATGTCATAACATTCCTAAACTGGAACGCTGGAAAGACAACAAATAACAAAGAAAAAGGTCATTCAAACAACGAATGACCCTTTTTTTGTTTCAAATCAATAATATCAATTACTTACCTACGGCAGTAAATGTTCCTTCAATCTCTACAAAACTGCTGCTTCCGCCCAATATTAAAGTACCTAACTCTATTGCAAGTGCTGCTAAATCGGAGGAAAGGGCATTTTTATCAACCGCATATCCCGTAAAAGATCCTTTAACTTGGTTTGCACTGAATTCAGTAAAGGTAACACTGCCAACAAGAATAATCTTCGCATTATTCTGAACGTCATTTGACGGAGAGTAAAGGAAGTAATTACCTGTACCGGACAGGAGATTAAGAACATCTTGTGCGTGAGTAACCAAATCACCAATGCTTTCGGCTGCTCCAAGCGTGTAAGTGCCGGTAGCATTTGCGTCAACATACATAGCAATGCTGTGATTCAGGTTTGAAGAAGTTAGAATAACTCTGCCGTTCTGCTTTGTGAATACCGCAGCAGGCAGATTGATTGATTGACCTCCAACGGTCATTGAAACGCTTCCTGTAAATTCTGCAATAGGATTGTCTTCGTCAGAATCGCAGGAGGAGAACATAAACGGCATTGCAAATAACGCCATCATTAAAATTGTCTTTCTCATTTTTTTCTCTTTTTTAAAATTTCAGACTGCAAAAGTAGTACTTTTTATTCAAATAAGAAAATTATTTATACTTTTGCCGAATATAATAATTACCAATGAAAAGTCTTTTACACTTTATATCAAAGTTTTATTACGTGTTTCTCTTTTTGCTGTTAGAGGGATTGGCGGTCGTATTCGTCAGTAAAAATTCCTATTATCAGAGTTCAAAAATGGGAAACCGGTTCAACAACATCGCAGCCGAAGTTTATGCACAGCAGGATAAGATAACCGCATATCTAAACCTCATTTCCGAGAACGAACGGTTGGCAAAAGAAAATGCACTCTTGCGTTCGCAATTGCCCGTATCGCAGATTGATATGACCAACGACACAATAAATAAAGAGGTATCGGATACTCATTACGCACAACGCTATTCCTATATCACGGGTCGCATAATTTCCAGAACCACAGGAAGAAGAAATAATCTTTTTATGGTGAATAAGGGAAGCAAACAGGGAGTTGAAATAGATATGGGCGTGATTTGTCCAAATGGTCTGGTAGGTGTGGTGCTGAAAACAACAGAAAATTTTTCTATCGTGATGCCTGTCATACACGGAGACAGCAAACACAGCGTAAGAAACGAGAGAACTTTCGCCACAGGCACACTTATCTGGCGTGGAGGCAGTTATAGTACGGGGCAGGTTGTAGATTATCCGTCCTCTCAGCCGATACGCAAGGGCGATACCATAGTTACGAGCGGGTTTTCGTCCAATATTCCGGAGGGGGTCGCCGTTGGTTATGTTAAGGACTTCTCTCGGGATGAGGCAACGGGATTTTACAATATTGATATAGCCTTTGCGACCGATTATAACAGGATTTCAAATGTTTATATCGTGAATTATCTTTTCCGAAAGGAAGAAAAAAAACTTATGGAGGGCATAAAAAATGAGTAGATGGCATTTAATTTTGTTGGGAGCGGTACATTTCGTACTGATAGCGGCGTCTCAAGTATTTATATTCAACAACATACATTTCTTTGGCTACATCAATCCGATGATATACGTCTGGTTTGTGCTGATGCTGCCTTACAGCACGCCGAAATGGGCAGTTTTGCTGTTATCCTTTGCGATGGGTTTATGTATTGACGTGATGAGTTTGGGGCAAGGCTTTCATATTGTGAGCCTTACCCTGATTGGTTTCATAAGACCTTTCCTGCTTAAATTTTACACGGCGAACCGTGAAACGACCTTTTGGCAGCGTCCGTCCCTTGCCGACATGGGTTTTGCGCAATACACTTTTTACGTAACGATACTTGTTTTTATTCATCATACTCTTTATTTCGGTTTGGACATCTTTCGTTTTAACGAAATCATACCTTTTATCCTCAGGCTTACAGCAAGTTTCGTTACAACCATCGTGGTTATTCTCATTTCGGATATGCTGTTTATCAAACGCAGGATTTGAGATAAATTTCCTTAAATCCGCCGTTGTGAAAAAAGCTCGCCGAGTTTTTTTTAACTCGGCGACTTCTGATAATCAATCACTTACAAAGTTGATTTTTCCCGCCCTGAAAATTCCGTTTTGGCTCATAAAAATTGAGCCGTTGCCGTCTTTGGTTGAGTCAAAAGGAGGTTTTGCGGCGTTCCTTCAAAGACTATTTCGCCTCCCTGCTCGCCTCCGTCGCGTCCAAGTTCAATTACCCAGTCGGAAGTGCGGATTATGTCGGAATTATGCTCAATTACAAGCACCGTATGCCCCATTTTCAACAGGGAATCAAAGCACCGGTTCAATTTATTTATGTCATCAAAATGTAAACCGGTCGTTGGCTCGTCAAAAATGAAGAGAGTTTTGTCCTGAGTGTTGCCCTTGGAAAGGAAAAACGCCAACTTAATACGCTGAGCCTCACCCCCGCTCAACGTAGATGAGGACTGACCGAGTTTTAAGTAGCCAAGCCCAACCTCAGAAAGCGTTTTGAGTTTCTGAACTATGCGTTCATTGATGGCAGAAGGGGTACTTGAAAAAAATTCTACCGACTCGTCAATAGTCATCTCCAATACCTCCGCAATGGATTTCCCTTTATATTTAATTTCCAACGCCTCAGCCTGATACCGACTGCCGTTGCAATGCTCACAAGTCAGCATTACGTCTGCCATAAACTGCATCGGCACAACAATAACGCCGTCTCCCTTACACGTTTTGCACCTTCCGCCCTTCTCGGAGTTGAAAGAAAAATATCCGGGCGTGAGTTGCCGCTGACGAGACAGGGTTTGAGAAGCATAAAGCGTACGAATGTCATCAAAAGCCCCCGTATAAGTTACAGGATTTGAGCGTGTGGAACGACCAATCGGCTCTTGCGAAACAAGTTCCACCGACTTAATCAATCCAAGCGACCCCTTAATGTTATCACACTTGGGAACGATTTCACAGCCCAGCCCAAGATGAAGACGAAGTGCGTTATAAAATGTATTTTTCACAAGAGTAGTTTTACCCGAACCCGATACCCCGCAAACACAAGTGCGGATGCCGAGCGGAACTCGCAGAGTTACATTCTTTAAATTGTGTTCGCAGGCATTATCTATTTGAAGAAATTCTTTCCATCGGCGTTTGGTTTGAGGAACTGCCACGCTTAATTCGTTACGAAGGTACTTTGCCGTCAATGATTCGGCACTTTGCAACAGCGATTCGTACGTTCCTGCGAACACAACCTCACCTCCGTTGCGTCCGGCGGCTGGTCCAATATCCACAATGAAGTCTGCAGCCTCCATAACCTGCCTATCGTGTTCCACAACTATGACTGTGTTTCCTTCATCACGGAGTTGCTTCAACACATTCAGCAACCTCAGCGTATCTCTGCTGTGTAAACCTATGGTAGGTTCGTCCAAAATGTACATGGATCCCACCAACGGACTGCCCAAAGCCCCTGCCAGACAAATCCTTTGCGACTCCCCGCCGCTAAGAGTGGAACTTGCCCTGTTGAGAGTAAGATAACTCAAGCCGACATCCGCCAAATATCCCAGCCTTCGCCGTATCTCCATAATTATTCGCTCACTTACCGACCATTCTTTCTCGTTTAATTCTATCGTTTCAAAGAACCGTATCAACGAACTGACAGGTAAAAGTACCAAATCCGTAATTGAATATCCGCAAACCTTAACATACGAAGCATCTTTCCGCAATCGTGTCCCCCAACACTCGGGGCAGACCGTCCGACCGGTGTATCGTGCGAGCATAACGCGGTTTTGTATCTTAAAATTCTCCTTTCGTAACTGCTCAAAGAAAGGAATAATTCCCACAGTCTTCTTATCGCCTTGCCATAACAGCCTTTTCTGCTCTTCATTCAACTGGTTGTAAGGACGATGCACGGGAAAACGATGATAAGTGGCGGAAATAAAATCCTCTTTGTACTTTTTCATAACCTCACCCTTCCAACAATTAACACAATCCTCAAAGACAGACAAATGAGGCTTGCTTATAACCAAATCTTCCGCTATATCCTCTATCTGCCCCGTGCCTTTGCAACGCCGACACGCCCCATAAGGATTGTTAAACGAGAAAAAGTTTTCACTGGGCTTGGTAAAATTTATACCATCCGCCTCAAAACGATTACTGAACTTCAATACGTTGCCGTCATATACCACTTCGCATCTGCCGTCGCCCTCATTGAAAGCCGTATGAACCGAATCACTGATACGAAGATAGGTTTCCTCGTCATTATGCTTTATTATAAGGCGGTCAATCAGCAGTTTAATGTCATCATTTGGGATTTGCGAAGGGTCATTTAGGATTTTGTCAATTCGTATCGGCTCATTATTGATATATAGCCTCGTATAACCCAACTGCATCAGCAATTCCAAACGCTCTTTTAAGGTTTCACCCTGCCATAAAAGCAAATCACAAATCACATACGCCGTTGTACCTTCCTCCAAAGCCAAAACAGAATCCACAACATTTGAAACCGAATGCCTGCAAACCTCTTTGCCCGAAACAGGAGAGTATGTGCGTCCCACCTTGGCAAAAAGCAATTTGATATATTCGTAAATCTCGGTTACGGTTCCTACATTTGAGCGGGGATTACGGTTGGCTGTTGCCTGCGAAACGGCTATTGCCGGAGCAATACCGTGTATAAAATCTACCTCAGGCTTGTTCATTTTACCCATGAACTGCCTTGCGTAGGTGGAAAGCGACTCCACATAACGCCTTTGCCCTTCGGCAAAAAGAGTATCAAAAGCCAGCGAACTCTTACCCGAACCCGATACCCCGGTTACTACAATCAATTTATTGGTAGGAAGTTCCAAGTCAATGTTTTTAAGATTATTGACTTTGGCTCCTTTTATTATTATCTTGTCATTAAGTTTTGCCATGCTGCTTTCTTTTTTCAGGTGGCAAAAGTACTAATTTAATTTATATGAAGAGAAAAGAAAGTTGTGTCTTTACTTTGTTACGAGGCATCCGTTCGTGGTATCAATACCTCATAATCCCGTTTAAGAAAACTCCAAACGAGTTTCCGTTTTCACGAAACCTAGGTTTCAGGAAAATGAAACCTAGGTTCCAAAAAAATGAAACCTAGGTTTCGTCAAAATGAAACCTAGGTTCTAAAAAAATAAAACCTAGGTTTCGTCAAAATGAAACCTAGGTTTCGTCAAAATGAAACCTAGGTTTCGTCAAAATGAAACCTAGGTTCTAAAAAAATAAAACCTAGGTTTCGTCAAATTGAAACCTAGGTTCCAAAAAAATGAAACCTAGGTTTCGTGAAAATAAAACGCCGTACCGTAACCACGGGATCACTCCTTATATATATAAGGTGTCATAATATGAAAATTTTGCGTACTTTTGCCGCCTTGTAAATCAAAAACCAATACCTTATAAATATGATTGAAACACGTAAAGAACCGGATCGCTGTATTGTTGTGGGCGTTTGCACTCCCGAAATGTCTGTGCAACAGGCTGAAGAGTATCTTGACGAACTTACATTCCTGATAGATACTGCCGGAGCCGTGGTTGAGAAACGTTTTTTGCAGAATTTGAAGTCTATAGACAAGCGAACGTTCGTAGGAAGCGGAAAATTAGATGAAATAAAAGAATATGCCGATGCAGCAGAAATTCAATGGCTTGTGTTTGATGACGAATTGACGCCTTCACAACTGCGTAACATTGAACGGGAACTTCAAAATATCAACGTATTAGACCGAACGGGCTTAATCCTTAACATATTTGCGCAGCGTGCAAGGACATCCGAAGCCCGTACTCAGGTAGAACTGGCTCAGTATCAGTATCTCCTGCCCCGTCTAACGAGGATGTGGTCGCATCTTGACAGGCAACGGGGCGGCGGATTGACCATGCGAGGCGCAGGAGAAACGCAGTTGGAAACCGATAGACGCATAGTGCTGTCAAAGATTGCTCTTTTGAAGGAAAAGTTACGAAGTATTGACAAACAGAAACTAACTCAGAGAGCAGGCAGAGAGCAATTGGTGAGAGTTTCTCTGGTTGGCTATACCAACGCAGGCAAATCTACGATTATGAATTTGGTATCCAAAAGTGATGTTTTCGCAGAAAATAAACTTTTTGCCACGTTAGACACCACCGTACGCAAAGTTGTGATTGATAATCTGCCGTTTCTGCTTTCCGATACGGTCGGTTTCATTCGCAAATTGCCACATGGCTTGGTTGAAAGTTTCAAATCTACTCTTGATGAGGTGCGTGAGGCTGACCTTCTGGTGCATGTGGTTGATATTTCCCATCCTTCGTTTGAGCAACAGGTGGATGTAGTAAACAAAACGCTTGAAGAAATAAACGTTTGCGACAAACCAACTCTGCTGTTGTTTAATAAGATAGACGCATATAAGTATATCGCCAAAGAGGAAGACGATTTAACGCCCGCCACAAGAGAAAACTGGAATTTGGAAGCGCTGGAAGCATATCTTGAAAAGAAATATGGACATTCGGTTTTCTTCCTTTCGGCAAAAGAAAAGTATAATTACGAACAGTTAAGAGTCCTTTTATACAACTGGATAAAAGATATTCACGCCACAAAGTATCCTTATAATAATTTCTTATATTGATTTGTAATGACGAAAAATAAAAGGAGGCTGTCAAATGACTGATAGCCTCCTTTTGTTTTGGGATATTAAAATTTACTTTTTACCCAATAAGAAGTTTATACCGAGAAAAACACTTGACGAAGACAAATCACTCATTGCCAAAGAAAACTCTCGCGGACAGAAAGAGCCTCCAAGATATACATTAAAGCCGCCTCCGTTGATGTTTAATGCGAGAGCAGGGTGAAGATAGTTGTGTCTGCTGAAGGTATTGCCGATTGTGAATGACAGAAACTTCCATGCCAAATTATAATAAAGTGAAAAATAACTGTCATAATAGCCGTTGCCCTTAATGCCTTTGTAATGAGCAAACAGGGAATGAGGACCTGCAAAATTCCATGAGTATCCCACATTGAATTTCACCGGTATCATAGAGCCATAAGAGTCGGTTGATTCTGCCTTGAGGTCAAAGATATGTTTCAATGTATCTTTCAACGCATCAAAATAATTATCAAAATCATTGGAAAGACTGTCAAAGGAATTTCCAATACCCTCATAAACATACGTGTAATTGTCCGTGTAACTGCTGATTTTGGTAGGATTTGCCGACCAGTAGATATAACCCAAATCATTTACACTTGCAGAAATTTCCATTTTGTCATTGAGTTTGTAAGATGCACCAAGGTCAAGTACAACTCCCGGATTTTTTACCGCATTTGCAAGTATTGTACCGAAATTGTCCGTAACCCATGCCGGATCTTCAACACTGAATTGATTGGATTCTACTTTGCCAATAAAACTTGAGGATAAAATCTCAATGTTGCTTTGAATGGTTTTGCCTGCTCCTGTGTTTTTGATTTCAATATCACTGCGTTCGGTGGTTATATCCATCAATCCGAGCAATAAACCTAATCTTGCACCAACAGTAAGTTTTTCACCAAGTTCCCTTGCAAATGAAACCGAAGGAGAAAGATATAAACTCATGTCTAAAATTTTGTCATCATAAACAAAATCTTCGGCATTCAAATTGGCTTTACTACCAAAAAACATAAAACCAATTAGAGATTGATTCAGTCCTGCCCTTGCGCTTCCATCAAGAGTTAAATCAACCGACAGATGACCTTCACCGAATTGGAAACCCATACCAAAGATGTTCACACTGCCACTTAAACTCAAGTCATTTTGAGTTCCAAGTTTGTTGAACAAATTCAGCGGACTGACTTTTACTGCATCGGAATTTTCCTGCGGCACTACCAAATCGCTGTAGGAAAATCCCGATGCGTTGAAGTTTAAATCCATACCCGAAATGACAGGAATAGAGAGATATGTTCCTGTTTTGACTCCGAAGGCTGGATTAAGAAATGATGATTGCGGCGTGTTGTACATAAAGTACATAATGTCGCTTTGTGCCTTTGCTGTCGTACCGATAAGTACAAATGCAACGGCAATTCCAAATTGTGTTAATGTACGTTTCATAACTATTAATGTATTAAAAGTTGGCAGGGCAAAGGTATAAAACTTTTTTTATAAAAATACATAATTACAAAAAAAATATCGTGTTAATTTTATAATTGCGTGATAATCAATGATGAATATCTTGTGTTTTCTGATGTTAGGTTTATATTTAGTTTATGATTTCTCGTATAATATTATTAAAACTGTTCATAACACTATGAAGACCTTTCATAACATTATGAAGACCTTTCATAACACTATGAAGACGTTTCATAACACTATGAAAACCTTTCATAACATTATGAAGACGTTTCATAACATTATGAAAACCGTCCGTAACATTACGAAAGCAGTCCGTAACATTACGAAAACTGTCCGTAACACTATGAAAACGTTTCATATAGGTATTTTCGGTTTCCGTATAGGTTATAAAAGGATTGGATAATGTTCTAAAAAACTGTTTTATAATGAAGGAAAAAGTAAAACGGAATTGTTAATCATAAAATGAATAACAACAAAATTTGAATGAATAATAATTAAATAAAAGGCAGCAATACATTGAAAAAAAATAACATCAAAAAAAAATGTTTTGGTATATGAAATAAAAATTGTACCTTTGCAGCCGAATTTTATAATAATACAAAAATAAAACATCGGTTATATGAAACGAATTATCTTAATCTCATTGCTGGCTTTTGTCGGATTGAATGTTGCTCAGGCTCAAAGAGACTGGCGTCAGGGTATGTGGAATAAAAATATCCCGGAACATTTTCTTACTTTTGATGTCGGCGGAAGTTATGCCATAACGGCGAATTATAAAGATATGAATCCATTTGCTGTCAATGCCCAGGTGGGTTATCAATACAAGATTCGTCCATTTGTAAAAAACAGATTGGGGGTTGCTCTTGGGGCATCAATAGGTTATGCTTATCACCCAAGTAATGATTATTATTCAATAGATGGAAGTATTAAACTCGGCGAATATAAATCCTATCATTACATACCTGTGATGCTTAACGCCAATCTTTATTACAATATGCGCACTGCCTATATTTATCTTGGCATTGATGCAGGCGTAAATTTGCAACTTTGTGAGAAGGATTATCAAGGAGAATATATTACCACCCGTATTGATACTACGGTTATGGTAGATACTTTCATTGTAACGCAAACATCTATTCCAAACAATGTAACTTATTTTGCATCAGCCAAAGAAGGCAATCCGTTGGCGTTAAGTCATATTGTACCGAGTGCCAAAGTTTATTTGGGATTCATGAAGGAATTGACAACCAATTTAAGATTGCGTTTTCGTGCAGGAATAGAATACAATATGGGATACGAACTTGAATATCAAGGTATATTGCTTAATGGTTCTTATGTTGAAATGAATGGCAAGATAAAAATTGCGGATGATATTTCACCGTTTCTTACTGTTGGTTTAGTGTATTCATTATAACAAATGCACCTGTTTTACGCTCCCGACATAGTACTTTCTGATATTGGGGCAATATATGCTTTGAACGGAGAAGAGAGTCAGCATTGTGTAAAGGTATTACGACTCAAAGAAGGAAATACTGTAAGCCTTACCGACGGTACAGGGAATCTTTATGAGGCTCTTCTTTTGCAGGCAAATCCCAAAAGTTGTACCGTACAGATTTCAAATATCGTAAATCAGGCTTCTACTCGTTATTCAGTACATATTGCCATTGCACCAACCAAAAACATTGCCCGTACGGAATGGTTTTTAGAAAAAGCAACTGAAATGGGTATTAGTGACATAACGCCTGTTTATTCCGCTAATTCCGAACGCAATACAATTAAACGGGAACGTTTTGACAAAATTTTAATATCTGCCTTAAAGCAGTCTCAACAAACTTTTATGCCCGTACTTCACGATGCCATAAAATTAAATGAGTTTCTTGATAGTTTTGATGCTCAATGTAAATTGATTGCTACTTGCGAAGACAATGATAAACAGACTATTAAACAAGCATATAAACCATTTGAAAGCGTTATTGTACTGATAGGACCTGAGGGAGACTTTACTTTGGAGGAAATAAAGAAAGCAAAACAAAAAGGATATAAACTTATAACGCTTGGATGCAACAGATTAAGAACAGAAACGGCTGCTTTGGTTGCTTTACAGAGCATAAACTTTATGAATTTATGAAGAACGTGTTAATTTTCATTGCATTGTGTATTAGCCTTTCGGTATTTGCACAGAACAAAAATACCTTTGCTCTTTTGAAATATAGCGGAGGAGGGGACTGGTATGCAAATCCAACTTCCCTTACTAACCTTATACGATTCTGTAACAAGGAATTGAAAACAGATTTCAGTGAAAACTATGCCACGATTGATGTTGGGTCATCTGAAATCTTTCTTTACCCCTTCTGTCATATCACAGGGCATGGCAACATCAGTTTTAACGCACAGGAAGTGAATAATCTGAGAAATTATTTGATAGGAGGAGGTTTTCTGCATATTGATGACAATTACGGATTAGACCAATACATAAGACGGGAAATGAAAAAGGTTTTTCCTGAACTTGATTTTATGGAATTGCCTTTTACTCACGCTATTTATCATCAACATTTTAATTTTCCAAATGGGTTGCCTAAAATTCATGAACACGATAATAAGTCACCAAAAGGATATGTTCTTGTATGGGAAGGACGCATTGTTTGCTTCTATTCTTATGAAACGGATTTGGGGGACGGTTGGGAAGATGCCGATGTGCATAATGACCCTGAAGAAAGCCGACAAAAAGCCTTGCAAATGGGTGCTAACATCATCAGTTATTGCTTTATGTACCCTTAATATTAAGGTATGATGATGTTTAATAAGGTTTTATGTATTCAAAAATATGGACAAGTACATTTCAAAACTTTTTTTGTATTGTTCTTTGTTCTATGCAATAAAATGAAGGCAAATGCAGTTATTATCAAAAAATATATTAAATTTGCCAACTCAAACAAGCAAAAAAGTGAATAAAAAACTAATCTCAGCAATACTACTTCTGGCTCTATCCTTTGGGCTTAAGGCTCAACGAACGGCAACTATTTATGGCTCGGTATTTGATTCCACCACAGGAAAACCAATGGATATGGTTAATATATTCGTTTTGGGTACGGACAAACAAAATGGTGTAACAACTAATGCAACAGGAGAATTTACATTCGTTATCACTGCCGGCATAGATATAGAGATTGCTTTTTCTTATTCAGGGTACAAAAGACATACACAGGTTTTTAACTTAAAGGCAGGAGAAAAACGAAATGTTAAAATAATGCTTGCGGAAGACAAAATAAGTCTGCCTGACATCTCTATCAAGACCGAAAATTACAGAAATGAAGGAATAACAAAGATAGAACCTGAATGGGCAAAACAAACCGCAGGTCCAACAACAGGAATAGAAAACATCATAAAGTCTTTGGGCGAAGGCACATCGTCAAATAACGAATTATCATCTCAGTATTCGGTAAGGGGCGGTAATTATGACGAAAACTTAGTATATGTTAATGATATAGAGATATTCAGACCTTTTCTCATTCGTAGCGGACAACAAGAGGGCTTATCCTTTGTAAATACGGATATGGTTAATGACGTCAGTTTCTCTTCCGGAGGCTTTGATGCGAAGTATGGAGACAAGATGTCGTCCGTTTTGGATATAAAATATCGGAAACCGACAGAGTTCGCAGGGTCTTTATCGGCTGGTTTGTTGGGAGGAAGTGCGCATTTGGAGGGTTTAATTGGAAACAAAATGACCTATCAGTTGGGTTACAGATACAAAACAACCAAAAGATTACTCGCAGATAAAGAATCGGATGTTTATTATAATCCTGTGTTTAACGATATTCAACTTTACCTTACCTACGATTTCAATCCCAAAACCTCATTAGCCTTTCTCGGAAACTACGCTATAAATAAATACTCCTTCAAACCCGTTATGCAGAGTCAAAAACTGGGACACATAGATGATATGTATAGATTGGACGTTTATTTCGAAGGGCAGGAGCAGGACGTGTTTAATTCCATGTTCGGTTCGCTTGTGTTGAGCCATAATCCGAGTAAAAAGACAGCCTTAAAGTTCATCGTATCTGCCTTTAACACAAATGAAAGCGAGTCTTACGACATTCAGGGCGAGTACTGGCTGAAAGACATACAGTCATCGGCGGATACGGCTGGCTCTACCGTCGGTATAGGAAAGTATATTGAGCATGCACGAAATCAGTTACAGGCAAACATATTCAACATTGAGCATAAGGGAACACGCTTTTTTGATAACGGAAACCTGATGTGGGGCATAAAGGCTCAGTATGAACTTATTGCCGATCGCCAAAAGGAATGGAAACTTATGGATTCGGCAGGCTATAGCATACCTTCGCTCCCTGTGATAGACGGAGGGGTGAATGAAGCCGTACCTCCTCTTTTGCAGAATGTTTTTACTTCGGATAATCGTATTGAATCCGTGCGATTGTCGGCATATTTGCAGAGAGAATGGCGGTTTTTTCTGCCTTTTGGGTCGTTATTCGTCAATACGGGAATACGCTCTCAGATTTGGAACTTCAACAATGAGTTTTTGGTTTCGCCCAGAGCAAGCATCAGTTTGAAGCCTTACTGGAAACAAGACATCGTTTTCCGATTTGCCACCGGTATTTTCCAGCAATCTCCCTTCTATCGCGAGTATCGTGGTTATACGGGCGAGATAAATTACGACATATTAAGCCAAAAATCTCTTCATGTTGTGTTTTCGAGTGATTGGAACTTCTCTATGTTTCATCGACCTTTCCGTTTCTTGTCGTCAATTTATTATAAATACCTGTGGGACTTGATTCCGTACACATTAGACAACGTTCGCATACGCTATTCCGCACAAAACAATGCAGTGGGTTACGCAACCGGTATAGACCTTCGGCTCTTTGGGCAGTTCATTGAAGGCATTGATTCGTGGATAACAATGTCCGTTATGCAGACAAAGGAAGACATTGACGGCGATAACAAGGGATATTTGCCCCGTCCCACCGACCAGTTATTCACAATGAACATTAGTTTTCAGGATTATTTGCCAAAGATGCCGTATTGTCGTGTTTATCTTAACTTTGGATTTGGTTCGGGCTTCCCGTACACCCCTCCCGAAAGCGTCAGTGCCGACAACGTAACCATGCGTCCCGAATATATGAGAGCCGATATTGCTTTCACTTTTCGCATAAAGGACGAGAACAGCACGTGGGCAAAGAAGAATTTTATGAAAATAATAAAGAAAATCTGGTTTAACGTGGAATGGTTCAATGTATTTTCAAATCAGAATGTTATCTCTTACATTTGGGTTAAGGATTTTGACAATAGACCTTACGCCGTTCCCAATTACCTTACGCCCTCACAGGTTAATGCAAAACTGACTTTTGAGTTCTAAAACATCCTTTTCGTTCTTTAGAAAACTCCAAACGAGATTCCGATTTGACGAAACCTAGGTTTCAGAAAAATGAAACCTAGGTTCTAAAAAAATGAAACCTAGGTTTCGTGAAATTGAAACCTAGGTTCCAAAAAAATGAAACCTAGGTTTCGTCAAATTGAAACCTAGGTTCTAAAAAAATGAAACCTAGGTTCTAAAAAAATGAAACCTAGGTTTCGTGAAATTAAAACCTAGGTTCTAAAAAAATGAAACATAGGTTTCGTGAAAATGAAACCTAGGTTCCAAAAAAATGAAACCTAGGTTTCGTGAAATTGAAACGGCGTTTCAATAAATCTTAAATCCGATTATCGCAACACATCTATTGTACCTGAGTGATTTATGGTCTGGTCGTGGCGATAACCAATGAAGCGATAGAAGTAAGTTCCGGTCGGTGTGCTGCTGTCAGGCTTCCAAAAGTCGTCGTACTTTGAGATATTCTTTTTGTAATACACCTCCTTGCCGTAACGATTGTAGATTATGAGTTCGTTTTCCGTGAAGATGTTGTCTTCAAGCAGGTTATGGATGACGAAGACGTCGTTTATACCGTCGTCATTCGCCGTTACAACGTTTGGAAACCCGATGTTATCAACCTGTAAGTCCAAAACGACAGTAGAATCGCAACCATTGGAACCTTCGAACGTGTTTGTGTAAATTCCGGTCTCGGACTCGCTGAAACCGTAGAGGTTAAAGGTCTTCCCCTTAAAAATATCCGCCTTTATGGTATCCCTATACACCTGTTTCAAAGTAAGTTCCAGCACAAATATAGAGTCGCATCCGTTGATGCTTTGCAGATTTGCGATGTATTGTCCTTGCTCTTGGTATTCGTTTCCGTGAAATTCGTAGGAATCATATTGGCAAATAGAGTCATAAATCGTGTCAATGTAAGTCGGATTCACCACAAGGTTAAGATAATACGAACTGTCGCAACCGTCAATTGAAATATAATCACGTTGATATGTCCCTGTGGCGTTGGCATTGAAGCCATGCTCGGTGTAGAACTCTCCTTCGCAAAGCGTAATGCTGAGAGTGTCATAAAACAACGGGTTCATGGTTACGTTACATTGGGCATTGCCTGTGCAGCCAAGTGGACTCGTAACCGTAATACTTATTTCGGCTGTCGTATCAACGTTGATGCTTTGTGCGGAACTGCCGTTGCTCCAAGCAAATACGTAATCGGACGATAACGGAACTACATTTGCTGAAAGCGTTGTGAAGGAATGTTGGCATATAGTGGTGTCTCCGCTGATTGTAACCACGGGCGGCTCTTCTACATAAAGAAATGCGCTGTCCGTAGCCTCACATCCGTTGGAGTCTGTGAGAATTAGAGTTACTGTTTGCGAATTTTGCGGCATCAAAAGCAGAGTATCGGCAATTATAGAGTCGTTTCCATATAACCAATGGCTTGTTCCTGTTGATGAAGATTGATTCCAGAGTTTTATTTCCTCACCTCGGCAAAGGCTGTCTTTGGTTACAGCCAAATCAACCGCATAAACATTGCACGGTCTTACGATATTGAAAGTTACGGAGGCGGTTGCAACACACAGTTTCTTCACATAGATGTTGTCAAGTCCGAAGTCGTTACCGTCTTGCTGCGTATTCTGATTCACAATCTTGATTACGGCACTTCCTGTTGTCGCTACAAAAGACGAATTGAACGTTTGCCAGTCGCAAGGTCCCGGAGTAACGGTAAAGATTGAGCCAAGAAGATTATTATTGACCGAAAACTGAAATCGCGATAACTTTGAAGGGTCGGTACTTGGGGCTATATTGACGCAATCCGTTGAAAAAAGATAGGTAGAACCCACCTGTGTTGTGATAGTTTGTTGCCATACCGTGTAATTAGGAGATGTTACGCCGTTAGCCATAAAATACTTTCCGTTACCTGTATGATAGCAAGTGTTGAAATTAGCGTGGTGATCGCCGGCATTATAATCCACGCAATACGTACCTTCACCCCATAATCCGCCATTGCCATAGGTGGAAGGGTTATAAGATAACTGTGTAGTAAAACCTGTATTGCCCGATTCAAAATCGCCATTGACTACAAGGTTTGCCGGTTCTATGTATGTGGCAGTCAAGGTAAAAGTAGTTGTATCGGTGATTGTAGCCGTTGTGTTACGAGATGACGGATTTGCAATGACGGCTGACGAATTGGAAGCCTGCCAAAGATAAGAGAAAGCACCCAAAGGAGCAGTCAAAGACACCGTTACAACGCTATCTAAGGTTGTTATAGTGGTATCGTTTCTAATAGTAACCGAACACGACTTGGTATTGTTGGTCGTATCGGGTAAATTAGATGCGTTGCAGACAAAAGATACACTGCCGAACAACGCTATAAAAGCAACTATTCTTAAAAATGATTTCATAAAACATAAGAATTTACGACTGCAAAGGTATGAAAAATTTTTCAAATAACAATAATAAGGTATCAAAATTTGATTACAAAAGTTTTATATCTTCATTTTGGATGGCTAAAATCAAAGAATAGATTACTGAAACTTGATTCTGTTTTCCTGAAATCAAATTACAGAAAATTAGAATCAAATTACAGCGTTCTATAATCAAATTATAGCATTCTGTAATTTGATTATAGAACGTTAGAATTTGATTTCAGAAACGTATTACTTTATTATGTGAAAATGAAAGGGTTATGGAAGGCAGTTTTATGGCTTTCTGCTTTGCTATTTTCCTATGCAGAAGCGTGAAAAAATGGTTCCCAGTATTTCCTCTGTTGTTATCTCGCCCGTAATAGCCCCAAGATGATGAATAATAGTTCGTACTTCCGTTGCTATTATGTCCGTTGGCATTCCGCTTTCAAAGGCTGCAAGTGCCGAAGCGGTACTTTTGTCTGCCTCCTGCATTGATTCAAAGTGACGAGCATTGGTTATGACGGTACGATTCTCCACATTACTTTGCTGAACAATGCTTATAAGTTTATCAATTAAGATATTGATATTCTGTTGCTTTGATGCCGAGACGGGTATCAGGTTTTCATAATTGCAATTCGCCATATCGCATTTATTTCCTGCTAAAATAAGATGTTTGTTATCCCAATTTACATTGTGTTTCAAGGCTTCCAATTCATTATTTATGCTTTCTGCGTCCGTTTTAGTTAAATCAAAGAGGTATATAACGGCGTTTGCTTGCTCTATTGCTTTATAGGAACGGCTTATTCCTTCATTTTCAATCACATTGTCGCTGTTTGAACGTAGCCCTGCGGTGTCTATGAAACGGAAATCAAAGCCTCCGAGATTCAAAACCTCTTCTACGGTGTCGCGAGTAGTGCCTTCAATGTCCGAAACGATTGAACGATTGTCTTTTAAGAGGGTATTTAATAAGGTAGATTTGCCACTGTTGGGCTTACCCGCTATTGCAACGGCATAACCCTTACGAAAGGCATTGCCTAACGCAAAAGAATCAAGCAGTTGTTTTATTTCCGTTCTCACATTCAGCAATATAGCATGCAATTGAGAACGATTGGCAAAGGTTACATCCTCTTCCGAAAAATCAAGTTCAAGTTCCAGCAAACCACAAAGGTTAAGGAGGTCAGCTCTAAGGGATTTCAGTTTATCGTTATAGCCTCCCCGCAGTTGCTTCATTGCCAAAGAATGAGCAATACGGTTATCGGCAGCAATGACATCGGCTATTGCTTCCGCCTGAGAAAGATTTAATTTGCCGTTAAGAAAAGCCCGTTTGGTAAATTCGCCTTCCGTTGCAATCCTTGCCCCGCAAGAGATAAGCGCATAAAGGATTTGTTGCTGTATAAAGGGCGAACCATGATGCGAAATTTCTATCATATCTTCGCCTGTGTAACTTTTGGGTGAGCGAAAGACCGTAAAAATACATTCATCTATCAATCTGTCGCCCTCATGGAATAATCCGAAAGTTGCTGTGTTTGATTGGCAGTCGCATAATTTGATATGTTTAGAGCGGAAGGTCTTTTCGGCTATGTCAAAGGCATTTTTACCTGACAGCCTGACCATTCCAATAGCCGAATGTCCTTTTAGCGTAGCCGCTGCTACTATTGTATTGGTGTCAAACATTGTTTTGATATTGTTTTTGTTGGCAAAAGTAGCATAAAATTTTCAATTAAACACAAACGAATAAAATATTGATGAGGCTGATTCTGCCGGTATTTTTATTTGTTTGTGTTTAATTGAAAATTTTATGCTACTTTTGCAGCATTATAATTTTCAAAAGATATTTAATATATGAAACGAATTTATTTATATATTTGTGTTGTTGCATTGTCTTTTCCATTACATAAACTCAACGCACAAAATGAGTTGGATTCAATTATTGAAGTGGAATTTCTTAAAGCACAGGTTGAATTGCTTTCCGCAGAGCATTCGCTGGATTCTGCAAAATGGGCGGAACAAAGTCTCGTACTGAAAAAAATAAATGAAGAACTGCGTACCCAACTTAACGAAAAAACAAACCTTTTGGAAGAACAAATACGAGTTTTACATCAAAAAGAAACCCTTTTTACAGAAAAAGAACAGGTTTATAAAGAAGCAATAAATAATTCCAACATTGATAAGGCTAAAGTGGAAGGACTGCTCGCCACAAAAAATGAAAGTATTGCAGGAAAGGAAAAAGAGATAATTTATTTGGAAAAGAGTATAACCGATAAGGATAAAAATATAGCGGAAAAGGATCGTCAGTTATTTGTCGCAACAACTGAGAAAGACAAGTATTCACAAATGACTGACACTTTGCGAGAAAAACTCGTAACAGCGGAGAAAGAGCTGCTCAAAAGAGATGAAGAGTTAAAATATACCAAACAACGGGCATCCGAAGCCGAAGCAAAAATAGCCCAAGCAACAAACAGAAAAAAGAAAGTGCGTGTAATTCAGGGAATTTCTATGCGGTTTTATCCCATACCCGAATGGGATATTATGCCTTACTTAGACGAAAATAAAAATTTGCATAATCAAATAATCAATCGGAATGATGGGTACGTGGAATTTGATTTTATTACCGGGGCTTCTGTTATGTTGTTTGATTTTACTAAACCCAATTCAAAATTTTCTTCGGATTTGGGATTTTATGTTGGATTTGGAGGACAAAATTTGTTTAAGAATTTCTATACGGGTGCAAGTTATAAATTTTTAGATTTTTTTCATTTGACGGCAGGAATAAACATTGCGCAGTATCAAGTTTTAGCGGGAAATCAGTACGAAGGTTACCCATTGGAAGGAGCGGAACAGATACAACTGAAAAAACAATGGAAAGTCACACCATTTATATCTCTGTCCCTTGATCTTGATTTTCTTTCTTATATTGGTAAAAAATAAGGTTTCGGCTTAATAAACAAACTGGTGCGAGCCGCACGGGCGAAAAAGGCGTGCCGGTGCGTGTAGCACTTACGAGAAAGGCTGACGCAAACAACCCTTTTTTGCACAAATTTTGTTAATTAACCCCCTTTTTGTACTTTTGTCGCTGTTAAAGACGCTAATTTTTTAACAAAATGAATAAAAAGACAAATCAAATAAAACAAAATTTCTTTGCAAAATACAGGGTTTTGGGATACGTATCCCAAAACTTCGGATACGTATCCCAAAGTTGGAATTGGCATTTTGTCCCTGACGGATATATCACAAAATCAAATAAATATAAATAATAATAATAATTAAAAAAACAAAAAACATTATGGGTAAAGATTATATACCTCAAGCGGAATTGGCATTTAAGGCGTTTGCCGTGAATTTTAACGCAAGGTGTTATAAAAAAATGAAATCAAGTTATAATTTTTTAGAATCAAGAGATAGAATGCTGAAATCAAGAGATAAATTTCTAAAGTCAAGAGATAGAAAATTATTTCTTGATTTCATAAAATTAAAACAAAGTAATAATTTTTCAATCGCTAAACAAGGTAAAAAGACTCCTTAAATTAAATATATATTTACACATTACTGCTTTCTGTAATTTGCTTCTAAAAAATCAAAAGAATATGACAATTTGTCAGTATTAGGTTCTTATTTTGTTTTTTGGCATAATGTTTGAATGTAAGAGTGCAATTAAACAATAATTGATAATAATAAAAAAACAAAAAAACAATATGGGTAAAATAATTGGAATAGACTTAGGCACAACAAACAGTTGTGTAGCAGTAATGGAGGGAAACGAACCTGTCGTTATCCCAAACAGCGAAGGTAGAAGAACAACTCCTTCGGTTGTAGGTTTCATCTCCGGCGGCGAACGTAAAGTTGGTGATCCTGCGAAAAGACAGGCAATAACCAATCCGCACAACACCGTCTTCTCTATCAAGAGATTTATGGGTGAAACGTTTAATCAGGTTGAAAAAGAGGTCTCTAACGTGCCGTATAAGGTCGTTCGCAGCGACAACAATACGCCAAGAGTTGATATAGACGGACGTTTATACACGCCACAGGAAATTTCGGCTATCATTTTACAAAAGATGAAAAAAACGGCAGAAGATTATCTGGGACAGAGTGTAACGGAAGCGGTTATCACTGTGCCTGCTTACTTCAACGATTCACAGCGTCAGGCAACCAAAGAGGCAGGAGAAATTGCCGGATTAAAGGTTATGCGTATTATTAACGAACCTACTGCCGCTGCTTTGGCGTATGGTTTGGACAAAAAATCGCAGGATGCTCACGTGGCAGTATTTGACCTCGGCGGTGGAACGTTTGACATCTCTATTTTGGAACTTGGCGATGGTGTATTTGAAGTTAAGAGTACCAATGGCGACACACATCTTGGTGGAGATGACTTTGACACAAAGATTATCAACTGGCTGGCTAACGAATTTATGGCAGAAAAGAATGTTGATTTGAGAAAAGACCCTATGGCTTTGCAACGTTTGAAGGAAGCAGCGGAAAAGGCTAAAATAGAACTCTCTTCATCAACTCAAACAGAAATAAACCTGCCTTATATTATGCCAATAGACGGCATTCCTCAACACCTGGTTAAGACATTGACCAGAGCAAAATTTGAACAGTTGTGTTACGACCTCATACAGGCTACAATAGAACCATGTCGTAAGGCTTTGTCTGATGCAAATCTTGACAAGTCAAAGATAGATGAGGTTATACTCGTTGGAGGTTCAACAAGAATCCCCGCAATTCAAAAAATAGTGGAAGATTTCTTTGGAAAAGTACCTTCAAAGGGCGTTAATCCTGATGAAGTTGTGGCTGTTGGTGCTGCAATTCAGGGTGGCGTTCTCACGGGAGAAGTAAAAGACGTGCTGTTACTTGATGTTACTCCGCTTTCTCTTGGAATTGAAACACTTGGAGGTGTGATGACAAAACTCATTGATGCCAATACTACAATCCCTACAAAGAAATCACAAATCTTTTCAACGGCTGCCGACAATCAGCCTTCGGTTGAAATTCACGTATTGCAGGGTGAAAGAACCAGAGCAACAGATAATAAGACCATTGGCAAATTCCACCTTGACGGAATACCACCTGCACAGCGCGGAGTGCCGCAAATAGAGGTTACATTTGACATTGATGCTAATGGAATCCTCAATGTGTCGGCTAAAGACACCGCTACAGGTAAGCAACAGAGTATTCGTATTGAGGCATCAAGCGGATTGAGTGAGGAAGAAATCAAACGAATGAAGGCAGAGGCAGAAGCAAATGCTGATGCGGACAAAAAATTGAAAGAAGAGGCTGATAAAATTAACGGAGCAGACTCTCTGATTTTCCAAGTAGAAAAAGCATTGAAGGAGAATGGAGATAAAATTCCTGCTGACAAAAAACAGCCTATTGAAGATGCCTTAAAAGAATTGAAAGAGGCTCATGCAAGTCGCAACATTGCTGCAATAGATTCGGCAAGTGAAAAGTTGAACAGTGCATTTCAGGCAGTATCAGCCGATATGTATCAACAAAATAATACAAATGCGGATTCACAACAGCAACAACCTAATGCAGAACAATCAAACAATACTTCCGACAATCAAGACGGCAATGTAACCGATACCGACTTTGAAGAGGTAAAATAAAAGGCAATCACCAACGATTACCAAATATTGGAAAATCCCTGTAAACGTAATGTTTATGGGGATTTTTATTTTTTAACAATTATCGATATTTATGCTTGTATGTCGAATTTTTATCGTATATTTACCGTAAAATATTTTTTGATTATTTAAATAAATTATGTTATAAAAAAATGCACACCACCAATTCGATTATTACTTTAATTGGAATAATCTGTATGATTTTTGGGCAATTTATTTTTTTGTACCTTACTGTTATATATATTATTTAACTGGTATTTTGATGTTAATATCAATCTTTATATTAGT
>JAISTG010000016.1 GCA_031272705.1 Bacteroidales bacterium | reverse complement strand
AGCGGATACGTAATCTATAAGCAACATGGGAAGAAAGTAAAATAAGATAAAGCATCATAACAATAGTGATTTGTTGCAATCGGATGGCGTTTCAATTCTTTGAAACGCCATTTTGGTTTATTAGAATTTGATTATAGAAAATTAGAATCAAATTCTAACGTTCTATAATCAAATTACAGAATTTTATAATTTGATTCTAACATTCTATAATCAAATTACAGAACGCTAGAATTTGATTCTAAAAAATTATAATCAAGTTTCAGGAAAATCTTGCTTTACGATAAAACAATAAATGTATGTGAAAAGAGTTTTTTATGTACTTTTGCAAATCTGAAACAAAACTGTGTAAATATGGATAACCAATGTGATAATCTGTTCGTTGAAGTAATACTTCCCTTGCACCTTCCTGCTACTTTCACTTATCGTGTGCCGAGAATAATGGCGAAGGAGGTAACTGTAGGACAGAGAGTTGCCGTACAGTTTGGAGGCAAACGTATTTATTCTGCGGTGGTTGCGGAGATTCATACGAGGATACCAAATCTTAAAAGCGTTAAATATATCATTTCAATCATTGATACAGAGCCTGTTGTGTATGATAAGCATATTGCTTTCTGGCGATGGGTCGCATCTTATTACTGTTGTTACATTGGAGATGTGCTTACCGCCGCTTTACCAGCCGCTTTCCGCTTGAAGAGTGAAAGCAAAGTCATTGTAAATCCTGAATTTGAAGGAGATATTTCGGAATTGTCAAGAGCCGAAATAAGGATATTGGAAATCGTGAGCAAGAACGAAAGTACCACAATAGAGGAAATTACTGTCGCATTGAAAGATGAGTGTAACATAATGACCACCGTGCAAACTCTTATGAAGAAACAGGTTTTGGTAACGGACGAAGAACTTTTTGACAGATACAAACCTTTGAAAGAAAGTGTGATAAGCCTGTCTGCCAAATACCGGAATAATGATGCGAATCTGCAAGCCCTGTTTGCCGAACTGGAAAGTAACAAAAAGTTTGAAAAACAATACAATGCTCTTTTGACCTATTTCTCTTTGAGAAGGGGAGGTAACTATGATATTAGTAAGACGGAGATTCTTGCAAAGGGAGTCTCGCTTCATACTTTGAATACTTTGGAAAATAAAGAGGTGATAAAGATTGAGAAAAAGGCTGTTAGCCGCCTGCATTCCAATGAAGCATCTCTTCAAGTTGATAATTTGATACTTACAAAGGAACAGCAGGCTGCTTTTGACGGAATTTCATCTCAACCTGAGGGGAGTGTGTCTCTTTTACACGGGGTTACTTCCAGCGGTAAAACGGAAGTGTATATCAAACTCATTGAAAAGACTTTACAGAACAATAAGCAGATTCTTTTTCTTCTGCCGGAGATTGCTTTGACGGCACAACTGATTCAGCGATTGGAGAAATACTTTGGTTCAAAGGTAGGGGTATATCATTCGCGGTTTTCAAAGGAAGAACGGATAGAGATTTGGAATAAGGTGAAAGGAAACAAGCCTGATGGATATTCAATAGTGGTTGGTTCGCGGTCGGCAGTCTTTCTTCCGTTTGAGACTCTGGGGCTTGTGATAGTTGATGAGGAACACGACAGTTCTTTTAAGCAATTTGACCCTGCACCGAGATATAACGGTAAGGATGCGGCTCTTTGGCTTGCAAAACAGCACAATGCTTTGGCGGTTTTGGGGAGTGCAACGCCGAGTGTGGAGTCTTATTATTATGCACAAAGCCATAAATACGCATTATTCACGCTTACCGAACGTTACAGCAAGATACCTTTACCCGAAATACTCATTGCCGACACGAAGGAAGCCGCTCGTCATGGCAAAATGCACTCTATGTTTTCCAAAATGCTGCTTGATTGTATGGCAACGGCGTTAAATAAGGGCGAACAGGTGATTCTTTTTCAGAATAGGAGGGGTTATTCGCCTGTTGTTCAGTGTGATGTATGTGGATACATCCCTAAATGCAAAAATTGCGATGTTTCCCTCACGTTACATAAGCAATCCGCCAGCATGAACTGCCATTACTGCGATGCACATACCGCATTATTAAAGGTATGTCCTCAATGCGGTTCGGGAGCATTAAGAATGATGGGTTTCGGAACGGAGAAAATTGAAGAGGAACTTGCCATTTATTTTCCCAAAGCCCGCATTGCCCGTATGGATTTGGATTCCACGAAGGGTAAAGCCTCTTATCAAAAAATTATCGCTGCTTTTGCCAATCGGGAGACGGATATTTTGGTGGGAACACAAATGATAAGTAAAGGGTTAGACTTTGAAAATGTGTCGCTTGTGGGTATAATGAACGCCGACAACCTTATTTCTATACCCGATTTTCGTTCCTACGAACGGGCATTTCAAATGATGACTCAGGTCAGCGGTCGTTCGGGTAGGAGGCAGGCAGGAAAAGTAGTCATACAAACTATAAATCCGTATCATCAGTGTATCCTAGATGTGAGCAAACATAATTTTGCGTCCATGTTTAACTCTCAAATCCTTGAAAGGAAGTTTTTTCGCTATCCACCTTTCTTTCGTATGATATGTATTTCGCTTTCTCATCAGTCAAAGGAGGTTCTTGACGCAGCAGCCACCGAATACGCAACGTCCATGCGAAGTATTTTTTCTAACGAACGAATTTTCGGACCTGTCATACCCCCTGTGTCTCGGATTAGAAATCGGTATATTAATCAGATATGGTTAAAATTGGAGGCAAAACTTTCTTATTCTGCGGCGAAACAGGAGATAATGCGTCTCAACGAAGCCTTTTCCGTTAAGGAACAGCACCGTTCCATACGGATTGCCATAGATATTGACCCTCAGTAAAACATAATTTTTTGTAACCTTCTTTTTATGGCAAAAATGTCAATTATTTTTTCGTCAAACGAAGTAAAAAAATCATAAAAAGTCTCTAAAAATACTTCGCATTTTTAGCAAATAAAACATACAGATAATTAAACCGTTACAAATGGCAAAAAATCGATTTTTTTAAGTTGTACATATAAGAGAATTTGGCTTAATGTACAAAATTGAGGATGAAAAGTGTTTGATTGATAGAATATCTACCTGTGCAAAAAAGTTTTTGAATATGAATAAAAAGTTAGTAAGTTATAGTTTGCGAGGCATCTTTAATTTATTCCCTGATTTGAGACTTCCAAAAAGCGATATTTAAAACTCTTGAATTTTGAGAGTCAAAATTCAAGAGTTTTAATACAAAAATCAAAGATATTTATTTTCAGTTAATTTAAAAGTTCTCTAAACTGCCTGCAAATATTGAATTATTATGATTGCAACATTAACTAACTCAAAAATGAGAAGAGTTTATTACTTCTTTTAGTCAATGGTATAGCAAGTGGCAAACATCATTAACGTTTATTTGGCAAGGACTTATGAAGGGTAGCATCCTCACTTTTGTCAATTAAGCCTATTTTTCTGTTCTTTGAGGGCTTTACGCTTTTCTTTTATTTGTTTTTCGGTTTCTTTCCATTGTTTTTTCTGTTCTTTGGTAGGATCTTTGATAGTTTTTTGTTGTTCTTTCAGGACTTTTTCCTGCTGGTCTATTGCATCCTCTTGTTGTTCCAATGCTTTCAACTGCTCTTTAGCTGCCTTTTTAGCATCTTTTTTTTGCTGTTCTAATTGTTTTTCTTTCTCTTTTGCGGCTTTCTTTTCTGCTTTCAAGGCTTTATTCTGCTCTTCTATTTTCTTTTCCTTTTCTTTTAAGGCTTTTTTGGTTTCTTCTTTTTGCTTTTTAATTTCTTTTTCTTGCTGTTTCTGAGCCTTCTTTTGTTCTTTTATGGCTTTTTGTTTTTGTTTCTCCGCCTCTTTAGTTTGTTTTTCTAACTTCTTTTGCTCTTTTTCGGCTTTTTTCTGTTCTTTTGCAACTTTTTCAGTCTGTTTATCCAACTCTTCCTGTGTCTTTGCTTCCTTCGGAGCAAAATGTTCGTCCTTTTCAACGATTGTAGGGTCTATTTTTACAGGTTTTTCTATACGAATAGATTCCAAAATCTTTTTTATAAGGTCTTTATCACTTGGATTGTCTTCTCCGTAATATTCAATGACATAAGTATAACCTTCTTTCACAAAGCCATAAAAACCTCCAATGAAAGTTTCATTAAGATAGGTGTTGCTGTAAGCAAGTAATTTTGCTTTTTCCTTTGCTATCTTGGCATCCTTTACCTGCTCTATGGACATGTATTCAAAACCTTGTTGCAAACTTTTTTCGGAAGCCAGATTTGTAATAAGGGCTACAATTTCCTTTACTTCAAAATAGCAAGTTACAACAACTTTTTTTACCCCTGTTTCCAAGTAAGTACCGAGTTGGATTTTATCTGCATCTGTTGCTATTTGTCCCCAATTATTATCATTGGGCATTTCCATAGTCAAATGCTTTAAACTAATTGCGTGTGTTTTTTGAGCCTTCATCGGCATTGCTGCTATCATCATTGCAATAGCGGCAATAAACATAAATTTTCTTGACATAACTTATAATATTAAGGTTAAAAACTAATTTTATTACGGCTGCAAAGTTAATAAAACTTTTTAATATAAATTGCAAATGAAATAATATTTTCAGAAAAGTGAGGCTAAAAAAAAGTGAAAAAAGAGTCTAATTGACAATTAACTGAAAATCAATATCTTTGATTTTGTGTTTAAAACTCTTGAATTTTGACCCTCAAACTCTTGAATATTGGGGGTCAAAATTCAAGAGTTTTAAATATCGCTTTTTGGAAGTCTCAAATCAGGGAACAAATTAAAGATGTATAGAAAACTATTATTGACGAACTTTTTTATTCATATTCAAGACTTTATGCAAAGATAAATAGATTACTTTTTATCCTCACTTTTGGCAATTAAGCCAAAATATTGAGATTCTTTTTATTTTGTGTTATCTTTTTTATTCTTGTGCTAATTGTTGTTGCCAATGCCAAGCCGAAAGTGTCATCTCATCAATAGATAACTCTGCTTTCCACCCCAATTCCTTCTCTGCAAAGGTTGTATCCGCCCAAATCCGCACAACATCTCCTGCTCTGCGTTCGCCAAAACAATAATTTAATTTAATACCTGTGGTCTTTTCAAAACTTTTTATGATGTCCAAAACGGAAAAACCATTGCCCGTACCAATGTTAAATGCTTCAAAGTTGGCTTTATTTTTATGTTCAAAAAATCTGTCCATTGCTACAACGTGAGCCTTAGCCAAATCAACAACATGAATATAATCCCTTATGCACGTGCCGTCGGGAGTTGGATAATTATTGCCAAATATTGTTAGTTGTTTTCTTATTCCTGCTGCAGTCTGTGTTATATATGGCATAAGATTATTAGGTATGCCGTTCGGTAATTCTCCAATCAGTGCCGTAGGATGCGCTCCCACAGGATTAAAATAACGTAAGGCGATAGCCTTTATTTCTCCTGTTTGTGTAATGAATTGCAACATATCTTCAACCATTTGTTTTGTATTGCCATAAGGCGAAACAGCAAACTTAGGAGGAGTATTTTCACTTATAGGATTGCTATCCGGTTCGCCATAAACAGTACAAGAAGAAGACTGAACAAAGTATTTAATTCCGTGTTTCTTCATATTTACAAACATATTGATGGCTATTTGTAAATTGTTTCGATAATACTCTATCGGTTTTTCGCAACTTTCACCTACAGCCTTAAATGCTGCAAAGTTTATTATTCCATCTATTTTATTATTGTCAAAAATGGCTGCTGCTTCTGTCTCATTACTCAAATCGGCTTTAATAAATAAAGGTCGCTTCCCATTACTAATTCGTTCTATTCTATCAATTACAGATGCGGTAGAATTAACTAAATTATCTGCTATGATTACATCATAACCGACTGCTTGAAGTTCAACCGCCGTATGACTGCCAATATAACCCGTGCCGCCGGTAACCAAAATAGTTTTCATTACACCTTATTTATTTATTAAAGAATTCTTTTATCGCATTTGCAATATAATCTTGTTGTTCTTTGGAAAGTTCCGTGTGCATAGGCAACGACAATACCTCGTCACAAAGTCGTTCACTCACGCTTAAAATATCACCTGCATGTGCAGAAAACTTAAATACATTCTGTTTATGTAACGGAACCGGATAATAAATCATCGCAGGAATGTTACGGGATTCTAAAAAAACCTTTAATTCATTCCGTTTTCCATTTTGAATTTTCAGGGTGTATTGATGAAAAACGTGCGTAGAATAATCGGAAATTAAAGGCGTGATAACTTGTTGTAAATCCGCAAGTGCATTATTATAATACATTGCTGCTTCATATCGTTTTTCACAATATTCTTTGAGATGCGGAAGTTTTACGTTGAGAATTGCAGCCTGCAAAGTATCCAGACGAGAATTTACTCCGAGTATTTCATGATAATATCTCGTTTTCATACCATGATTTGCTATTGTTCGTATTTTTTCTGCGAGTATATCATTATCCGTGAATATTGCCCCACCATCTCCACAACAACCCAGATTTTTCGAAGGGAAAAACGAAGTACATCCTAAGTTTCCCATAGTTCCGAGTTTTTTACGCTTACCCTCACTAAAAATATATTCTGCTCCAATTGCCTGTGCATTATCTTCCACGACAAAAAGATTATAATCCTTTGCTAATTTATTTATTTTCTCCATATTTGCAGCCTGACCAAACAAATGCACTGGTATAATTGCTTTTGTTTTCGGGGAAATTGCTGTTTTTACACTGTCTGCATTTATGTTAAACGTGTCATAATCTACATCTGCAAAAACTGGAATTAATCCCAGCAAAGCAATTACTTCCGCTGAAGCAATAAACGTAAAATTCGGCACTATTACTTCATCACCCGCTTTAAGTTCAAGAGCCATCAGTGCAATTTGCAACGCATCCGTCCCATTACCAACACTTATTGCGTGTTTTACATTAAGAAAATCCGCAAGTGCAGTCTCAAATTCCTTTATTTTCCTACCTTTTACAAAGGCGGCAGAATCAAGAACTTCATTTATTGCCGCATTGATTTCATGTTTAATTTTGTTATGCTGGTTTTTCAAATCAACCATTTGTATTGCATCCATACGAGTTTGTATTAGTATTTTTACGGCTGCAAAGGTACAACTTTTTTTGAAAACAAATACAATTCCAAAATACCGCTTCATATTTTTATAATCAAATTACAGTTTTTTAGAATCAAATTCCGGCGTGCTGAAATCAAATTACAATTTTCTATAATCAAATTCTAGCGTTCTATAATTTGATTTGGCTATGCCAAATTAAAGGTTAAGGCAAACCCTGCTGGCGTTCCAATCATTTGGAACACCAGCAGGGTAACAACGCCTTTTGATATTGAGTTAATTTTTCTTTCTTATGTGATGTTTAATTATCACATATCCACTGCCGAAACAAAGCAAAAGTGCGGTTGCTGTTGTTATTGGCATTTGTGTATCTTCGTGGGAGCCTGCTCCTCCGTCATCAGGTCTTCCGCCGGGAGTAGGTTGAGCAAACATTGTCGCAGTACAAAAAACTAATACTATGATTAAGAATATATTCTTCATTTTTCAATCCTCCTTATTTGGTTATTACGAATTTTATTGTTTTACTTCCGTTTTTTGCAGTAGCCTTTGCCGTGTATGTTCCGTTCGCAATATCAAGATGAGTCTTGAAGGAGTTACCGCTTAACTTTTGACTGAAGACCATATATCCGAGAGTATTATAAATTTCTACGTTTTTAAGGTCTTGACCATTTACATTCAGCGTAGCATTAGATACCCAGAGAGAAATTGAAGATTCCTTTGCCGATTGTTGAAGGTTGTTTTCATTTGCTCCAATGCGGATTTTGAACCGATTGATATTCTTTCCTTCGGTAATAGTTGTTAGGTATGAGTAGCCGTTGGAAACTTCGTATTCGTTTTCTCCGTCAATGAGCGTAACCTGTAAGTCAGCGGGTATGTCGGAAAAGTTTATCGCAATGTCAGTACCTGCGTAAGATTTGATATTCATTGGACACTCGTAAGGGATTGCGGAAAAGGCATTGACGCCTACCATATTGCTGTCATCTACCATGAAGTAAGGTTCGCACATTCCAATGTTGTAACCCAACAGTTTGCCTCTGTCGGCATTGTCCAATCCGTTACTTGCGGCAGGGTTGTAAGAGATGTACGCATCTTTGGTCAATCCGTTGGCAGTATTTACCACATCTATCCTGAACGTTTCTGCTGCTGTTGTGGTTTTTGCTCCGGAAGGTGGGGTCATCATATCAATAGTGAATTTGAAATGCTTGCCTCTGTTATTTATTGGATATGTTCGAAGCCTCTTACGAAAAATCCTTCCATGCCATTAATCTTTTCAGGCACTGATGTTGAGAAGGTCTGGTCGGAAAGGAAGGTATAAATATCATTTACACTTGTGAAGGTTGAATCGGTAGGAATATCCGCACGATTTACAGAGTCAAACACTTCGGTATAAATAACACCCGGATAAGGATTTCCCACAGAATACCACAAGCCTTCAATGTTCGGCTCTTCCACAGTGAGAAGATTGTCGCCCGCATTATTAAGAACAACATCATAAGAAATCGCATTGAATAGAGTATCTTTGTGAATAAACAAGCGGTTTTTGAATATACGTCCAACCGTATCGGCTGTGTTGTAAGCAACATCGCCTCCATAGGTGAAGTAACCTTGTCCTGCGGCAGCAGTATCGCCATAGCCGAGATAGATATAATGTCCGTATCCGTCCTGCCACATATTTGATTGGTAGTTAAATTTAAGCATTGACACAAAATCCAAATCATCGTCTCCGTCTCCGTCCAAATCCTGCTCAAAACTTGTATAATGATTTACGGCAGCGCCGCCTTCACAGCCTAACAGGTCGCCAACCTTTATTGAAACATCATTGCCGTCAACGAAAGGATTGGATAAATAGTTGTAACCTTCATTAACTACGTGATATTCCATTTGGGCAACGTATTTTTTGTTTGCTCTGTCATTGTTGATAAGTGAGCCGCCTTCTTCAATGATTATATTGTCGGGGTTTTCACCTGTTGGATTGTATCCTGCTGCTACTTTAACTATTTCGCCGTTCTTTATCCTGTAAGGATCCATCACAGGTTCAATCTTCAATACGGGGTTGCCATAGTTACGTAGCCAAACACTGCCGTTCCACGAAGTAGGCTCATCTTCAAACCATGTATTTGCAGCCGCATTTAACTGTAAAGCATCACGCAAACCGCCAAAAGCACGTATATATGCAGGAGGTTCTACTGTGCCGTAAGCATTTCCGGCTAAGCCTTGCGGCGACCAGTCATCATTATAATAGGAATCGGTTATTGTGTTGGAACTGTTTTGCTGGCCAACCAATCCACCGAAGTTTGAGTTAATTCCGCTGCTCCTTGAAACAGAAGTATTGGCATAGCAGCGATTTATTGTACCTGTTCCGGTACTAAAATTACCAAACAAACCAATTAGTCCGCCAACATTACTATTTCCAAAGATTTTACATTTATTTACGTAGCAATTTTCTATAGTTACGCCTTCAGTTGAAAAAACTACTCCGATTAACCCGCCTGTGTTCACTCCACCTTTTAGACTAACATCTCTTGCAAAACATTTTTTGATGTTATTATCAGTTAAACCAGCTAAAACACCAATAAAAATGCCCATATTAGTATTACCGGTAATGGTACTGTTAACAATATAGCATTTTTCAATATTAGCATAACCATAGCACGCTGCTACCAACCCAGCCGATGCCGAAGTTCCTTCTATTGTTGCATTGCTTAAACCAAGTTTTTTAATGGAGAAATAACCGTCACATCGTCCAAAAAGAGCAAGACTATTATTAAGACGTACAGTTGTATTTCTCACAATTATTTTTAAGCCATTGATAACATGTCCGCCTCCGTTAAAATTTCCATTAAAACTAAAGTCAGTGGCATAACTTTGTGGATTCAATGCATCAAAACCGCCGATAGGGTTAAAGTTACTTTCATTTATGCCGTCATTGTCAAAGTCGTAAATGAGGTCGGTATCTTCAAAGGTAAGGTCGTTCATCAGTTTGTAATACTTGTTGGCTTTGGTGTCGCCTGCCGCAACCTCTGCCGACAACTGCCGCAATTCCGCTATGGTGTAAATCCTATACGGATTACATTCGCCTTCGCCCAAAGCATAAGGACACTGCCAATACAGAATAGGATAGCCGTCATTGACATCCATTGCTTCATAATAATAAGGTTCTGACGTACCTGTGATTGCTGCATACAGGTCAGCATTATTATTTATTAGGTCTATAAAATCAGGATCCATCATTTCGGCACTTGTTACCTCCGTTCCAATCGTAGAAGCACCCGCCCAGTTTGTTCCCGAACCGTCCGTACCTTGCCATGTATCCAAATAATAACAATCTTGTACTACTCCCGTACAGGAAGAAGTGAAAGCACCCGAACCGCCACAGGCAGTATTTCTATTAACCGTGCATGTTGAAAAACAATTATATTTGTGTCCGTTATTATTCATTCCAAAACCGTTAGCACTGATACCCGTTACAGTACCTCTTGCATAACAATTATAAACATAAGTACTACTATTATCCGCACCAAAAAAAACACCAACAGCATTACCATAACAGTCACCATAACAAGCAGTAGCCGTACCTGTAACAGCTCCTCTGGAGAAACAATTCATAATTATACCGCTACCACTGTTCATATAGCCGGCAAAACCGCCGACAGCCGTAAAACCATCCGTCCGTCCCAATGCCGTAACATCAACCTCCCAAGTATGACATTCATTTATTATATTAGGGTTACCACCGCTACCAACCGTCCATCCCACAAAACCGCCAAAACCTTCTCCTCTACCTGTACTTGTAACATTGCCGGCATCTACATAACAGCGTGTAATTGTACTATAAGCACTTCGTCCCACAAAACCGCCAATATAACTGCCGTTGGTTGAAGTTACATTTACGTCCATCAACCCTACATTTTTAACTTCCGCATAATTTAATTGATTAAATAATCCTCCGGAAACAGAAGTGGAACCATTTACTGTTATATGGATTATGGCATGTTCCTGTCCGTCAAAATGTCCTTGGAAATCGGGTATCGGAGTAAAGCCGCCGCAGGACATGTTTATGTCGTCGGTGAGTATAATATATTTGTAAAGATAAGTACTATAGTTTGACGACCAGTAACGCAACTGCTCCTCAGTGCTAATGGTGTAGGCATTGTCCCAGGAAGTTCCCGGTCCGCCACCAAGAGCAGTAAGCCCGGATAGAATTGGCTGAATGTTGGTAAAACTACTCCAAACATAGGCATTTTGATAAGCATTTATTGCCGAGCAAGGAACATAAACAGGTATAGTAGTAGGAACAGCCGCGAAAACACTTGTCATTATTGAAGGAGGAGTAGTACATTTAATAGTTATTGACTGTAATCCCGAACATCCATAAAAAGCATTACTATTTATAACGTTTATAGTTGAAGGAATTATAACCGAAGTTATAGAAGGACATCCACTAAAAGCACCTATATCAATTGCAGTTACCCCTTCCGGTATATTTATTGTTCCGGATAAATTAGTACAATTACTAAAGGCAAACATATTAATACTTTTCAAAATTGATGAATTTGCAAAAGAAAGGGAAGTAATAGCGGTATGATAAAAAGTATATTGCCTTATTGTATCTATACTTGCGGGAATAACCAATGCTCCGGTTAAAGATTCACAAAAATAAAAAGCTCTGGCACCAATATATTTCAAATTTGTACCTGAGAAAGAAAGGGAAGTAATACCGGCATCCTGAAAAGCATATTCCCCTATTGTATCTATACTTGCGGGAATAACCAATGCTCCGGTAACATCAGAAGCTTGATTAAAAGCATAGTCACCTATCTTTGTAACACTATAGGTTAAATTGCCCGTACCTCCTGTTACCTGTGAAGGAATAGTAGGCATAGTCCCGTTGTACTGTGCTGATCCTCCAACAATACCAAATGCTGTGCTGCCATCGCCTATCTGTACCTTATTAGGACTTAAGGAAATGATTTTATAGTTGAACGTTCCGTCAGTGAATGTCTGCCCGACGGATTGCCCGTAGAGATTAAAGTTTAGAAAGCCCGTAAAGACTAACACCCCAACAATAAACAGATTTTTCATCAACCTGTTACGGAGGATTTTTCTTAGATTTTGTTTATACATATTGAACCGATTTTTATTTGTTTTACTTCATTATTTATTATTGTTTAATTTTCAAAAAAAAGGGAGTTGTCTTATTACTTCTATGGTTGTATCATTCATGCAATACTTTTAATCCTGAGGTAATACTCCCTTAATTTATGTTATTTATGTTATTTAATTTATTTTCAAAATAAGAAGGAAATCCTCGAAATCTATTATGACATTTTTGATTCTTAAAAAGTATTTCCTTCTGTTTCTTTGTTTATTACTAATTTATTATTGCGGATTGAACGTCCGACCATGGTCCTGCTTCGCCCTTGTCGTTTCTCCAGCGGCACGCATAATATACCGTTGTACCTCTCAAAGCTGCGCTATAAATGAACTCCACAGGGCTTTTGGACTGCAAAGCAACCGACTCCATATCATCGGCGATAGGCATAGTACCGCCTATTTGTCTCACAATCTCAATGAATTCTGCGTAATCGGGTTTGCCTCTCACCAACTTAAACTTGGCGTCATCTTCCCAGGTGCCGAATTCAAAGAAATGCCGTCCCGAAGTGTTGCGATTGATTCTGAAACCGGGTGTTACATCCTGCGGAACGTGTCGCGGAGTGCGTTCGGTGTCCGGAATCGGCAGCAGCAAATCCGCAAGTATTCCGTCGTGAGCCGCAGGGTTAAAGCGGATATGTCGAGCCACAACCTCTCGGATATGCGTCTTCAACACGTCGCGTGCGTTGTTCCGATTTACGATATTCTGGTGTTTGATGTCGCCACCGGAAATCATATTTTCAAATTGCTCATAAGCAGTAAGTTGTTCCTGCAACTCTTCTACCGTTTGAGCCGAAATGCCGAGCGTAATTTTATAACCTTGTAACTTTGTGATAAGGTTATCAGCCCATGCCTTAAATTCTAATTCCTTCCAAGGAATCCAATCTTGATCATGTCCCATAATTAATTAAATTTGGTTGTTTATTATTATATTATTATTTATATACATTATATTATAAGGAGTAAAAAGTACATTATTTTTAATTTTCATAACACTATGAAGACCTTTCATAACACTATGAAGACCTTTCATAACACTATGAAACCATTTCATAACACTATGAAGACCTTTCATAACACTATGAAGACCTTTCATAACACTATGAAACCTTTTCATAACACTATGAAGACCTTTCATAACACTATGAAGACCTTTCATAACACTA
>JAISTG010000003.1 GCA_031272705.1 Bacteroidales bacterium | reverse complement strand
TTTTTATTATCAAAATTCCCGGTGTTGTCAAAATAAGTCGGGGTGTTATTCTAATAACTCCCCGACTTATTTTGACAACTCCCCGACTTATTCGAACAACTCCCCGACTTATTCGAACAACTCCCCGACTTATTTTAATAACTCGGCGTTTAATTTATTTTATCCTTCATATTACAAAATTGACGACTGACAAAATGTCAGTCAAATTGGATATTTAAGAAATTTTATTACCTTTGCCACTCATAAAACGGATAAAAAATGAAACGAAATGTAATAATAGCAGCATTTATCTGCCTTCTGCTAATATCATGCAAAGAAAATGTAATACAGAAATTTGATATTGATTTTGCGGAAGTTAGCAATACAAAAACGGATACCGTATCTCTTACAATGGATTTGGAAGATGCCGTTACGGAAGGGATTGTTATCCCCACAAAACGCCAGACCAATGACGGTTTTTTCCATTTTACCGCCACCGTAAAAGGCTCTAATAAAATGTATTATAAGATTTATTATCAGAATGAAAGTTATAAATTTGAAAATGGGGACAGCCTTGACACAGAGAACTTTTATGGCTCGTGGGAAGAAACGGATACCGAGTTTAAACCCGTGCCTGCCGATGGTAAAATAAAGGATAAATTTCGTATAGTGGGCAACCCTCGCAATGAAAAGATATATTATGGAGAAGACCCTGTATATCAAGATTATAAACAGCAGATTGAGAAAAAAATAACAGCAATTCGTAATGATAAAAAATGGTTTGAATGGATTAAAACGGCAGCTGCAAATAATAATATCTCGGTTGAGGAACAATTATATAGAGATGCTGCTTGGGTAATAAATCTTGACAAAGGCAAAGGCAACACTAACAACAGATATAAACGCAATCCGAGAACAGGACTATACAGTTTTTTACTTGTTGTCGTTGATGAGCAGGCATTAAAGAAGTTGCCTCGTGCGGTAAAGAACATTGCTCTGTCTGACAGCATAAATGGTTTTACAAATCCTTACACCTATTTCTTAAATGGTAAGGGCGAACAAACGAAAGGTATCAGTACTCTCATTGCAAGCAAACATCTTAAAACCAAAGCAGTATTAAGTGGAAAGAATGGAGTTTTTGTTGATATGCTTTCCTATGCTCGTCGCAATGCAACCATATATCCCAACAACGGATTGGTTGGAGACAGTGATACATTATATTATAAAGCCGCTTTTCAGCAATACTTTCACAGTATAGCACAGGATTATTTCCTGCATAATATACCTGTGGTTGAGGATATTTTGAATAATGAATATGATAATGAGCAATACAAAAACGCTCTCAAAATATACGCCGACACAAATAAACGTATATTAGACCATCCTTATATATCGGATTATCCGGGTAAAACAATCAAGGTAAATAACGGATACATTTCTCTAATAAATCCCGGAAATAAGGAGCGAATGCAAAATCCACGAAAAGAAAGCACCGGGATTAAAACACGTATAGGATTTACTTATGGCAAATTCAGAGGCAAGATAAAATTCCCCGCAATCTTAAATCAGACAGGTGTATGGAGCGGGTTGACAAATGCTTTCTGGCTTATTTATCAGTCGGAACAGGCTTGGAATAAACGAAGAATTTGCAATAACAGTGGCTATGTAACGCAAGAGAAAAACGGACAGCCCGATGCCAAACGCGAAGCAACAACCAATTATTCCGAAATAGATATTGAGATTATTAAAACGGGCAAGTATTGGGGTGGGGGTTATGACCCTGTGCCTGAAAATTACAATCCGTTTAATAAAGATGAGGTTATACTTGCTTGCACTAATTGGGACTTGGCTTGTCCTGCCCCTTCGAAATTTTTTAATGGCGGCGGGCATCATTATAATTATCTTTCAAAGGACTATACCTACGTTCGGTGGTACGATACTTACAGAGCATTAACATCAAGAGAAGTAATATCAAATCAAATCTTTCATAACGATTATTATTACTATGAAATAGAATGGAGACCGAACGAAATAATATGGCGTATAGGTGCAACACCAGATAAGATGTATGTTGTGGGTTATATGAATGACTCTTTCTGTGTAATCCCTGACAATCAAATGTTGGCGGTTGTTACTCAGGAATGGCATTATTCGGAATTCTGGCCTCCTGTGGTCTATGACCAGAATTTTCTTCCCTATCCCAAGAATGATATAGAAGGAAGGGTATATGATATAGTGGTGGAATAAATTTGTAAAGTAATGAAACGATATATAATATTCATAGCAATGACCTTATGCCTATTACAATCAATTCAGGCACAGCAATACGGCAAAGAAGATGCCGAATTACGAAACAAAATAGGGCAAATGTTCATAGCAGGCTTTAGAGGAACGGAATTAGAAGCAGAAAGCACAATCTATAAACTCATAACGCAATACAATATCGGCGGAGTGATACTCTTTGATTACGACGTACCGAGCAAAGGTAAGAAGGTACGTAACATCAAAAGCCCTTCTCAACTGCAAAAACTTTGTTCTGAACTGCAGAAAGCAGGTAATAATCATCTGTTTATATCTATTGATCAGGAGGGAGGAAAGGTTAGCCGCCTCAAAGAAAAATATGGTTTTCCTGCAACCGTATCCGCCGAATACCTTGGCGAAAATAACAAACCCCAAACAACATCTCAATACGCTGCAAGGACGGCTGAACTCCTCAAAAATACAGGTATAAATCTTAATTTCGCACCTTGCGTTGATTTGAATGTCAATCCGAATTGTCCAATTGTGGGGGCGTTGGAACGAAGTTTCTCTTCAAATCCGCAAGTTGTCATTTCAAATGCACGGATATGGATAGAGGAAGCACGCAAACGAGGTGTTGTATCGGTCATAAAGCATTTTCCGGGACACGGAAGCAGTACCAAAGATACGCATAAGGGGATTGTGGATGTCAGTCAGACTTATGATACGATGGAATTGTCGCCTTATAAAACCTTAATCAAGGAAGGAATTGTTGATATGGTGATGACATCGCACATATTCAACTCTCTGTTTGACGAGGAACTGCCTGCAACCCTCTCTTACAAGACTTTAACCAATGTCTTACGGGTTCAAATGGGATTTAACGGCGTAATTGTCTCAGACGATATGGCAATGGGTGCAATAGCCAAAGAATATGATTTATCCTTCGCATTACGGAACGCAATAGAAGCGGGTGTAAATCTGTTTATCCTTTCCAACAACGGCGATAAATACGATGAAGATATTGTTATAAAGGCGATTGACAATGTGTATCGCTTGGTTAAGAGCGGCAAGTTGGACAAAAAATACATCATTGAGTCCTGTGCGAAAATTGAAACGTTGAAAGCACGTTACAATTTATAGTTTCGGTTCGCACCTTCCTTGAAACATTTCAATAAAAAGACTTTGCAATTTGTCCTCTACCGCATTCATATCAACCTGACCGCCAATCTCTTTTGCCATTGACGTAACCGATTTATCCGTAAAGCCGCATGGATTTATGTAGTTGAAATATGAGAGATCGGTATTGACGTTTAAGGCGAACCCGTGCATCGTTACGGAGCGAGAAACCTTCACTCCAATGGCACATATCTTGCGGGCATTGTGCGAATTAGACTCAAGCCATACGCCTGTTGCCCCTTTAAGACGCTCACATTTGATTCCATATTCATACATCAGGTTTATGATGCACTGCTCCATCAAATGAATGTAATCCTTTAAGCCTAAATTAAACTGTTCCAAGTCAATAACGGGATAACCAACTATTTGACCGTACCCGTGATAGGTTATATCGCCGCCACGATTGGTTTCGTAGTATTCAGCCTGTATTTTGTTGAGGAAGTCGCTGTTTATAAGCAGGTTATTACGCTGTCCGTTTTTTCCGAGCGTGTAAACGTGCGGATGTTGGCACAAAACAAAATAGTTATCGGTGGGTTTGCCTTCGAGTTTCGCACGAACCTTTGGATTAAAAAGTGCATTTTGTTTTTCCAATGCCTCCTTATAATGTATTATTCCCCAGTTTTGATATATTATTTTGTGCATATTAAAAAATCCTTCCGTCCTCCTGTTTAACGTTGGAACGGTCTGTATTTTTTGTAGGGTCGTCATTGATGCGGTCTTTCACCTTGTCGGGCTTGTTTCTCGGCAGGACACCTTCCGCCCTTCGCCATTTATTGCCCTCGAACCGAAATCCGTTAACATTATACAACCCTACATTGTACTGAGGCAGGGCTTCAAAACCCACAAACATAGATTCAAGGGAGTCATACACGATCATATCCTGCCGTTTTCGGATGGTATCGGAAACGATTTGCATTTTGCCCTTTCGTTTTATCTTTTTGGTGGAGACCTTCTCGGAAAATTGGCAGTCGTATCGCAAGAGAAAGGACGCAGTCGGCGAATACTCAAAGATATACCTCTTTCGCTCTTTCTCCTTATAGAATATACTTGCCCCGAAGGTCGGTTTGCCGTTGGAGTTTTTGATACTAATCGGCTCAATGACCTTTCTCTGCGAATAGATGTCCTTTCCGTCCCAGCCCAAAAGAGTATAAAACGTAACGTCCTCATATTTAGTTGTAATAATATCATAATATACCGCGCCGAACCACAGGGAATCGTCCAACTTTGCCTCTTCCGGATTTGGTATATCTTCGCTTCGGTCGTGCAGACGGAAGACCTGCATGTCCTTATTTTCTTTGTGTTGGCTCTGAACGAAGCCATAATTTTCGTACTCGCCGAAGTCGTTCACTATGTTCCACGTATAGATGCGGAAACGCTCGTCCTGTGGCGACAGAATCTTAATATGCGTCAGTCGTTCGAAGGGATAACGGAAGGTCTTCGGGTATGAAAGAACCTCTTCCAACAAGTTGATAAACTTCTCGTTGGCATTGAAACGCAGGTTGTCGGTTTTACCCGCAACCATCGTATCCATCAGTGGTTTCAATTGAGTTTCAAAATTTTCAAGGGCGGCTTTGCTTTGACCCGTAACACATTGAACTGCAATCAATACCGCAACAAACAAAGCATATCCTGCTTTCATTGCACCGAATAGTCTCATTGGTTATTGCATTTGACGTACCCGTACATCTATATCGGTGTTTTCCAACTCATTAACGAGAGCCGTTATGTCGGTTTCTTCTTCCACCTGACCATAATGATAAGGGAAAAATATCTTTGGAGCAATGAGTTTGGCAGCCTTTACAGCCTGTTCAACGGTCATTGTATATGGCTGATTGACAGGAAGGAACGCTACATCAATTTTTCCTTTCAGGGCTTTCATTTCGGGTATCAATTCGGTATCTCCCGCAATGTAAATGGTTGTTCCGTCAATGGTTAGCACGTAACCGTTACCCATTCCTTTGGGATGGAAGTTTGCGTGCGCCTTTGTCGTGTTGTACGCCGCTACTGCCTTGATTTGTATTGAGGATGAGAGCGATACGTCATCCCCATACGCCATCGCCAGCCCCTTTTTCAGGGTTTCAATGCACTCTTTGTTGCCAACGATTTTGGTACTTGACTTTACGATGTGTCTAATTGCCACAGTATCAAAGTGGTCGCTGTGTTGATGGGTCAGTATTATGCAATCGGCGGGCGGCATTTTGGAATAATCGGCGTATTCGCTCACGGGGTCAATGTAAATTCGCGTTCCGTTGTGTTCAATCATCAAACTGGCGTGTTTGATACAGGTTATGGTGATGTCTTTGCCGTTTCTTTTTTTGCTTTTAAGAACGTCTGTTTCAAAGGTTTGTGCATTCATAACTACAGGTATTAAAAATAATGCGACTAATGTTGATTTTAATTTATTCATATTCGGTTTCGGTTTAAGAATTTCGCTTTTTACGGCGGCAAAGATACAAAAAAATTTTCTAATCGCACACCATATATATATAAGGAGTGGTTTTGGAAAAATTTTACCCCCTTTCAGGAAAATATTTGCAGCAAAAAAAAAATTATTTGCTGCATTCAGGAAAATATTTGCAGCAAAAAAAAATTTATTTGCTGCATTCAGAAAAATATTTGCAGCAAAAAAAAAATTATTTGCTGCATTCACGAAAATATTTGCAGCAAAAAAAAAATTATTTGCAGCAACCGTCGCGACGAATGCGGCACTTGTTCCGCCGAATGCGGCGAAAAAAAAAATTAGTTGCTGCATTTGTAAATTAAAATACTGTAATCTATAAATAAAGGAGCAGCAACTAATCAATTTTTTTGAGGTTTTGATGCGTTGAAGGGTGATTTTAACGCATCTAATTGTCAAAGAAGCATTTGGGATATTTGTTTTAGTGCATCGGTCAGTGCATCAACCTCGTTGAAAGTGTTGTAGAACGCAAAGGACGCACGCACCGTTCCAACTATATCATAATGATTCATAACGGGTTGGGCGCAATGATGACCCGACCGTACAGCAATTCCCATCTGGTCTAAAAGCGTTCCGACATCAAACGGATGCGCCTCACCAATGAGAAAACTTATCACAGCGGCTTTTCGTTCCGCCGTACCTATAAGTCGCAAGCCCTCAATGGATTGCAGTTTGGTTGTGGCGTATTCAAGGAGCGACGATTCGTAAGCCGAAATCTGTTCAATGCCCACCGTATTTACGTATTCCAAAGCCGTTTTCAGCCCAAGTGCATTGGCGACATCGGGCGTCCCAGCCTCAAACCGATACGGCAAATCGTTGAAGGACGTCCCCGAAAACGAGACCTCCTTTATCATCTCGCCACCTCCCTGATACGGAGGCAGTTGCTGTAAAATTTCTTTCTTGCCGTAGAGAATTCCAATGCCCATAGGAGCGTACAGTTTATGCCCCGAAAAGCAATAAAAGTCGCAATCCAACGCACGGACATCAACTTTCGTATGAGCAATTGCTTGAGCGCCGTCAATAAGTACGGGTATTGAAAATTTATGAGCGGTTTCTATTACATTTTTTACGTCATTCACCGTACCCAAAGCATTGGATACCTGAGTTATAGCCACGAGTCGAGTCCGTTTGTTGATGAGGTGTTTCAGTTCGTTCTGCATCAGTTCCCCCGAGTCGTCAAAGGGCAACACCCGAATCTCAAGTCCATGCTCCAAAGCCGCTAATTGCCAAGGTACTATGTTGGAATGATGCTCCATTTCGCTGACAATAATTTCGTCCCCACGCCGAAGGGTTTTGCAGAAGGACGATGCCACAAGATTAATGCTCTCGGTGGTGCCGCGAGTGAAGATAACCTCGCAACGGTCGGCGGCATTGATAAATTCTTTTACGCTATCTCTCGCAGCCTCAAAGTGTTCTGTTGCTTCATTTGAAAGAAAGTGTACGCCTCGATGTACATTCGCATTTTCCGTTTGATAATAAGTCGCAAGGGTATCTATGACAGCCTGAGGCTTTTGAGTGGTTGCCGCATTGTCAAGATAAATCAGTTGCCTGCCTCTTGGTTTGAGGCTAAGGACAGGAAAATCGGCTCGAATTTTATCTATATTCATTGGTATATAGTGTTGATTTGATGTTGCGAAAGTACAAAAAAATATATTTTCTTTTCGTATCAGCCGTTCTTTTTGACGAATTGTCCTACCAATTCACCAAAGCCTTGTTAAAAATGTCCTCCACCAATTCCTCATTTATCTGATTGATAAGGCTTTCCTCGACATCGGAAAGCGAAAGCCCGCTGTCGTAATCTCTATAGCGGGAGAAACTCTGTTGGAAGTTCATTTTGGGGTCTTTTTTGTTGATAAACTCGGCTTTAACGGTGATAGTCAATCGGTTCTTTGCGGCTTGGTCGTTGCTGGAAATTGCGGTTGGTGTAACGGAATATCCTGTTATTGTACCCTTAAAAGCAAGGTCTCCGTCGTAATCGGTTGCTGTTAAATTGGTTGAGGATTTTATTTTGTTGGTCAGTGCATAGGTCAATTCGCTTGCGAGTATCGGCTGAACGATTGGCGCCCTGTTTATAAACGTTTCCACCGAAAAGGTTTTCACATCCGCAGAAACCGACGCGCCCGTGAAGGAGTATCCTCCCACACAGGCGGTCAAACATGATAATATCAACAAACAAATTATACGTTTCAAGTTTTAGTGTTATTTAACCACTACCTTTTTGGTTATCCGGTTATTACCGTCATCTATACGCACGAAGTATATACCTTTCTTCGCAATGTTGATAGGTGAACCGCTACGATAGTTGTTCAAGGTTACAACCTCTTGTCCTAACATATTGGTTACAACCAATGTAACCCCGTTTGCACAATTTACTGAGAAGTTTCCGTTGCTTGGATTAGGGTAAATGCCAACCTCATTGCTCATTGTAACATTGTCCAAACCATTTCCGAAATTTATGGAAAGGTCATCCAACAACATAACTGGCGTAGAGGAGTTATCCCCTGAAAGAGAAACTGCAATCAAAACCAAATCCGTTGGTGTAACATCTGACAGAGGTGCAATTTGTGCGGTAAATGCCTGATAGCCATTTGTTGCAGAAGTTGCCGAATACGTTCCAAGCCCTACAACAGTACGACTATCCCCGGTACCTGACATACATAACGCAATAACCTGTGCATTGTCCGTACTAACAGCAGGAGTGAATTTTGCATAACCATTTACGCTTGTCGGCATAGAAGTTATTGCAACTCCATCCGTAATGTACTGAGCCAACTGTGCAAGTAATGCAGGGTCAGGATTACTCATGTCCAAATCAGCTAGCAATGTAAGCAACCCCATAGCGTCTATCGTTCCATTGGTAACGAATCCGGGCAATTTCACTGCTTGAAGCATTGTTAAGATACTGTCCGGAACTGCACCACTTAATTGAAGTAATGCCAGCAGAGTTGAACTGAAATTTGCCGGTTGAAGTTTCAATGCATAACTTCCACTATGTGCATCAGTGGATTTTGCAATAGATCCGGGCGCTACTTCCATGGACAATAAGGTTAAACCATTCCAGTTTGCAGGTGTGTTACCCGACCAAGTTTCAAAACCATTGTTTTGAAAATTTTGAGCGTTTGCCGCAAATGTTATTGCCAACGCTCCAACTAATGTGATAAAAATCTTTTTCATCTTGTTGTTTCTGTGTTAATTATTATTATTATAAATTATTTATTTCTTTAATTATTGCTCCGCAAAGATAGTAAAATTTTAATAATCTCCGTTTCCGGCACTACAACACCGGTTATTGCTTCTCCAACATCCTTTAATAATGTAAAGCAAAGATTACCTAATTTATTCTTTTTATCAAACTGTAAATAGTCAAGAAGTTGTAGATACATATTAACCGTATATTTAATAGGGAAATTTTCTCTTACATAATTTAAAATTGTTTCATACTCAACGGAACTGAAACCAAGAATGTTATGGCTTAATATGGTTTCATAATATATACCTCTTGCGATAGCCTCGCCGTGCAGAATATCAAAGTTAATTGACAAACAGTACGATTCTATCGCGTGTCCAAAATTATGACCAAAGTTAAGTATCTGTCGGTTCTCCAAATCGTAAAAATCCTTATCTACAATGGCTTCTTTCATTTCAATACACTTAACCATAAAATCTTCATTTTTACCAATTTCCAAAGGAGTTTTTGTTTTCATCTTATCCCAAAGGGCTTTGTCGGCAACAAGAGCAATTTTTATCATCTCGGCTGCTCCATTTCTAATATTCCTTTTATCCAGGGTTTTCAAAAATGGCAGATAGCAACAAGTGAAATAAGGTTTGGTAATAGTGCCTATTTGATTCTTCAAGTTCTCAAAGTTAATACCATTTTTCCCTCCAATGGAAGCATCAACCATAGCAATAGTAGTGGTTGGAACTTCTATATGACGAATACCTCTATAGTAGATAGCAGCAACAAATCCTCCCAAATCAGTTATTACACCTCCACCCAGAGATATTAGCACTGTACTTTTATCTGCATTCATATTTATCAAACAACGAATAACATAATCAACTATAAAGTGATTTTTATTTGTTTCGCCAGATGCTATTTCAATAACAGAGGCGTTATTTAATATCGGTACATTGTCTAACAGGATAGGTAAGCAATGTTTTTTTGTATTTTCATCTACCAGTATTACTTTCTTTGCTTCAGAACATTTGTCCTCAAGTATAAACTGCAATGAAATCAAACTGTCATTCAAATATCTCATATTTTTATATTGTATTAATTAATTTCCATATTTAGATAAGAAATGGATACGCATAAGACGTATTTCCATTTCTTCATATTCATCTTCACCCAACTGCTCAAGCACATCTTCAACGCTGTCAGTCTGCATTTTGCGTAAAACCTCCATTATATCTTCCTGATGATATGGGTCAATGGTTTCCTCTACGTAATAACTTATGTCTATCTTTGTACCGGAAGAAACAATGCTTTCTATTTCCGTTACAAGTTCCACCAAATCCATATTCTTGCCCTGTGCAAGATCTTCAAGAGGAAGTTTTTTGTCAATACCTTTTATTATATATATTTTCAAGCCAGACTTGTTTGGAATGGAACGCACCAGCATATCAACAGGACGTTCTATTTCATTCTCTTCAACATACGTTTTGATGGCAGCAAGGAATGGTGCTCCATATTTCTGTGCTTTGCTCAATCCAACACCTATGATGTTTTTCATTTCTTCATTATTGATAGGATACTGAATGGTCATATCCTCAAGGGAACGGTCTTCAAAGATAACGTATGGTGGTAGATTTTCCTTTGATGCAATGTGCTTTCTTATGTCTTTAAGTATGGAAAACAAAACTTTATCTACTGCGGAATCCTTTGCCTGATGCATTATTGCAACACTGTCATCTTCATCTGTTTCTGTATAATCGTGGTCTTCTGGAACAAGAATAGGATAAGATTTTTTGAGAAAATTTTTTCCTTCTTCCGTTATCTTTAATGTGCCATAAGTTTCTATTTCTTTCTTCAAAAAACCTTCAATGATAGTCTGCCTTATCACCGCTTTCCACCAATTTTCTGTCTTGTCATTACCAGAACCAAAGATTTCAAGTTTATTATGTTTGCAATTTTTTATATGTGTGTTGGCTATACCCAAAAGTATATTTGCTATATGGTCTGTTTTGAACATCTCTTTCACGGCAATAACTGCTTCTAACACCAACTTAATATCTTCGCTTGCTTCAATTCTGGTTTTAGGATTTACACAGTTATCACACGATCCGCAATTATCCTCATGAAACTCTTCTCCAAAGTAACGCAAAAGATTTAGACGGCGACAAACCGAACTTTCTGCATAGGAGATGGTTTCATTCATTAACTCCATTGCAACTTCCCGCTCCGAAACAGTTTTATCCGTCAGAAATTTTTCCAATTTGGCAATATCCCTTTCTGAATAAAAAGCAATGCAATGTCCTTCTCCGTCATCTCTTCCCGCACGACCGGTTTCCTGATAATACCCTTCCAGACTTTTAGGCATATCATAATGAATAACAAATCTTACATCAGGCTTGTCAATACCCATTCCAAACGCAATAGTAGCAACAATTACATCAACATCTTCCATTATAAACTTATCCTGATTTTCCGCTCTGGTAGCAGCATCAAGCCCTGCGTGATAAGGCAATGCCTTTATTCCGTTCAAACACAAAGTTTCCGCAACCTCTTCCACTTTTTTACGGCTCAAACAATAAATAATACCGGATTTATTTGAGTTATTCTTAATGAACTTTATGATTTCCTTATTATTAGTCATTGCATCTTTTGACTTTGGTCTTACTTCATAATAAAGATTAGGACGATTGAAAGATGAAATAAACACTTTTGCGTTATCCATCTCAAGATTTTTTATAATATCCTGCTGAACCTTTGGCGTAGCAGTGGCAGTCAAAGCAATGACAGGCGGATTTGGACTCAACACATTGCGATTACTGATTGCATTTATAATTGTTCGCAACCTGCGGTATTCAGGTCGGAAGTCATGTCCCCATTCCGAGATACAGTGAGCTTCATCTATGGCATAGAAACTTATGTTTATACTTGATAAAAACTCAACATTCTCTTCTTTTATCAAACTTTCAGGGGCTACATACAGCAATTTGGTAACACCTGATGCCAAATCCTCCTTCACTAATTGAATTTCAATTTTGTTTAATGAAGAGTTTAGAAAATGAGCAATGCCCTGCACAGAACCAAAATTGCGTATGGCATCAACTTGATTTTTCATTAGCGAAATCAAAGGGGATACTATAATAGCCGTTCCTTCACTTATCAAAGCAGGTAACTGATAGCACATACTCTTCCCGCCTCCTGTGGGCATAATAACAAAAGTATCGTTACCTTCAAGCAGGGAGCGTATAACCATTTCCTGATTTCCCTTGAATTTCTCAAAGCCAAAAATCTTTTTTAACTCAACAAAAATATCTTTATCCCCAGTTTTAAGTGCGTATCTGTTCATTATAAATATATATTGTGTATCTTTGCAAACTTTTAATTTGTTTAATTTTAGTTTTTTTGATAACACAAAAGTACAAAATTTATTTTTAATATGACCAAAACAGATAAAGAAATTATTTTTATTGCAAAGAAAACAATAAAAGAAGAGTCGCAAAGCATTGAAACTCTTATAAATTTCATTGATGACCGATTTGCTGAAATTGTTCGTTTGATTTATGAAAACAAGGGAAGAGTTGTGGTAACGGGAATAGGGAAAAGTGCAAATATTGCCACAAAAATTGTTTCTACTCTTAACTCCACCGGAACGCCTGCTCTGTTTATGCACGCTGCAGACGCCGTTCATGGAGATTTAGGTATGATTCGGCAGGACGATATCATTATTTGCATATCCAAAAGCGGCGATACACCTGAAATAAAGGTACTTGCACCACTCATAAAGCACGCAGGAAACACTCTCATAGCCCTTGTCGGCAACACTAATTCCTTTTTGGCGAAGGAGGCTGACCATATTATTAACTGCCACGTTGAGAAAGAGGCATGTCCTAACAACCTTGCTCCGACCTCAAGCACTACGGCACAGTTGGTTATGGGAGATGCGTTGGCTATGTCCTTGCTTGCTTGCAGAGGCTTCACCGCTGAGGATTTCGCAAAGTACCATCCGGGCGGTGCATTGGGCAAACGTCTCTACTTAAAGGTCAATGATTTATACAAAAACAACGAACGTCCATCCGTAACGCCCGATACGCCGCTGGCTCAAACCATTTTGGAAATCAGTTCCAAACGTTTGGGTTGTACGGCGGTCGTTTCGGATGAGCAATTACTTGGAATAGTAACAGATGGCGACTTAAGACGGATGCTGGCTCAAAACATACCGACCGCAAACCTCAAAGCCGTTGATATTATGAGCCGTAAGCCTAAAACGATACTTCATTCCGATTTTGCGGTTGCGGCACTTAATTTGATGAGAAGCGAAAGTATCACTCAATTACTTGTAATTGATGAAGATAATCGTTATTTAGGGGTTATCCATCTGCACGATTTGATTCAGGAAGGCATTATTTAATCCCTAACATTTCCCCAAAATACGTAATATAATAAAAAAATCGCATTTATGCTTGTATATGCGATTTTTTTTTGTACCTTTGCAATTACGTAATTACGTAATATTTAAAGAATA
>JAISTG010000058.1 GCA_031272705.1 Bacteroidales bacterium | reverse complement strand
AGCACGAAGATTCGGCTTGATGTAATGAGAGATCATTTTCTTTTTGCACCGACAGGCGTTTGTCCAACGGAGATTAACCTGCAGAATACGGGTTTTCGTGTGTATGTTGCTAACATACACACTTTTGAATTAACCATTTACAATCGTTATGGTCAGGTTGTATGGCAGACAAACGACCCTGAGGCAACGTGGGATTGCAGATACAAAGGCAGTTACGTGCTAACAGGCGAGTACATCTGGCGTGCAAAATACACTTATCAGGATTCGCCGAACGACAAACAGGAATCGGCAGGCACATTCTTTATTTATTTATAGCAAATTCTCATTGTAAAATCCCCAAACGACTTTTCAATTTCACGAAACTTGATTATAGAATCCTGAAACTTGATTACAGAACGCTAGAATTTGATTACAGAATCCTGAAACTTGATTATAGAATTCTATAATCAAATTCTAGCGTTCTGTAATTTGATTCTAGAATTCTATAATCAAGTTTCAGGATTCCGGAATTTGATTTGGCTACGCCGAACCAAAAGTTCAGGAAATCCATAAGCAAATACTGTAAGTACAGATTAAACTTTTGGACAGCGGATTTGCAGTTTTTGTGTAAGTTCTGCAAAATTTGCCACTTCCAAAACTTCCAATTCTTTCATAAAAATCTTTGCACAGGCTATTGCATCTTGCTCTGCCTTATGGTGTTCAAGGGCTATGTTGTGCTGTTCGCAAAGAACATCAAGCGAAAACTTTTTTTGTTCCGTCCAAATTTTGCGTGCAATCTGGTAAGAGCAAAAATAACGACTTTTAGGCTTAGCCAAATGATAGTACAACAACGTTTTACGCAACACATTTACGTCAAAAACAGCGTTATGTGCCACAAGAACATTCCCTTCCAAATAAGGCATAATTTCCTTCCATAATTCATTAAAAGGAGGCTCATTTTCAACGTCTTCTCTGTGTATTCCGTGAATTTTTTGTGCGTAAAAATGAAAATAAGGGAAGCACATCGGCTTTATTAACCAGTTTTTAACCTCAACAATTTGAGAATTACGCACTACGGCAAGCCCCAAGGAACACGGTATATAGCGATGTGCCGTCTCAAAATCAATGGCTACAAAGTCAAAACAAGCATTGGATAACATTATTTTTTCTTAAAATTGTCCAATCCTTCATTCAGGAAATTGAGGAAGTTGTTTATGTTGCGGTCATACGGCTTTGGCGACTTGGTAAGCAGTCGTTCATCGCTGTCCATCAGCACATAAAGAGGTTGAGCGTTGGCATTGAATCGCTCCATTTGGAAAGTATGATTTTTTTTGCCCAAAGTAGTAATCTGTTTGCCTTCTTTATTGGTTATAAAGTCCTTTTCAGCAAGTTTAATAGTGTTTTCATCGCAGTAGAGAGCAAGCATAACAAATTCATTTTGAAGTATCTGCTTCACCTGAGGGTCAGTCCAGACGTAGTTTTCCATTTCTCGGCAGTTTGCACAGGTCTTTCCCGTGAAGTCAATAAAGATTGGCTTGCCTGTTTGTTTGGCGTACGCCTTTGCTTCCTCCAAATCGTAAAATGCTTCAAAGCCTATAGGTGTGTCAATCCCTTTTGCGTGCAGTGTAGCAGCATATTTGCGGTCGGCAGGCAGTCCTTCATGATTGGTATTTGAGCCTCCTGTCCCGCTGTAATCGGAAATAATCTTCTCTATATTGAACTCCTGCGTTGATATTGGAGGCAAATAGCCTGATATTGTTTTCAATGGCGCTCCCCATAAGCCCGGTAACATATACACAACAAAGGAAAAGGTTATCAATGCAAGCAAAAGCCGTCCCACACCTATCTTTTGTAAATCCGAATCACCCTTAAATTTCAGTTTTCCAAGCAAATAAAAACCTAACATAGCAAACGTAACTATCCAAAGACAGAGATAGGTTGTTCTTGACAACAATCCCCAGTTTGCACTCAAATCTGCCATTGACAAAAACTTCAAACCGAGTGCTATTTCCAAGAAACCGAATACTATTTTAACGGTATTGAGCCACGAACCGCTTTTTAACTTTTTCAAAACAGCAGGAAACATTGCTAAAAGGGTGAATGGCAAAGCAAAACCTAAGGCAAAGCCCAGCATGGAAACGAGAAAAACAAACGAATTGCTGGAACCCGATGCCATACCGACCAAAGCCGCTCCCAGAATAGGACCTGTGCATGAGAAAGAGACCAAAACAGTTGTCAAAGCAATGAAAAACGCCCCTTGATACCCCCCTTTATCTGCCTGTTTATCAGATTTGTTTATCCACGAACTTGGAAGTGTTATTTCAAACAATCCAAAGAACGACAACGCAAAAAGCATAAAGATTGCAAAAAACAACAAATTAGGTATCCAGTGCGTAGAAATAAGATACATTGCCTGCTTCCCGAAAATCAAAGTAAGAGCCAAACCCAGCACGGCAAAGATAAAAACTATGGAAATACCGAAAACATAAGCCAAACGCCTGCCCTGTTTGTTGCTTTTGTTGCCTTTGAGAAAGAAACTTATGGTCATGGGAATCATAGGAAAGACACAAGGAGTTACAAGCGTCAGCAGACCGGCACCAAGTGAAATTAAAAATATCATAAACAGCGATTTATCCTTCATTTCCGCTGAAAGCATTCCTTCATCGGCGGTTTGCGTTTCCGATGATTGAGATACGGTTTCGGTTGATGTCGTTTCGCTTTGTACTGTTGATGTTTCGGTGGCTTGATTTGCAGATACGGCATTCTCAAAACCTTTTACATCAAAGGAAAATTCCACATCGTCAGGCGGAATGCACTGTCCCTTCTCACATAACTGAAAAGTAACCATGCCTTTAACCTTTATATCCTTCACACTCTTCACCTTAATCCGTTGCGAGAACGTTGCCGCATTGGAAAATGAGCGTGTAGTATCTTTTTCGTAAGGATCGTATTCGGCATGCGGCTTTGTGAGTTCCTTAACCCCGCCAATACGCTCGTATTGACCTGTTTCAAACTGAAATTCTATTGGAAGCTCCGTTCCTTTTGTTGTTTGGGAATAAACATGCCAGCCTTCATCCAATTTCGCTTTGAGAATCAAGTCGCTAACAGAATCATTTATCTTTTTGGTTTCAAACTTCCATGAAATATGACTTTGCTGCGCAACAGCAAAATATCCATGCATAAAAGCCAATGCTACAATTATATATCTTAAATATCTTTTCATTTTACTTTGAATTTGAGACTGCAAAAATACAAAATCGTTTTGACATACCAAAACTTCACAGAGAAGTATTACCTCTTTTTTAAGCAAAAATTAAACACCATTACATAAAATCATAACTTATTTTGTACCTTTGCAAAGGCAAAAATATCTAATTTGTAAGAAATAAAAATTCTACATATTAAAAAATAAAAGTACTATTATAAACCAACATACAATATGAACAGCATTTTAATTATCGGAAACGGCAATGTAGCATGGCACTTCCGCAAAGCAATGGAAGGTATAAAGGATTTGGCTGTGCAACAAATTGATTCAAGAGCAGCAAAATTTAATTGTGAGAATGTGGAATTGGTTATTATCGCCGTGAAAGATATTGCCATACAGACAGTGGCAGAAAAAATTACAACAAAAACAGCAACGGTTGTTCATACTTCGGGCTTTACGGATATGGAAATACTGTCACATTGTGCTGAAACTTACGGAGTTATTTATCCTTTGCAGACTCTAAAAAAAGGAATTGCAATAGAATACGGTCAAATGCCGCTTTGTATTGAGGCAAAGAACGAAAGAGGGTTACGGACAATAAAAAACATTGCACAAAGAATTACTTCACAGATATTTGAAGTGAGTTCGGCGAAACGCAAATCCCTTCATCTTGCAGCCACTTTTGCCAACAATTTTACAAATCACATGCTTGGCATTGCAAAAGAAATAACCGAACGGGCAAATCTTCCTTTTGAGATGCTTTTCCCTTTGATTGACAATACAATATCGGAAATTAAATACAATGAACCTTACGATATTCAAACGGGAGTAGCAGTTCGTAATGATGAAACGACCATTGAGGCTCACAGAAAGATGTTAAATGATAATGAAAGAGCCATTTATGATATTTTAACAAAGAGTATAAAAAATAAAAACAAACAATAACAGATGGAAAACATAGTTGTATTAACAGGAGCGGGCATTTCGGCGGAAAGTGGTTTGAGTACCTTCCGTGATAGTGATGGCTTATGGGAACATCATCGCGTTGAGGACGTTGCGACTTATGAGGCGTGGCAGCGAAATCCCAATTTGGTGCGGTCTTTCTATAATGAACGCCGCCGTCAGTTGTTTTCGGCAGAACCAAATGAGGGTCACAGGCAATTAGTTCGGTTAGAAGAGAAATTTAACGTGCATATAATAACGCAAAACGTTGATGACCTGCATGAAAGAGCAGGCAGTAGCAAGGTATTACATCTTCACGGCGAACTGAAAAAACTTTGCAGTGAAACAGATCCTTTTTATATTGTAACGCTTGACGATTGGGAACATACCTCTGCAATGAAAGATAAGGCGGGTTATCCTTTACGACCTTTTATTGTTTGGTTTGGAGAGGCTGTTCCTATGATCGAACCAGCCATAGAGTTGTGCAGGAACGCTGATATACTGATTGTTATCGGTACTTCTTTGAATGTATATCCTGCAGCGGGGCTTATAAATTACTGTTCTCCTCATTGCAAAAGATATTTGGTTGATCCGAAGGAAACATCTTTGGGAATACCAAACGGATTTACCTTTATACAAGCCGTAGCAACAAAAGGCGTAAAACAGGTTGTTGATGAAATTTTAATGTAAGAGGCATTACCAGTCCCAAATACTGCTGTTCAAGAATGTTTTGGGAGTGTTCATTGGCGAGAACCAGCCAAAAGAATCCATATTATAAGGATTTAACATATTATAAGGATTATTTGTTTCCATAAAAGTTACATTTAGATTCAGGAAAGAGTCATTTCTGAATTTGTATGTGAGATTTGCATTAAATGCAGCCGTAGTAAGGCGTGATGTATGCAAATAATTATTCATTGAACCGAGATTTAGACAGTCAAAATATGCCGTTACGGATAATTGCAGATTAGTATTGATTTTGTAATCCATACCAACAGCCGCCGCCTGTCTGTTAAGAGGGTTGCGATACGGGGCTTTGTCTTCGTAGTTTCCTGTAAGAGTGGAATTAAAACTGCCTGTTGAAGCGAAGAATCTTAATCGTAAATCTTTATTTATTTGATGTGAGACTCCCAATGAAACATCGGTTGAAGTAAATTTTTCTCCCCAAAAACCAATACCTCCTCCCATACCCGTAGAAAACTCATAATGAGTACGCTGACCATCAATGCTGTCCTGCTGTGCAAACCCTGACAAGCAGAAAGTAACTGAAATTGCCGTAAATAAAAAAATTCGTTTCATAATACAATAAACGCAGGATTGCATAATTTATTATATGATCTTACCAACGTATTTTCTTGGTTGCTTTCAAAGCATCAAGATAATAGGAAAGACTTAGGCTTATAACGTGTTGGTGTGGTGAGCCGGGGTTCGTTTCTCCCAGATACTCAAAAGAGTTATGTACATCTTTTATACCTACTTCTCTGTACCTTGAAGAGAAGTCTGCATCATAATTATACAAAGGAGTAAGACTGTACTGATACTGAAGCGTTACGGCAAAAGACTTAAACTCAAAGCCCAAACCTATTTGTAGCCCGGCATCCCAGCGATATGTACCTTCCGGAATAAAAGTATCATCTCGGTCTTTCCAGTAAAGATGAGACCCATGCACAGTCGGGTCGGTGGTAACCATAATCGGCTCTCCTGTAAGTTGGTCATAATCCGGACGATTCACTTGAAGATGAAATTGACGTGGCACTGTATCTTCGCCAAAGTGGTCTTCAAAGTCCGTATAACCAAAAGAACCATAACCTACAAACACTCCTGCCTGTGCTATAAACCTGAAATTGTCCGTCAATTCATACTTATAAACAACATCTATGGGGATTTGGAAATAATAAGCCCCCGCATTAACTTCCAATTTGTACTCTCTGGCACTTTGAACGTAAGTTGCATTTAGTCTGTAACCCTTTGACACTAAAAGCAAAGAGGGTTGTATGTACCAGTTATCAGTCATTCGTACCTGTGCTGTCAAACCTGCATTGAAACCAAATTTGAAAGGATCGGTGTCTTCCAGCCCTTTGTATTGAAGGTTATTATCATACACTCCTACTCCATTCCAGATGTCTAATCCTTTTGCCGAAGTAAGGTCGCTCATATTCAAACCTGCTCTCACTCCAAACCGTATTTCAGGGGCGCGATTTCTGCGTTGAGAAAAGGCAGAAGTTGCAAAAACAGCCAATAATACAAAGGCTATGATGTACTTGTTATTATTCATAATCACCAAAAATTATTTCGTTTTAACCGCTGCAAAGATAAACATTTTTTTTTACTTGCAACAAATTATTCTTTCAAAAATGTATGCTGTCAGTTAAAAGTATGCAATTTCTGTAATTTGATTCCGCATTCCTGAAACTTGATTACAGAAAATTAGAATCAAATTACAGAATTCTATAATCAAATTACAGAACGCTAGAATTTGATTCTAATTTTCTGTAATCAAGTTTCGGAAATTCAAAACGAGATTAAAAATTTTTGATTTTTTATTTTTGTATCGTAAAACGCTTGCTTACAGGCACATCATCTATCAATACCTTAATGAAATAAACTCCCGATGGCATATTTCCAATATCTATCTGCATTGGAAGAGTCTCCCACGTACGCAAAACAACCCCCTGTGAATTTATAAGTTGAGCCTGTTTCAGTTCGGGCAAGTCTGTCTTCACGTTTATCACGCCTTGAGTCGGGTTAGGAAAGATTTCAAAAGTTCTATCCTGATAAGGCTGTGCTGAAAGAGAGTTGGTGAAGAGCGAAACGTAATCCGTCCATTGGCTTGTGTCGCCTTCGTACATGCAAACGCTTCTTGCACGGATTTGATACGTTTGATTAGGATTTACATCTCTGATTGTATATTGATTATCCAACCATACGGAATCACGAATCGGGTCTATGGCGTATTGAGATTTGTATTCTATTTCCCAACGCAGTATTCCGTCCGTGCTGTCCCAAGTACAGACAATACTGCTTCCGTTTTCACCTCCGTAATATGTACATTCAAAGTTGTGAGGCGGCATACACATATTATCTACCGCAGTAAAATGCAGTTCGGTAAAGGTTGCAGCCGTATCTCCTGCCGAACAGATGCCGCGAACGCCTATTATGTACTCATCATCAGGCACAAGCGAACCATAATACCACGAACGCACATCGGTAAAAGTACTTATGCTGTCGCCACCGGTAACATTCCATAAAACAACTTGCCATTGTACATTATTAGGATATGCCTCCCAGTTAATCGCAACTTCATTTCTGTTTAATTCAGTGAAGGAAAGACGCGCCGGACTGACGCAAATATCTTTTATAGTGAAGTCCGTAATCGCAAATTCATAGTTTGGAATGCTTTCATAGCCCGCATTAACAAAGGCAAACCTTATAACATCTTCGTTTTCGTAAGGAAGCAGATTGCAGGTTTTAACCGCATAGCCGTCTGTCGGCAGAAGGGTTTCCAGTAATGAGTATCCGCCGCCTCGCGTGTAGATAAGCAGTTGGCAGGAAGCGGAAGCCTTATATTGTATGCTCATTTCGGGAGTATAAAGCGGCGTGAAGTCAAAGTAAGGTGAGAAAAGGGTATCGTTATTGCTTCGCCAACAGGTTTCCAAATCGCAATATCCTTCGGCGGAACAGCGTGTTGTATCCGTTAAATCGGTATAAGGGAAGGTACTTATGCGGCTGCAATCGGTTTGAAACAGTATTTCGCTGCTATAACTGCTCGTATCGTATCCCGCCGTAACGCCTCTTACTCTCGCAATATATGATGTGTTTGGAGCGAGATCGTCTAACAGTACTTCGTTTTCCTGCAATGCCAGCGTGATGTAAGTTCCCGATATTTCCTTATATTCAAAGAGCCAACCGTTAGTTATCCCTTCAACGTTCCATTGCAGATTTGCCGCCGTATCCGTAAGCATCGTGAGTCTGAAATTACTCGGTGCGTTAATCACAAGGGCTGTAGTGAAGGTATCAACAACAGACCAAAAACTCTGTTCGCTTTGGCAGTCAGCCTGAATGCGATATTGATATTCCGTATTTATGTCAAGATTACTCAAAACGTAACCTGTATCTATTCCATTGACGGTCTGCCACGTTGTATCACCGGTTTGTCTGTATTGAAGATTGAAAAGGGTTTGGTCTTCGGTCGCCTGCCAGTGCAGAGTGGCTGTATGAGCAGTGATGTTGTTTGCCGTTAAAGCGTATGGAGCGGGACAATAGCGACCCGTAATGTAAATATCGTCAAGTGCAACAGCCATCGTACCTGACGAATCACTTTCCCATGCAAACACTACTTTCCTCGTATAGCCGAAAGTGCTTGCCGGCATTTCCAAATGCTCACTCTGCCATTGCGGATAGTTGCCATTGTATTGTGTTTGTCCAATAAGATAAAGGTCTTCCGGCATTTGGTCAATGTTTAACATAGCATTCTCTTCCAGCATATAAACTTTCAGTCTGTCGTTAGGATTTGTTGTGTTACTCTTCCATTTGAAGTCAATGTAGTAACTTGATGCCTCCTGAGGGATATAAAAACCTGTGAAAGCGTAACTGCGTGTCGGAGCAGCAATATAGTTGGTTGTTGCTCCCTCGTCAAAAGATATGTAAAGCGAATGGTTTCCCTGATTGGTATAATTTTCTGCCGAACCGATAATCCAAGGGTTTGATATGCCGCTGACAAAACCTGTCTTGCCGTTTTCTTCTTCTGTTTCAAAAGTAATTTGTATCGGCAAACTCCAATAGTAATTGTCCGCAACGTATTTTACATTCATAAATTTCCAATTGCTTTGTGAGCCGTTACAAATTCCTCTTACCGCTATTTGATAAGGTTTCCCCTGAATAAGACCTGTAAATGTATGGTTCAAATTGACGGTCTGTTGCCTCACTCCTTCATTATTAGGATTACTTCCAACGTCTCCGCAAACCACTTCCCACGATAACTGTCCCGGAGAAGGATTCCACTGCACTAACAGCCCGTTTGCAGTCATTCCTGCAAGCATTAACTGCTCCACATTCCCGCAATCCGTCTCCCATTCGGGAACAACAAAAGTTGAAATATCACTCCATGCCGTTGTATCTCCGTTTGAGTCAATCATTTTTACTTTCCATATATATCGCAAGCCACTTATAATGTCCTGTATGTTGATAATGGTATCCTGCAAAGCGATTTCGATAGATTCTTCCGCCATCAAAACCTTATAATTCACAATCCAACTCACCGCATTCGCATTTCCATTCCATAACAGATTTGCCTCTGTTTCCTGCAAATCAGTTACCGACAGATTGCTTGGCGGATTATAGACCGACGGATTGCCCGAAGCATTGTAACTTAAAGCAATATAGCATAATATAATAAAAATTCCGTGTTTCATATTCTAAAACAATTAAACAAATTCCTTGATATAAAGAACAGCAAAATTAGTAAAAAGTAACAAATACCGCACAAAAATTTATTTTTAATTAAGACAAACGCACGAAAAAAAAGGTCTCCCACAGCAAAAAAAACTTACACCACTCAGAAACCTTGCCCTACAAATCATTCAAGGGAAAACAGCCCTGCAATTTGCCGTTTCCGTAGCATAAACAACCGTTCCGTAATTACAAAAAAACGATTAGGCAGTATTGAAATTTGATTACGGAAAATTAGAATCAAATTATAGAACGCTAGAATTTGATTCTAATTTTCCGTAATCAAGTTTCGGAATTTTTTTATTACTTTTGCAGGCGTTTATTAGTAAATAACAGAAAAATGAAACCTAAATTTGTACTCATAATTATTCTCTTTATATCCGGCTTTTCAGGCTTCGCTCAATGCCCTTTTGGAAATGGCACTCGTGTTAATTGCATTCACGGCTGCGGACGCTTCATAGATGAAAATAATGACGGATTCTGCGACAATGGAAATGTAGAACAAATCGTTGAACAACAAAAAGATACCATTATAACAAAGTCGGATACGGTTAAAAGCAAAATATCTCCAGCCATAACAAAGAAAGATATTGCCGAAAAGACGGATAGTTCTCTCATAATCAAAGGAAAACAAACCGAAACAGCCACAAGCCATAATGAAACCTCAATATCCGTTAAGCAAACGGAAAAAGAACCTGTGCAAACCTCTGTATCTTATCCTGTTATCTCAATATCGGCAAGTGTTATTGCACTTTATTTCATTACATTGCTGATGGTGAAGACGGAAAGAATAAAAAAAATTACTCATCGCAGAATATGGAATATCATTCTCTTAATCAGTTTTTTGCTTTCCTGTATTGGTGGTTTTTATTTAGTACTTCAACTGAATTATCACTGGTCTATGGGTATTTTTTCTTTGTTACTTCAAATTCATGTCCTTTCGGGATTGGTTATGACGCTCATTGGTATTATTCATATCCTGTGGCACTTAACTTACTTCAAACGAATACTGAAACCTAATAAAAACTAAACGTGAACAAACGAATACTCGCATTAGCCATTCCTAATATCATCACCAATATAACCGTACCTCTGCTTGGTATGGTTGATACTGCGATTGTCGGACACTTAAATACGGGTGGCTCTACGCTGGATTATATCGGCGGAGTGGCGGTCGGCTCTATGATTTTCACGTTTATTTACTGGAATTTCGGCTTTTTACGGATGGGAACGAGCGGTTTCACGGCTCAAGCCTTCGGTGCAGGAGATATGAAAGAGGCTATCAACATACTGACTCGTGCTTGTTTCATTGCTTTTTCGGCTTCCGTTATACTGATAGCCCTTCAAGTACCCATATCTCTTGTTGCTGCTGCGGTGATTGAAGACAAAAATTCGGTATTATCTCTTTCCCTTGCGTACTTTTTTATTCGTATCTGGGCGGCACCTGCAACGCTTGGTATGTATGCACTGAAAGGCTGGTTTATAGGTATGCAAGATTCCCGTACTCCTATGTATATAGCCATCTTTATCAACATATTGAATATCATTTTCAGCCTTTGGCTTGCTCTGGGCTTGAATATGGGAATAGAAGGCGTGGCTTGGGGAACGGTAATTGCTCAATATGGCGGACTGATTGCAACTTTGATATTTCTCTTTGCCAAATACAGAAAGATATTGCCCCTTTTCAACTTCCGTAACTCTCTTAACAGTCGCAAGATGCGTGAATTCTTTAAGGTAAATGCCGACATCTTTCTACGGACACTTTGTCTTATTGTGGTCAGTACTTATTTTACTATTGCGTCTTCCCGCATGGTGTATCCCTTACTTGCCGTTAATACCCTTCTAATGCAGTTATTTACGCTTTTTTCTTACTTTATGGATGGTTTTGCCTACGCTGCGGAAAGTCTTTGCGGACGTTACGTAGGAGCAAAGGACAAAATAAATTTGCGTAAAAGCGTAATACATATACTCTTATGGGGGTTGGTCTTGAGTCTTATAGTCATGTGTATCTATGCCTTCTTCTCTAATGACATTCTTTACCTGCTTACCGACAAGCAAAACGTAATTGATGCCGCTCAAGCCTATCTTGTATGGACGCTTTTGATACCTCTGTGTGGTTTTGTGGCGTTTCTCTATGACGGCATTTTGATAGGAATGACTCAATCTGCCATTATGCGTAACGCAATCTTTATTGCCACAGGACTTTACTTCATTATTTTTCTGTCATTTCGCTCTGCGATAGGCAATAACGCTCTTTGGATAGGTTTTCTCACATATCTGTTGGCACGAAGTGTATTTATGGCATTATTTTCCAAGCATTTGATATTTGGAAAACAAGATTAATCTATTCTACTTAATGGACAAAAGAGTGTGAGAAAAAGCAAAAAAGTGTCTAATGGACAAAATTTAGGAAATAAAAACTTTTTGTACTTTTGCACACTCAAAATATAGAACATACGAAATAATGATTAAAAATTTGATACTTGATTTGGGCGGGGTTATTTTGAATGTTGATTACTGGGAAATTGTAGAGAAATTTCGCAGTTATGGCATTGAAAATTTTGAATCTGTTTATACACAAGCTCAACAGGCAGATATAATTGACAGATTTGAAGAAGGAACAATTTCTTTGCCTGACTTCCGCAATGGAATAAGGGATTTGGTGAAAACAAATCTCACAGATAAGCAGATAGATGAGGCTTGGATGGCAATGATACTTGATTTACCAAAAGAAAATGTTGAATTGCTTGGCTTGTTGAAATTGAAATATAATCTCTTCCTGTTTAGTAATACAAATGAATTACACATTGAGTTTTTGAAAAAGGACTTTGAACGTCAATGTGGTTTTGATGTATTTAAACATTGTTTCACAAAGACATATTTTTCTAATGAAATACATCTTAAAAAGCCTGACCTCAAAGCATTTAATTACATACTTAACGATGCAGGACTAAATCCCGATGAGACCCTTTTTATAGATGACAGTCCCCAACACGTTGAAGGAGCAAAGAAAACAGGATTGCAGACTTACTGGTTAAACAGAAAAGTAGAGAATTTAATGGATTTGTACGATAAAAACATAATATAATGAAACAGATATTTACAAAAGAAGGAGTAATACACCTGTTGAAAAATCGCTGGTTTCTTTCCGGCATAGCGTTTATAGTGATTATTCTTTTTGGAACTCACAGCGTCATAAAACTCTCTAATTACAGGGCTGACTTAGCAGAACTTAAAGAACAGCAAAAGCAACTTGAAGAACGTATAAGACTTGACAGCATAAATACAATCAAGATGCAAAAAGATATAAAATTCATTGAAAAATTTGCTCGTGAGAAATATATGATGAAAAAGGATAATGAAGATATTTATATCATAAAGGAAGAAAAATAAAATAAAGTATTGTCATTTCAAAAAAAAAGAATACATTTGCAGTCTTAAAATTGCATATTTTGATTATGAATAAAATAAACTTTATAGCAGCATTAACCTTACTCACTATGGGTTTTGTGGGTTGTAAAAGCATAGAACAAGACGTGTTTGTACCGGAATATCAAAACACTGTCCTTTTACCTCGCCTTACAATCTGGTTTGACCAGCCTTCTTTTGAGAATGCGTATGGGGCAAACTCCTATGCCGTAAAACCGGATAACGATTTGGAAAATCCTTATGGACTTGTGGAAACTCCTTATGGCAAAGGAGTTCATGAGGTTACGGAAAAGACCAAATTGTATGCAGGAGACCAACGCATACAGGACGCAATGAATATCTTTGTTACGGAGATTAAAAGTAACATTTCCGACCCTTCAACTCGCAGAAGCGGCAATGTAGTGTTGCGAATAGGTGATGTGTACAGGAAAAACAACTATAAATGGAGTTGGTTATCGGGTTTCACTGTCGGCATTCTTAATGTCTGCGGTATGCCAATGTGTTCCAACAGAACAGAACTTGAAGTTATTGTTGAGATTTACGACCTGCGTAATAACCTTGTCGCAAAATTCAACGAGCGAGGCTCATCTAAACAATATATGGCAGCCTATTACGGTTATTATGAGTTTGAACGCCGTGCCGCAGCCCTCGCTTTGGAAGACGGAATGATGAAAATAAAGGAACTGATTGAAAGAGATGCTGCCGTCATAAAGGCTAAATTAAGATAGCAATGTGAAATGGGTGAAGCACATATTGATTTTATTGCTTGTTGCTGAGGTTTCATTGGCACGTGGTCAAGATGTGCGGTTTTCTTCTCTTGATGCAAATCCTATGTTTTTAAATCCTGCTCTTACAGGTTTTTGTTCCGAGCAATTCAGAGCAGGTACTGTGTATCGTAATCAATGGTCTAGTGTATCCACAGGCTTGAATTCATATTTACTTACTGCCGAAACACAAGTCTATACCAACCGAAAAGCAAAGTTAGGTATTGGTTTGGGAGTTGAGTTTCTTGCTGACGTGGCAGGGAGTTTAAGTTACGGCTCACGCAATATCGGTTTGGCTGTGTCAATTTATAAATCCTTCGGCTTAGATGCAAAAAATACGCTGTCCATAGGGCTGAAAGGTAATCGCAGTACCTATTCCTATGACATCACAAACGCAGATTTCGGCAACAATCCTTCAAATACGGAAGGCATACCGCTGAAATCATTAGGCGTTTATGACTTTTCGTTGGGCTTACATTGGCAATCAAAAGTTACAAAAACCAATATATTTCAGGCAGGTTTGAATTTAATGCACTTCAATCGCCCAACATTTTCATATTTTGAAAATTCATCGGTACGAATGCCGATAAAAACAAATCTATATTCCTCTTTCTTCTTGAACAAAGACGATAACTATGCCTTGAAACCTCTTATCTTCGGGCAGTTACAGGATAATAATACAGAGATAGTGGCAGGTAGTGAAGTCATATTCCCAATCAGTATATACGATATGGCGGAAACCAATCTGGCTGCGGGACTTTACTATCGTATTCTTGACGCTCTGATAGTTACGGCTCGCTATCACTACGGCGGATTCAACATCGGCATCAGTTATGATGTCAATCTGTCCAAACTGACTCCCGCTTCCAAAACCTATGGGGCTGTAGAAATATGGTTAAATTACGCTTTTAATTTTGCAGGAAACAATAAACGAACGACCCATATCCCGTGTCCTGTTTTCTAATTGTGGTTAAGTGGCAGTGAAACAATGAATGACGTGCCTTTTCCTTCCTTTGAAGAGAACCGCAACGTGCCTTTGAAACTCTCAATCGTGTTTCTGACAATTACCAATCCCAATCCGCTGCCGTCATTTTTGGTTGTAAAGGAATCAACAAAGATTTTAGCCTGATTTTCAGGCGATATGCCACAGCCATTATCCTCAATGGTTACGATACATCGCCGTTTCATTACCCGCAAATCCACATTTATCCGTCCGTCTTCACGATTGGACAATGCCTGAACGGCGTTTTTGAGCAGATTATTGAAGGTTCGTATCAATAAAGCCTTGTCTGCCGACACTAAAACTTCATTATAATTATTCAGGTTAAGGTTCAATGACAACGAATCGTTACTTGAAAACATTGCAACCGCCGACTGTAAGCACAAAACCACATTTACTTTCTGTAATTCAGGGTCTTGTATGCGTGAATAATCGGAAAATTCGCTCGCAATCCCCGATAACGTGTCTATCTGCTCAATCAACGAAGACGAGACGGCAGAAAACTTATTGTCAAATTGCTTATCGCCGCTATCTTTCAGCCTTACAAGATGTTGAATTGAGAGTTTCATAGGCGTAAGTGGGTTTTTGACTTCGTGAGCCACCTGTTTGGCGAGTTCCTTCCACGCTTTGTCTCGTTCATTCTTTCTTATATTTGTTAAGATATTGGAAATGAGAGCCGCAAGAAGTATAACCACACTCACAACCAACAGATATACGCCCGCAAAATTACTTATCATTGACTTGATTCTTTCGTCTAATTCCCTCTGTTGCGAAATGAAGGGGATATTAAGATAAGCCACAACCCTATCTTCCTCATTTACAATAGGCATATAAGCAGATAGATACCTGCGTTGCCGAAACATTTCACTCTGAACAAGTATCGGCGACACGTATCTTGAACCCGCTCCGCTCAACTGACGAAATGCATTGATATTCATTTGTTTCGGTACAACACCTTCCTCAAACACTCGCGGCTTTGACGATACCATTATCATACCTTTTGAATCAAAAATGTTAATATCAACGAAAAACGCATTGGACAACCGTAATACGTAATCGGAAAGGGCATTTGTGCTGTCGTTTTGAGACATGAAAGTGCTGATTTCTATGTTGATAGACAGGGTTTTTTCTTTCAGCACATCGGTATAAGCCTCCGTGTTCATATCTCGTACGTTGAGTATGCTAATCCAGCCAAGTACCACAAAAACAGCAAGAAATAAACCCGTAATAACTAAAAACACCAGCGTCCTTTGCGATAACGCCTCACGCTTAACAAATTTCCGTATCAGGAATGCAAGACCCGTTACAATAAGCATAAGCAAAAAGATTGCAGATGAGCCTATTAGCGTATCATACCAAAGATTTGAATGTATCGTAACGACCCATTGTTGATGTGGATTTTGGCTTTGTAATGAGTAATGCAAATAATGATGAGAGGTTCTTTGCCATTGTCCTGATATTAAGGTGTTTCGTTGTGGGTAAGGGAAGTTTCCGCTCTGCCAAATCAACAAAGAATCTTCGTACTTGGCGTAAGAAATATCCGACTTCTCGTTATACGAAACCTCTCTTTTGCGTTCGGTGAGCGTGATGTCGGCAAAGGCACTGTGGGATGCGATTCGGTGGCTCTCAATCTCCATAAAAAGCACACTGTCAGCCGTTTCAAGATAGCCAACGTAGTGTTTGGTGGCGTTTTCGCTCACATTATATATATGGTGTGCGGAATCAATTCGGCGACCGCTCAAACGGCTGCGAAAATACGCCGAAGCATTTTGAGGTTCCGCCATATTGCTAACGTTAATCGTGTCATTAACAGCACATAACATCGTTTCAACGTGGTATCTTCGGCGAAGATTATTCAGGATTGAGACATCGTTTTTGTCCATCGCTTTTTTGAGTAAATCCTCTGCCGATTCGTCTTTTTCGGAAGCAATATCCGTAATGGCGGTTATTGCATCTGTTTTTGCATTGTGTTGTTTTACAACACTATACACAAATCCTATTGCCACCGAAACCGCAAACGTTATGGCAAAAAGAAGGATAATTTTGTTGTTTTCACGTTTCATAATCACGTATTCTTTAATGATTTTCGCACTGCAAAGATATAAATTTCTCAAAAACCCTGCTCATTATCGCAAAATCTCGTTTCAATAACGCCGAAACCCGTTTCAAAAAGACCGAAAGCCCATTTCAAATTTCTTAGTGCCGAAAAAGGATAAGAGACTTTCGCCGAAAGTTAAAATAAGTTTCGCCGAAAGTCCGGGTAGGTTTCGCCGAAAGTCTCCTCCACTTTCGGCGAAAGTCTAATGAGGTTTCGGCGAAAGTCTCTTATCCTTTTTCGGCACTAAGAAATTTGAAATGGGCTTTCGGTCTTTTTGAAACGAGGATTGGTCATTTTGAAACGAAATTTTGTACTTTTGCAACCTCAAAACAGAACATCAAAATGGATTTGGAACAAAACGGATACGTTAAATTAGAACGATATAACAAGGAAACTCTACAACAGTTAGCCGCTCATTATCAAGCGATTCTGACCCTCGTGGGAGAGGACACGGAAAGGGACGGGCTGAAAGATTCTCCTATGAGAATTGCAAAGGCGATGCAGTTTTTTACTCACGGATATGACCTTGACCCTTGTGCCATTCTGCAATCGGCGATCTTCAAAGAGGATTATCGACAGATGGTTTTAGTGAAAGATATTGAGATTTACTCGTTATGCGAACACCATCTCTGTCCCATCGTTGGCAAGGCTCACGTGGCTTATATCCCAAACGGTCAAATTGTTGGCTTAAGTAAGATACCGCGAGTGGTGGATTGCTTCGCACGACGCTTGCAGGTGCAAGAACGATTGACGCGTCAGATAAAAGATTGTCTGGATCGGACACTACATCCGCTGGGAGTAGCAGTAGTGATTGAGGCTCAGCACTTATGCATGTCAATGAGGGGCGTGCAGAAACAAAATTCCCTCACTACAACTTCCGATTTCACGGGCGTATTTATGCGAGATATGAAAACCAGAGAGGAATTTATGCACCTGATTGGCGTAAAACTGTGTTGAGAAAGCCTAATGCACGTAACGCTTGCGGCGTATCAGGTTTATAATAATTCCAAAGATAACAATCAAAAGAACAGGCGCTGCAACGTTTATTACTTGCCAAAATGTTTTTTCACGTTCCAATTTTGCCATTTCCAATTTCCGCATTATCACTTCGCGAGAACGTAACGGTATAATGTTTTTATCGCCACACAGATAATTGACACAGTTGATTAGAAACTCTTTATTGCCGTACATTTGCCCCGTATATTTGTCGTAACCTAAGGGAAGCATTTGTCCGTTCATAAAATCGTTACGCACTATGTCGCCATCCCCTACCACAATCATTGCATTGCTGTCGCTCTTGTCCTTAAAGGCTATCTCCTCATTGCGTTCCATCTCCGGTGCAAGCCGATGTGCAAACGCCGAATTGAAATCCCCTTCCAACAACATCGCAACAGGCAAATGTGATTGCGTAAAAAGGGTCGCATCTTGCTTCTCCTTCAACATCTGTAACGAGACAACGACAGGCGTATTCATAAGCCTTGTGTAATCGGAAGTAAAAAGTATCGGTGTCTTTTTGATGTTATTTTCTATCGTATCCACAACACTGGCAAACTGCATCTTGACAGGGTTAATTCGGTCTGTGATTATGCTGTTTGCGTTCGGGCTTATCTCAGGAAAGAAATTCCAAGGGAAATATGTGTATTGCGGTTGTCCGTTAGAGTATTCGCCGGTTCTAATAGGTATCTTGCAGCATTGCATATCCATAATGAGGTTTGTCTGCAATCTAACTCCGTAACGAAACAACGGGTCTTCCACTCCTGTGAAATTAGTTACGGCATACGTCTCTCCAACCGACTGCATCGTGTCAATGGAAGCCGTAAGAGGGTCAAGTAACCAGAGGATTTTACCACCATGCATCACGAACTGGTCTATAATATAAAGGTCTTTATAGGAAAAGATTCTCGTTGGTTTGGCGATAATAAGGCAATCAAACTTATTAGTCATCTTTTTGGGTGCGGCAATATGAGATGCCGTATCATATCTTCGTTCGGTTAGAGCATTTAATTTTTCGTTTATGGTAATTGTATCCACGCTGTAGTATTCACCCAAAGTCTGTGCGAAGTCCCATATATAAGGCACGTCCCATTCTCCATGTCCGTTAAGGAATGCCACTTTCTTGCGAATAGGATTAGCCATATTCCGCAAGGCAATGTAGAGATTGTACTCAAGATTGGATGTAGAATTGCTGATGATACTTTCTTCTCCGAAACCGTCTTTGGACGAAATGAGTGAGAATAAGCCTGTTCTGCCGCCATAAGTTATTTCAATGTACGGAAAGATATATTGTTTCACCTCCGTATTTGACTTGATGCGTCTGTCCATAAGAGGCTTAAAGCCGGTGTCAAGTAATCGTTTGTAGAAATCGTTCTGCTCTTCTTTGGTGGAGAATGAGTTAGGGTCAAAGAACTCATATTCAATATTGCTGTTGTAAGATCTCAATTGATTTATCATTTCTCTTGTTTCATTGCGAAGGATTCGGTAATTCGCCGACATATCTCCTTCCAAATAGCAACGGATAAACACCACATCTTTCAACGACTTTACAAGATCCTTGCTTGACTTTGAAAGAGAATAGCGTTTCTCTTGGGTCAAATCCAACCTGCCAAAAAAGTAATATCCCACAACATTAACAAAGATTATCGCCACCAAACCAAACAAACCCTGCAAGATATGAGAGTTTTTGATACTGCGTTTGAGGCTTTTGGCTTTGAAGATACGTCCGTTCTCCAAACGCATCTTGGTCAAAAACAAAAACAGAAAAGCCAAACTCGCATAATATATAATGTCTCGGCTGTCGATAACGCCTCTACTAATGGACGCATAATGCTGATTTATACCCAGAGAACGAACAAACAACTCCGCCCCTCCAAAGATTTTCAACGAGCATAACAGGTCAAAGCCAATGTAGATTAAAGCAGATACGAACACGGATGCAACAAACGCCACCACAGAACTTTCAGTTAGCGATGAGATATAAAGACCTATGGCTACGAATGCCACGCTCAGCAACATCAATCCGATATAACTCCCGGCTATTGCACCCAAATCCAAATTCCCTTTGGGCATTCCAAGTTGATAAATGCTTATAATGTAAAGCAAGGTTGGAAGAATCGCAAGCGCAACTAAAACAATCGCCGCCATGAATTTTGCAAACACAATAGACATATCGCTCAAAGGCTTGGTGAGAAGGAGTTCAATAGTGCCGCTTTTCTTCTCTTCGGCGAACATTTTCATCGTAATGGCGGGTATCAAAAACAGAAACACCCACGGCGAAACAATAAAAAGCCCGTCCAAATTAGCCAAACCAAAGTCAAATATGTTGAAATCCGTATTGACTATCCAAAGAAACAGCCCGTTGATTGCCAAAAACACCACCACCGTTACGTAACCCGTAAGCGATGAAAGAAAAGAACTTAACTCTTTTTTGAATAAAACAAACATATTATTTACGTATTTTTCGGCGGCAAAAGTAGTAAAATTTTAATTAAGTAATCATTTTTTGCCTTTGGCTTTTGCCCGAATCCGTAAGTGCGTTTAGGTCAATCTCCGGTTGAGTTTGAGCCGAATTTTGAGT